>JBBIST010000048.1:0-24665 GCA_037441125.1 Burkholderiales bacterium
TCTGGATCGCCTCCAGCCGCTTCTCGGCGTTCTTGGTCATGCCGCCTTCGTCGGGCACCAGCAAATAGGCATAGGCCTGATGATGCGAGCGGCCGACGCGGCCGCGCAACTGGTGCAACTGCGCCAGGCCGAACTTGTCGGCACGATGGATGACGATCGTGTTGGCACTCGGCACGTCGATGCCGGTCTCGATGATCGTCGTGCACAGCAGCAGGTTGAAGCGCTGCTGGTAGAAGTCGCGCATCACGCGCTCGAGCTCGCGCTCGCCCATCTGGCCGTGGGCGATGCCGATGCGCGCCTCGGGCACCAGTTCGGCCAGGCGCGCGCGCCGGTTGTCGATCGTCTCGACCTCGTTGTGCAGGAAGTAGATCTGGCCGCCGCGCTTCAGTTCGCGCAGGCAGGCTTCGCGCACGAGCGAGGGCGACTCGCGCCGCACGAAGGTCTTGATCGCCAGCCGCCGCTGCGGCGCGGTGGCGATGACGCTGAACTCGCGGATGCCCTCCATGCTCAGCGCCAGCGTGCGCGGGATCGGTGTCGCGGTCAGGGTCAGCACGTCGACCTCGGCGCGAAGCGCCTTCAGGCGTTCCTTCTGACGCACGCCGAAGCGGTGCTCCTCGTCGATGATCACCAGGCCGAGGCGGGCGAAGGCGACCTCGGGCGCGAGCAGCTTGTGGGTGCCAATGACGATGTCGATCCGGCCCGCCTTGATGCCGGCGATCGCCTCGGCCACTTCCTTGGCCGAGCGAAAGCGCGACAGCTCGACGATTTGCACCGGCCAGTCGGCGAAGCGGTCGCGGAAGGTCTGCGCGTGCTGCTCGGCGAGCAGCGTCGTCGGACACAACACCGCCACCTGGCGGCCGCCGGCCACCGCGACGAAGCTGGCGCGCAGCGCGACCTCGGTCTTGCCGAAGCCCACGTCGCCGCACACCAGCCGGTCCATCGGAAAGCCGGCACCCATGTCCTTGAGGACGGCGTCGATCGCCGCCTGCTGGTCGGGCGTCTCCTCGAAGCCGAAGCCTTCGGCGAACAGGTCGTAGTCGCCGTGCTTGAACGTGAAGGCGTGGCCCTTGCGCGCGGCACGCTGCGCGTACAGGTTGAGCAGCTCGGCGGCGGTGTCGCGCACCTGGCGCGCAGCCTTCTTTCTCGCCTTGTCCCAATCGGCCCCGCCCAGATGGTGCAGCGGCGCGGCGTCCGGGTCGGCGCCGCTGTAGCGCGAGATCAGGTGCAACTGCGCCACCGGCACGTAGAGCTTGGCGTCGCCGGCGTACTGCAGGTGCAGGAACTCGGCCGGTCCGTCGCCGAGGTCGAGCGTCTCGAGGCCGAGGTAGCGGCCGATGCCGTGCTCGAGGTGCACCACCGGGTCGCCGATGCGCAGCTCCGCGAGATCGCGGATCATCGCCTCGACGTTCGAAGCGCGCTCGCGCGAGCGGCTGCGGTTGCGCCGCGGGCTGGCCGCGTACAGCTCGGTTTCGGTCAGCACCAGCAGCCCGGCTCCAGGCACGGCAAAGCCTTCCTGCAACGGCGCGGCGCCGAGCGCCAGCGGCGCATCGCCGGCGACGAATCCGGCGAAATCAGCGTTGTCGGCGGCTTCCAAGTCGTGGTCGCGCAGCAACTGGCCGATGGTTTCGCGTCGGCCCGCAGAGTCGGCCAGCAGCAGCACGCGGCCGCCATCGCCGCGTGCCCGATCGACGAGCGCGCGCAGGCGCGCCAGCGGATCCTCGGCGCGGCGCTCGACCGCCACCGGCGGCGCGGGCGCGAAGCCGGTGCCGCCGGGGTCGCCGGCGCTCAGCACCACACGCGCGAAGCGCTGCGCGG
Organism: Burkholderiales bacterium; assembly: GCA_037441125.1. Lineage (GTDB taxonomy): Bacteria > Pseudomonadota > Gammaproteobacteria > Burkholderiales > Burkholderiaceae_F > JALHMQ01. Next base: position 1,816 of record JBBIST010000048.1, read on the forward strand.
CGGTGAAAAGCGCCTCGGCGTCGATGAACAGGCGCGCCGGCGGCAGACAGGGCCGATCGCGGTCGCGGGCGAGGAAGCGATAGCGCTCGCTGGTCTCGGTCCAGAAGCGCCGGCAGGCGGCCTCGATCTCGCCGTGCAGGATCAGCTCGGCATCGGCCGGCAGGTAGTCGAACAGGGTCGCCGTGTGTTCGTGAAACAGCGGCAGGTAGTACTCGATGCCGGCGCCGGCGATGCCCTGGCCGATGTCCTTGTACAACGCGACCCGGCTCGGATCGCCCTCGAAAGCATCGCGAAAGCGGCGGCGGAAGTCGGTGCGCGCCGCCTCGTCGAGCGGGAACTCGCGTCCCGGCAGCAATCGCACCTGCGGCACCGGATACAGGCTGCGCTGGCTGTCGGGATCGAAGGCGCGCAGGCTCTCGAGCGTGTCGTCGAGCAGGTCGAGCCGCAGCGGCAGCGCGGCACCCATCGGAAACAGGTCGATCAGGCCGCCGCGCACCGAGAACTCGCCCGGCGCCACCACCTGCGACACGTGCTGGTAGCCGGCGGCCACGAGCTGCGCGCGCAGGCTTTCGCCGTCCAGACGCTGGCCCTGGCGGAAGAAAAACGTGCGGCCGAGCACGTAGCTCGGCGGGCACAGCCGGTACAGCGCGCTGCTGGCCGCCGCAACCAGCACATCGAGGGCGTCGTCGCCGCCGCGGTTGAGCAGCCGGTACAGCGCCTCGAGCCGTTCGCTCACCAGGTCCTGGTGCGGCGACAGCAGGTCGTAGGGCAGCGTCTCCCAGTCGGGGAACGCGCGCACCGCAAGCGATGGCTCGAAGTAGCGCAGCTCCTCGGTCAGTCGCTGCGCATCGTGCGCGTCGGCGCAGACGACCACGGTCAGCCGCCGCTGCCGGCTTGCGCTTGCGGCGCGGACGGCGATCAGCAGCGCGTCGGCCGATCCCGGAGGCCGCGGCACGGCAAAGCGCTCTCCGGCCGCCAGCGCCGGCAGCGGCAGTTCGATCGGGAACGAGGTAGTGCGGTCCACAAAAAGACTTCGCGGTGACCGGAAGCAGCGGGCATGGCCCCGGTTCACCGCGAACGCGTCGCTATCATACAAGCGCCCTCCTGCCCGACTTCCTCTCTTGAGCCCGCCGCGACTGCACGCCCTCGTTCCCGCCGCCGGAGCCGGCTCGCGCGCCGGCGGCGAGCTGCCCAAGCAGTACCGCAGGCTCGGTCGCGCGACGATGCTCGAGCACGCTCTGGCGGCGCTGCTCGCCGAGCCACGGATCGCCGAGGTGATCGTCGTCGTCGCCCCCGAGGACCCGCACATCGCCGCGCTGCGCTTGCCGGCGCGCGTGACCGTGCTGCCGGCCGGCGGCGCCACGCGTGCGGCGAGCGTGCGCGCCGGCCTCGAGCACCTGGCAACGCGCGCCGCCGCCGACGACTGGGTGCTGGTGCACGATGCGGCGCGACCATGCCTGTCGGCCGCCGACCTGGCGGCGCTGATCGACGCCGTGCGCGACGATCCGGTCGGCGGCCTGCTGGCGCAGCCGCTGGCTGACACGCTCAAGCGCGCGCAAGGCGAGCGCGTGCTGGCGACGGTCGAGCGCAACTACCTGTGGCGGGCGGCGACACCGCAGATGTTCCGCCTGGCGCTGCTGCGTGCCGCGCTCGATGCGCCCGGTGCGCTGGCCACAGTGACCGACGAGTCGGCGGCGGTCGAGCGGCTTGGCCACGCGCCGCGCCTGGTGGCCTGCGCGGCGACCAACCTCAAGGTCACCGACGGCAACGACTTCGCGCTCGCCGGCGCGATCCTCGGCCTGCAGGGCAGGCTCTGACGGGAGCAAGGCGATGAGCAGCGGCATCCGCATCGGCCAGGGGTTCGACGTGCACGCGCTGGTGCCCGGGCGCCGGCTGCTGATCGGCGGCGTCGAGATCGCGCACGCAGCCGGGCTGCTCGGACACTCGGACGCCGACGTCCTGCTGCATGCGATCACCGACGCCCTGCTCGGTGCCGCCGGGCTGGGCGACATCGGCCGGATGTTTCCGGACAGCGACGCCGCGCACAAGGACGCCGACAGCTTGCAACTGCTGGCGCAGGCGGTGGCGCGCGTGCGCGCGGCCGGCTGGCGCGTGATCAACGTCGACTGCACGGTGATCGCGCAACGGCCGAAGATCGCGCCGCACGTGCCGGCGATGCAGCAGCGGATCGCCGCCGCGCTCGGCGTCGACGCCGGCGCCGTCGGCATCAAGGGCAAGACCAGCGAGGCGCTCGGCTTCACCGGCCGCGGCGAGGGCATCGCCGCGCTCGCGGTAGCGCTGCTTGAGGCGGACGAGGCGGGCGCTTCGTGCTGAGAGCGCGCCGGCATCGGCCCGGCGCACGCGCGCGCGGGCGACGGTGATCGGCCGCCGGGGTTTGACTTCGCGGTTGCGCCCGACGTACGCGCGCGCGGGCGAAGGCCTCAGCCGCGCGCGGCCGGGCGCGCGAACACCAGTCGCGCGCGCAGGCCGCAGGGCTCGTTGGGCACGAGCTCGAAGCGCGCGCCGTGCAGATGCGCGGCGCGATCGACGATCGCCAGACCCAGTCCGGCGCCGCTGCCGCCGCCGCGCGCGCGGTCGCCGCGCTCGAAGGGTCGCAGCAGCCGCTCGATGTCCTGCGGCGCGATGCCGGCGCCGCGGTCGGCGACTTCGAGCACCACCGCGTCGTCGCGTTCGACCAGCCGCACCTCCAGGTGCAGGCTGCCGTCGGCGGCGCGGCCGTAGCGGTCGGCGTTGGCGAGCAGGTTGTCGAGCGCGCGCACGAGTTCGGTGCGATGGCCGGCGATGCGCACCTGCGGCGCCAGCGCCAGGTCGGCCTGCGCCGCCAGCCGCGCCTGGGCGAGCGCATCGTGCACCAGCGCCGACAGGTCGATCTCCTCGGCCGGCTGCTGCGGCCGGCGGCGCGCGTAGTCGAGGAACTGGCGCACGATCGCGTCCATCTGCGCGATGTCGCCGGCGATCGCCGCGCGTGTGGCCTCGGGCAGGTCGTTGAGCTCGAGCTCGAGCCGCAGGCGCGCCAGCGGTGTGCGCAGGTCGTGCGAGATGCCGGCCAGCAGGACCGCCCGGTCCTGCTCGAGCTGGCCGAGGTCGGCGACCATGCGATTGAAGCTGCGGTTGACGGTGGCGATTTCGGCCGGGCCGACTTCCGGCAGCGGCGCCGGCGTGTGGCCGGCGCCAAGCTGGCGCGCGGCCTGCGCCAGGCGCGCCAGCGGCCGGTTCACGAGTCGCGAGATCGCCACCGCGGCGGCGAGCGACAGCAGCGTGGCTAGGATCGCCCAGCGCAGCCACTGCGTGCCGGCATCGAAGGCGATCGGGTCGCGCCCGAGGTAGACCCAATAATGGTCGTCGTCGATGCTGAAGCTCACCCAGTGGCCAGGCACGTCGTTGACCGCCGCCGCCAGACGCGTGGCCGCGCCCAGTTGCGAGCGCACCGACTCGCGCACCAGACGCATCAGCGGCGTGTCGGCCAGATCGACGATGCGGTCGCCCGGCTCCAGCGGCACGATGCGGATGCCCTCGTTGTCGGCCAGCTCGGCCAGCAGGTCGAGGCGCAGCGCCGGATCGGAGTGCAGGAGCGCGGCGCGCGTGATGTTGACGATCGACACCAGTTGCTGCGCGATCTGCTGCGCCCGCGGTTCGCGTTCGAACACGCGGAAGATCTGCGCCCAACCGGCCAGGCTGGCTAGGATCAGCGCGACGATCAGCAGGAAGGTGCGCCAGAACAGCGACGGCGAGCGCAGGCTCATCGGCGTGGCCGTCGACTCCGCCGCGCAACTCTCAAGCGTCGCCGTCGGGAACGAACACGTAGCCCAGCCCCCAGACGGTCTGGATGTAGCGCGGCTTGGCCGGATCGGGCTCGATCAGCTTGCGCAGGCGCGACACCTGCACGTCGAGCGAGCGGTCGAAGGCTTCGTACTCGCGTCCGCGCGCCATCTCCATCAGCTTCTCGCGCGACAGCGGCATCTTCGGGTGGCGGGCGAAAGTCTTGAGCACCGCGAACTCGCCGGTGGTGATCGCCACCGGCACGCCGTCGCGCCTCAGGCTGCGCGTGGCCAGATCGAGCTCGAAGGCGCCGAAGCGCACGGTCGCCGGCTCCTTCGCCGGCGCCCCCGGCGCCTCGTCGGCGCCGCGCCGGCGCAGCACGGCGTTGATCCGCGCCAGCAGTTCGCGCGGGTTGAAGGGCTTGGGCAGGTAGTCGTCGGCGCCCAGCTCCAGGCCGACGATGCGATCGACGTCCTCGCCCTTGGCGGTGAGCATGATCACCGGCGTGCGGTCGTTGCCGGCGCGCAGCCGGCGCAGCACCGACAGGCCGTCCTCGCCGGGCATCATCAGATCGAGGATCAGCGCGTCGTAGCGCTCGCGCAGCCACAGCTTGTTCATCGCCACGGCGTTTTCCGCCACGTGCACGGCAAAGCCGTTGTCGCCGAAGTAGCGTCGCAGCAGGTCGCGCAGGCGCGGATCGTCGTCGACCACGAGCAGTTTGGGTGTCGAGCGGTTCATCGGTGTCGTCAGTGCCGATCGGGCCGGCGGCGATGCTAGGCGCGCGGCTCAAGGCACGCGTGCACGGCTACAGCCGGTTACAGAATTTACCCCGCGCCCGGGCCGGGGCAGCGCGCGGTCGGCGGCGGCGGCGACCGCGATTGCCTAAGATACCGGCGAGCGGCGGCCATCGCCGCCCACGGTCTGCCCTCATGTTCGCTGCGCGCCCGCTGCTCGCCTTGCTACTCGCCGCCGGCCTCGGAACGGTGCACGCGCAGCCGCCGGCGCCCGGGCCCGATCAGCGCGACGAGATCTGGCGCAGCCTGACGCCGGAACAGCGCGAATTCATGTGGCGCCAGCTCACGCCCGAGCAGAAGGGCAACCTGATGCGGCAGTTGACGCCCGAACAGCGGCAGGCGATCCGCGAGTCGTTCACGCCCGAACAGCGCGAGCAGTTTCGCCAGCGCATGCACGAGCGGCGCGAGCAGCGCCTGCGCGGCGAAGGGCCGCACCGGCTGTCGCCCGAGGAGCGGCAGCGGCTGCGCGAACAGATCCACGAGTCGCAGCGCGAGTTCGGACCGCGCCAGCGCGGACCCGGCGGCAAAGGCGGCGAGCGGCGTTGAACGCCGCCACCGCCGCGCCGCGCGCGACCGTCGCTGCGGCGGCGCGCGCCGGGCCGAAGATAGAATCCGCGGGCGTCGCGCCGGCCGCTTGCGCGCGCACCGCGACATGCGCCCGCCCTGTCTGCTCGCCTTCGACACCGCCACCGAAGTCTGCTCGGTGGCGCTGGCGCGCGCCGGCGGCGTGATCGAGCGCAGCGAGCACGTCGGCCAGCGACACTCGCAGTTCGTGTTGCCGATGGCGCAGCAACTGCTGGCCGAAGCCGGCGTGACGCTGGCCGACCTCGATGCACTGGCGTTCGGCGCCGGGCCGGGCTCGTTCACCGGCTTGCGCATCGCCTGCGGCGTCGCGCAGGGACTGGCCTACGGCATCGACCGGCCGGTGGTGCCGATCGGCAACCTGGCGGCGCTGGCGCTCAACGCGGCAGAACTGGCACCGCTCGCCTTTGCGGCGGCGGGCGGCGCGCGCCGGATCGCGGTCGCGATCGATGCCCGCATGCAGCAGGTCTACTGGGCCGTCTACGAGCTGCGCGACGGCGACGCGGTCGAACTGAGCGCGCCGGCGTTGGCGGCGGCAGCGGAGCTGCCGGCTCTGATCGCCCGCTTCGCACCGCACGCCCTCGCGGGCGATGCGCTGGCGATGTTCGCGCCGGCCTTGGAATCGGCGGCGGTGGCGCAGCGGTTGCCGCAGGCGCGCGCCGGTGCGGGCGCGATCGCGCACCTGGCCTGCATCGGCCTGGCGCGCGGCCGGGCGCTGCCGGCGGCGCAGGCGATGCCGCTGTACGTGCGCGACCGCGTAGCGCTGACGATCGACGAGCGCCATGCCGCATCGGCGGCCGGCGCTGCGGCATGAGCGCCGTGCTGCGACCGGCGCCGGAGCCGGAGGCCGAGCACTTCGCGCCGATGCTGGCCGCCGACCTCGAGCAGATCCTGGTGATCGAACGCGCCGTCTACCCGTTCCCGTGGACGCGCGGCAACTTCGAGGACAGCCTGCGCGCCGGCCACTGCGCGTGGACGCTGCACGCGACCGCCGCCGGCGGCATGGCGCCGATCGCCTACGCGGTGGCGATGATCGCGATCGACGAGGCACACCTGCTGAACCTGAGCGTCGCGGTCGACCGCCAGCGCGCCGGCTACGGCTGGCGCCTGCTCGAGTGGATGGCGCAGCAGGCGCGCGACCACGGCGCGCGCACGATGCTGCTCGAGGTGCGGCCGAGCAATCTGGCGGCGCTGCGCCTGTATGCGCGCTACGGCTTCGATCGCATCGGCGTGCGCCGCGGCTACTACCCGGCGCACGACGGCCGCGAGGACGCGCTCGTGCTGCGCATCGCGCTGTGACCCGGGCGATGACGCTCGATCCGCGCCGGCGCGCCCTCTGGCATGCGATGCGCCTGGGCGCCGTGTGGCAGACGCGCGGCGCCGGCCCGGCAGCGGCCGCGCCGGCGGTCGAACCGGTCACGCCAGAGGTCGAATCGGTCACGTCAGAGGACGCACCGGCCACGCCAGCGCACGCACCGGCCGCGATCGCGGTCGCACCGATGGCGACGACCACCGAGCCGCTGCCCGGCGGCGACGGCGACCGCAAGGCGCGCATCGCCCGCATGGACTGGGAGCCGCTGCAAGCCGCGGTGGCCGCCTGCACCGCCTGCGAGCTGTGCCGCACGCGCCGGCAGACGGTGTTCGGCACCGGCCACCGCCAGGCGCACTGGCTGCTGGCCGGTGAAGCGCCGGGCGCCGAGGAAGACGAGCGCGGCGAGCCCTTCGTCGGCCAGGCCGGGCGCCTGCTCGACAACATGCTGGAAGCGGTCGGCCGCTCGCGCCGGGCGCAGGATCCGGCCGCCGCGGTCTACATCGCCAACGTGCTCAAGTGCCGGCCGCCGGCCAACCGCAACCCGCAGCCGCAGGAGGTGGCTCTGTGCGAGCCCTTCCTGAAGCGACAGTTGCAGCTTGTGAGCCCGCGCGTGGTGCTGATCATGGGCCGCTTCGCCGCGCAGTCGCTGCTCGGCTCCGACGCCAGCATCGCGCAGTTGCGCGGCCGCGTGCACGCAATCGATCTCGGCGGTCGCACCGTGCCGGCGATCGTCACCTACCACCCGGCCTACCTGCTGCGCAACCTCGCCGACAAGTCCAAGAGTTGGGCCGATCTGTGTCTGGCGCGTCAGGTCGGCGAGCGCCGCGGCTAAGCAGCCGCGCATCGAGTCATGCCACGCCCGATCCTGAGCACGATCGATTCGGCCGCGCTGCGCCACAACCTGGCGCAGGCGCGAGCGCGCGCCGGCGGCCGGCGCCTGGCGGCGGTGGTCAAGGCCAACGCCTACGGCCACGGCCTCGAGCGCGTGCTTGCCGCCTTCGCGCCGGCCGATGCGCTGGCGCTGCTTGAAGTGGCCGAAGCACAGCGCGCGCGCGCCGCCGGCTGGCGCAAGCCGATCGTGCTGCTCGAAGGCTTCTTCGACCAACGCGATCTGGCCGAAATCGAGCGCCTGAAGTTGACTGCGGTCGTCCACGCGCACGAGCAGATCGAGCTGCTCGAGCGGCGGCGCAGCGGTGTGCCGATCGAGGTCCAATTGAAGGTCAACACCGGCATGAACCGGCTCGGGCTGGCGCCGCACGAGGCCGGCGCCGCGCTGGCGCGCCTGCAGGCCTGCGCCGGGCTGCGCGTGGCCGGCGCGCTGACCCACTTCGCCAATGCGGACGCCGCGGGCGACGGCGGTCCGGTTGGCGTTCGCGAGCAACTGGCGGTCTTCGAGCGGGCGCTGGCCGGTTGGCCGGGGGAACGCAGTCTCGCCAATTCGGCCGCGCTCTTTCTGCAACCGGCGGTCGGCGGCGACTGGGTGCGCCCGGGCATCGCCCTGTACGGCGGCAGTCCGCGCGCCGGCACCGCGGCCGCCACGTTCGGCCTGCGCGCGGCGATGACGCTGCGCTCGCGCCTGATCGCCGTGCAGACGCTGGCGGCCGGCGAGTGCGTCGGTTACGGCTCGCGCTGGCGGGCGGTGCGACCGGCGCGCATCGGTGTCGTTGCCTGCGGCTATGCCGACGGCTATCCGCGCAGCGCCCCCGACGGCACGCCGGTGGCGGTGGACGGTCGCATCGTGCCGCTCGCCGGCCGCGTGTCGATGGACATGATCACGGTCGACTTGAGCGATGCGCCGCAGGCGCAACCGGGCAGCGAGGTCGAGCTGTGGGGCGCGCAGGTGCCGATCGACACCGTGGCCGAGCTCAGCGGCACCGTCGGCTATGAGCTGATGTGCGCGCTCGCGCCGCGGGTGCCGGTCGAGGTCAGCGAGTAGGCAGGGCGGCGATGGCGACCAAGGCCAAGACCCAGTACGTGTGCAGCGAGTGCGGCGGCACATCGCTGAAGTGGCAGGGCCAGTGCCCGCACTGCAGCGCCTGGAATACGCTCGCCGAGGCGCGCATCGAAGCGGCGGACAAGACGGCCAACCGCTACGCCGCGCTGGCCGGCACGAGCGAGCTGCGGACGCTGGGCGAGGTCGAGGCGCGCCAGATGCCGCGCCGCTCGACCGGGATCGACGAGTTCGACCGCGTGCTCGGCGGCGGCCTGGTCGAGGGCGGCGTGGTGCTGATCGGCGGCGACCCGGGCATCGGCAAGTCGACGCTGCTGCTGCAGGCGCTGGCGGCGATGTCGGACAAGGGCGGCGCGCGCGTGCTGTACGTGAGCGGCGAGGAGTCGGTTGCGCAAGTCGCACTGCGCGCGCGCCGGCTGGGTGTCGACGGCAAGGCAGTGCGGCTGCTGGCCGAGATCGGCCTGGAGCGCATCCAGGCCATGATCGCCGCGGAGAAGCCGCAGGTGGCGGTGATCGACTCGATCCAGACGCTGTACTCGGCCGAGCTGCAGTCGGCGCCGGGCTCGGTGGCGCAGGTGCGCGAGTGCGCGGCGCAGTTGACGCGCGTGGCCAAGCAGTCGGGTGTCAGCCTGGTGTTCGTCGGCCACGTGACCAAGGAGGGCGCGCTCGCCGGCCCGCGCGTGCTCGAGCACATGGTCGACACGGTGCTGTACTTCGAGGGCGACACGCATTCGAGCTTCCGCATGGTGCGCGCGTTCAAGAACCGCTTCGGCGCGGTCAACGAACTGGGCGTGTTCGCGATGACCGACCGCGGGCTCAAGGGAGTGGCCAACCCGTCGGCGCTGTTCCTGTCGCAGCACGATGCGCAGGTGGCCGGTTCCTGCGTGCTGGTGACGCAGGAGGGCACGCGGCCGCTGCTGGTCGAGCTGCAGGCGCTGGTGGACACCGCGCACGTGCCCAACCCGCGCCGGCTGTGCGTGGGCCTGGAGCAGCAGCGGCTGGCGATGCTGCTGGCGGTGCTGCACCGGCACGCCGGCATCGCCACCTTCGACCAGGACGTGTTCGTCAACGCCGTGGGCGGCGTGCGCATCCAGGAGCCGGCGGCCGATCTCGCGGTGCTGCTGGCGATCGTCAGCTCGATGCGCAACCGGGCGCTGCCGCGCGGGCTGGTGGCCTTCGGCGAAGTGGGCCTGGCCGGCGAAGTGCGCCCGGCGCCGCGCGGTCAGGAGCGGCTGCGCGAGGCGGCCAAGCTCGGTTTCTCGCTGGCGATCATCCCCAAGGCCAACGCGCCGAAGCACAGCATCGAAGGACTCGAAGTGATCGCCGTCGACCGCGTCGAGCATGCGCTGGAGCGGGTGCGGGCGGGGTGAGGGGCGGGTGCGCGAGGAGGCGGGCGGCGGTGCGTGGTTCGGGGCGGTTTGATGGGGCGATCGAGGGTCGGATTGGGTGACGGGGTGAGTTGCCCCGCTCGACCAACTCCGGACGTCGGAACCGGTAGCCGATTTGCCCCGCAAGCGGTCACAATCTGCGCAGACATTCGCATCAGAGCCCGCACAATGGAATCCCGGACACCGGCTGCGACCTGCACGATTCGGCTCGGACTCCCCTCCGACTTTCAAGCGCTGCGCTTCGTCGATCCTCTGATTCGGGCCGATCGCGATCGGGAACATTTGGTCCGATCCTCGCTTGACCGCGGCGAATGCTTCGTGGCGGTGGACGACGACGAGATCAACGGATTTCTGATACTGAACTATTCGCTGTTCGGCCACGCTGTCATCCCGCTACTTGTAGTGGCGATCGCAGACCGGCGACGCGGCCTAGCCACCGCTCTGCTCGAAGAGACAGAAGTTCAATGTGTGCGGTCGAAGCTCTTCGTCTCATGTAACCGATCGAACACCCCGGCCCAGTTTCTGTTCGAGCGTTGCGGCTTTGTGCCGAGCGGCCACCTCGAGAATCTGGACGACGAGGGCGAGGAGTTGGTGTACTTCAAGGCGCTGCAGGCCAAGCGCACTGTCTGACTTGGCGCGGGATCTCGCCGTGGAACCGGATGCAAACTTTGCTGATGCGGCGCGAGAAGCTGAGTGCCGCCGGGTGTGCGGGCCGCTGAAGTCAGCCAGGCTTCTGACCGCGCGCAAGTCATCGAAGCGTTCGCTGCAAAGCCCCGCGTCGTCAGTTCAATTGCCCGGTGATCAGGTTTCTTGGCAGGTCGACGTGCGCTAGGGACAGCGTGCAAGGCCTTGATGAGTCGACAGATTCAGTGCTCTGCTCGGCTTCCAGTTACACGGAGTCCGGATCCGGATAAACAAAAACACTGCCGTAGGAAAACAAGTTAGGCATCCAGCATATGGGCACTTCCGACAGTTCAGTTCTCTGCGGTTCCTGCGGGAAACAGCTTGAAGAAAGCTCCCAGCTACGTCCGGAGCAACGACCTCCTTGTCCTAATTGTGGTGCCACGGCCCGCAACTTCAACGTAGAAATCTGCGAAACGGTAACGGTCAGAGAAAAGCTTGGCCTGAAGCATAAGCGCCCTGGATTCAAGAAGCCAATCTATGAGGAAGTCAGTGGAGATGATCTGCATCGCAAGACGGGCCTGTGGAGCAAATTCCTTCGCATCATTGATCGACAGAACAATCGCTACAAAGAAGAGATAGTCAATTCCGAGACCGGCGAAGTCCTGCGGTCTGTCGATCACCCTCTTACTGACCACACAGGCCGAGGGTCAGCAAAGAAAATCGACGGAAAAGGTGAAGAAGATGCCTAACCCTACGGTCAAGCGGATCTGCGCAAAAGAGCCGCGCAGCCCGCTTACCTCCACGTTAGGCTGCGGACCCGTCGGTTTCGCGGGTCCCAGCGAAGCCGGGTAGAATCTCGCGTGGAGGACGCCCCATGTCGCAACAGTTTGACGTCGTAGTCGAAAAGGACGCGGAGGGCTACTTCGTGGCCACCGTTCCCGCGTTGCCGGGCTGCCACACGCAAGCCCGCTCGCTCGACGAGCTCATGGAGCGGATCAGGGAAGCCATCGAGCTTTGTCTTGAGGTTCAGGGCGCTCCGGCCCCTCGATTGGACTTCGTTGGTGTTCAGCGCGTCACGGTCGGCGCGTGACGTCCTATCGCGTAGTCACCGGCAAGGAACTGATCGCTGCGCTTCGCCGGGTAGGTTTCGACGTCGCGCGCGTGAAGGGAAGTCACCATTTCCTGCGTCACGCAGATGGCCGCGTCACCGTCGTCGCGGTGCACGCTGGCGAAACGCTCGGTCCTGGGCTGCTTGCCAGCATCCTCCGCGATGTGAAGTTGTCGTGCGACGATCTGCAGCGTCACCTGAAGCAGTAAGCCCCACTCGCGTGCTGCGGCCTAACAAGGTTAGGCGTCGAAGTCGTGGCTCACAAGCGCTCCAATCAACTTACGGTTTCCGGAGAGTGGGCGAAGCACCTCCGTCCGCACTATCGCCGGGCCTTCTGGAAGGCTGAGCGTCGCGCCTTTCGCCGGTACGCGGCGTTGCAGGCCTCGCCGGAGCGGACGGAGTGCCATCTCGGCAGAATGCCAACCAAGGTCCAGGAGCTGATTGCCCGGTTTGAGGCAGACGATTGGTTCCAGGTGCGCCATAAGGGCGGTCACCGACAGTACCACCACGCAACCAAACGCGGCACGGTCACCGTCGCCGGAAAGCCCGGCGTCGACGTTCTGCCCGGAACGTTGAACAGCATCCTCAAGCAGGTCGGTCTGAAAAGGTGAGGTCCCGCATGGAGTACTTGGTCGTTATCGAGCGCGGTCCCACGAGCTTTGGTGCCTATGTCCCGGACCTGCCCGTCTGTGTCGCCGTCGGCGAGACCCGGGAGGAGGTTGAGACTCTCATTCGCGAGGCGATCGAGTTCCACATTGAAGGCCTCCGCGCCGGCGGTGAGCCTGTTCCCGCCCCAAGTTCCACGAGCCAGCTCGTGAGCGTTGACGCCTGAGGAAAGTCTGCCGTCGTGGAATCTGGAACGCCGGCGACGGGTCGTTCGCACTCATCGGTGCCGGGCGCTCCCAGCCCGTGGCGATGCCGGGTTCTGAACGCTGCTCGACCGACGCGCGCCGATCAGCCGAGCTTTTCCATCAAGCCCCGGCCCGCCGCATAGCCACTACGCACCGACCCTTCGATCGTCGACGGATACGCGCCGTCCGCCGAGTCGGCGGCGAGGAAGAGCCCTTCGGCCAGGGCGGCGGGCGGGCGCTGCAGGCTGGGGTGCGGGACGATCGTCGCGCGCTTTTCTTCGATCACGCGCGCGGCAATCGGCGCGGGCAGAGACAGCGCGCTGCCGAGCTGCGTTGCGACCGCGCGCGCTAGAGCGGCGTGATCGAGCGCTTCGTGCGGCCCGGCGGCGCTGACGACGACGCTGAGCACGCCGGCGCAGCGCGCGTCGAGCGCGCCACGGTCGAACACCCATTGGCCGAACTCGGCGCGTGCCGGATTCTCCAGCAGCGCCGTCGCGACCGCGGGCAGTTGGACCGGCGTGCCGTAGCGCAGGTAGACGGTGGCGATCGGCGCCGGACCGATCTGCCGCAGGCAGTCGATGGCGGGGGCAAACGCGGGTTCGCCGGCGCTTTCGAGTAACGGTGCCGCACGCCATGGCGGCAGCGCCAGCACGACGGCTTCGACGTCGTACGCCTGCCCGCGGTCGCATAGCGCCCAGCCCTGCGGCCGGCGGGTCAGTTGTTCGATCGCGCAGCGCAGCCGAAGGTCTACTGCACCGGCGGCGAGCGCGCGCTCGGCGGCGTCGGGCAGCAGGGCCGACAGGTCGGCGCGCGGCAGCAGCAGGTCGGAAGCGGCGCGATCGGCGCCGAGGCTGTCGCGCAGCACGGTCAGGAAGACGGCGGCGGAAGCCTGTTCGAGCCGCACGTTGAGGGCAGCGACACACAGCGGCTGCCAGATGCGCTCGATCACGACCGCGGGCACGCCTTTCATCAGTCCGATCGCCGCGTGATCGCGCGCCGGCGCCCAGCCGCTGCGCCGCCAGCGATCGACGGCGCGCGCCATTGCCAGGCGCTCGCTCCAGTGCAGTCCGCGCGCGCAGAGCAGGGCGCCGGCCAGGTGCAGCGGCGCCGGCAGGCGCGCGGCCTGCAACGCGAAGCCGTCCGGATAACGCAGCGTGAACGGCAGCCGCAGGAAGGCCGCCTGCGGATCGACGCCGACACGGCGCATCAGCGCCAGCGTGTCGCGATAGGCGCCGATCAGCAGGTGCTGGCCGTTGTCGAGCGGATAGCGGCGATCGCCGAGTTCGAGCTCGACGCGGCGCGCGCGGCCGCCGAGCTGGGGCGCGGCTTCGAACAGCGTCACCGCGCAGCCGGCATCGGCCAGCGTCAGCGCGGCAGCGATGCCCGACCAGCCGCCGCCGACCACCGCGACCCGACGCGCGGCCGCCGCGGCGTTGCTCACGGCGCGGGCGCGCGCAGCAGGCGCGCCGGCGGGCCGAAGGTCCAGGTGCGCCAGGCGATCCACAGCTTGCGCAGCGGCGTGAGCGCGATGCGCTGGTGCAGGACGCGGAAGTTCTCGCGTTCGATCTCTTCGAGCAGGGTCAGGTAGATCGCGCCCATGACGAGGCCGGCGCGCTGCGCCCGGCGGTCGGCCTCGGGCAGGCTCGCCAGCGCGGCGCGGTAGGCGGCGCGCGCGCGCTCGGCCTGATGGCGCATCACGACCTCGAAGCCGTCGACGTAGCGGCCGGCGAGCAGGTCGGCGACGCGCACCCCGGCGGCCTGCAGTTCGTCGAGCGGCAGGTACAGCCGGCCGCGGCGCGCATCTTCGCCGACGTCGCGCACGATGTTGACCAGTTGCAGCGCCAGGCCGAGCTGGCGCGCGTACTCGTAGGTGCGCTCGTCGCTGGCGCCGAAGATGCCGGCCGACAGTTCGCCGACCACACCGGCCACCAGATGGCAGTATTGGCGCAGGTTGGCGAAGTCGAGGTAGCGGTTCTGGCGCAGGTCCATCTGCATGCCGTCGACCACCAGCAGCAGCCGCTCGCGCGAGATCGCGAACTCGGCCAGATGCGGCGCCAGCGCGCGCGTGACCGGGTGCTGCGGATCGCCGGCGTACATGCGCCCGATCTCGGCCCGCCACCAGTCGAGGCTCGCCTGCGCGGTAGCCGGATCGTGGACCTCGTCGACCACGTCGTCGACCTCGCGGCAGAACGCGTACAAGGCGGTGATCGCGCGCCGGCGCGCTGGAGGCAGGAACAGGAAGCTGTAGTAGAAGCTCGAGCCGCTGCCGGCGGCCTTGTTCTGGCAGTACTCGTCGGCGGTCATCGGCACGGGCGGCTACATGCGCAAGGCGCGCGCGGTCATCAGCGCCCAGTCGCCGCGGCCGAGCACCGGGCGGCGGGCGAAGACGTCGCCGGCGACGGCGTCGATGCGCTCGGCGATGCGCAGTCCGCCCTGCACGACCAGACGCAGCTCCCAGCCGATGCGGCCGCCGAGGGCACGCGCCAGCGGGGCGCCGGACAGTAGCATCGCCCGCGCGCGCTGCACCTGCGCCGCGAGCAGCGCCGCCCAGCGCGCGTCGGCGAGCCGCGCGCCGATCTGCGCCTCGTCGACGCCGTGCGCGTGTAGTTCGGACAGCGGCAGATAGACGCGGCCTTTGTCCCAGTCGAGGGCGATGTCCTGCCAGAAGTTGACGAGCTGCAGCGCCGTGCAGATCGCGTCCGACCATTGGCACAGCGGCGCCTCGTCGCGCCGGTACAGCGCCAGCAGCAGGCGGCCGATCGGGTTGGCCGAGCGCCGGCAGTAGTCGAGCAGCGCCTCGTAGTCGGCGTAGCGGCGCACGTTCACGTCCTGCGCGAAGGCCGACAGCAGGTCGCGCAGCAGCGCAATCGGCAGGTCGTGGCGCTCGACGGCGTCGGCCAGTTGCGGCCAGTCGCTTGGCCGGCCGGCCTCGATCAGGTCGAGCTGGCGCCCAAGTTCGGCGAGCTGCGCCAGCCGCTCGGCCGCGGCTGCGTCACCCTCGTCGGCGATGTCGTCGGCGCAGCGGGCGAAGCGGTAGATCGCCTGCACCGGCGCACGCAGCGGCGCCGGCAGCAGCAGCGACGCGACCGGAAAGTTCTCGTAGTGCTCGACCCCCATGCGGCGAAGCTATCACGCGGCCGCCGGCGCCGGCCGCGCGCCGCGGGCACGGGGATGCCTGTGAGTAGAATGCGCGCCGATTCGGTGCGTGTCGGTTCGCTGCGGCTTGCGTGCGGCGCGGGCCCGCCGCCGATCGCGTCGCGAAGGTGGCGAAATTGGTAGACGCACCAGGTTTAGGTCCTGACGCCTTCACCGGCGTGGGGGTTCGAGTCCCCCCCTTCGCACCAGGCAGTCTCCCGCAATCCATTGACCGGTGTTGATCCGGCGCCCGGCGGCCGGCAGCGCCTCAGGAAACCATGCAAGTCAACGTGCAGACACTCGGCGCCCTCGAACGCCGCATCGACCTCAGCGTTCCCGCCAGCGAGATCGACAAGGAAGTCACCGCCCGCCTGGCGCGGCTCGCGCGCACCGTGCGCATGCCGGGGTTCCGCCAGGGCAAGGTGCCGATGAAAATGGTCGCGGCGACCTACGGTGCGCAGATCCAGGCCGAGGTCCTGAACGACAAGATCGGCGCCGCCTTCAAGGACGCGGTGACCGGCAGCAAGCTGCGCGTGGCAGGCGCGCCGCGCCTCGAGCCGCGCACGGTGGCCGACAGCAAGGACCTGGAGTTCTCGGCCACCTTCGAGGTGTTTCCTGAGGTTCGCATCGGCGATCTGGCCGGCAGCGAGGTCAAGCGTGCGGTGTGCGCGGTCGGCGAGGCCGAGATCGACCGCACGATCGAGATCATGCGCCGGCAACGCGCTACCTACGAGCCGGTGTCAAGGCCGGCCGCAGACCAAGACCGCGTCACGGTGGACTTCGCCGGCTCGGTCGATGGCAAGCGCTTCGACGGCGGCACCGGCAGCGACTTTCCGTTCGTTCTCGGCCAGGGGCGGATGCTGGCCGAGTTCGAGGGCGCGGTGCGCGGCATGACGGTCGGCGAAAGCAAGACCTTCGCGCTGACCTTCCCGGCCGACTATCGCGCGACCGAACTGGCCGGCAAGCTCGCCAGCTTCGAGATCACCCTGAAGAAGATCGAGCAGCCGAACCTGCCCGCGGTCGATGCCGAGTTCGCGCGCTCGCTCGGCGTGGCCGACGGCGACCTGGCCAAGATGCGCGCCGAGATCGGCGCCAATCTGCAGCGCGAGGTCAGTGGACGGCTGAAGGCGCGCACCAAGGAAAGCGCGTTTGCGGCGCTGCTGGCGGTGACCCGCTTCGAACTGCCGAAGTCGCTGGTGCAGGAGGAAGCCCGGCGTCTGATGGAAGCGGCGCGCGAAGATCTCGTCCGCCGCGGCCTCAACGCCCAGGAGTCGCCGCTGCCGGCCGAGGTCTTCGCCGCCCAGGCGGAACGACGCGTGCGCATGGGCCTGCTGTTCGCCGAACTGGTGCGCGGCGAGGGCCTGGGCGCGCAGCAGCAGCAGATCCGCAAGGCGATCGAGGATCTGGCGCAAAGCTACGAGCGCCCGGCCGAGGTGATCCAGTGGTACCTGAGCGACCGCGAGCGGGTGGCGACGGTCGAATCGGCGGTGACCGAAGACAACATCGTCGACTGGGTGCTGGCGCGCGCGCGCTCGGTGGAAGAGCCGGTGGCCTTCGACGAGCTGATGGGCAACAAGGCCGCTTGAGAAGGCGCGGCAGCAGTCAACTCGGGGAACGTCGCATGAGTCAGGGCATGAGCTTCGATCCGCACAACCTCGGCATGGTGCCGATCGTCATCGAGCAAAGCGGCCGCGGCGAGCGCGCCTACGACATCTATTCGCGCCTGTTGCGCGACCGGGTGATCTTCATGGTCGGACCGGTCAGTGACCAGATCGCCAACCTGGTGATCGCGCAGATGCTGTTTCTCGAGTCCGAGAACCCGGACAAGGACATCGCGCTGTACATCAACTCGCCGGGCGGATCGGTCTACGCCGGCATGGCGATCTACGACACGATGCAGTTCGTCAAGCCGGACATCTCGACCATCTGCGTCGGCATGGCGGCGAGCATGGGCGCGTTCCTGCTCGCCGCCGGCGCCAAGGGCAAGCGCTTCGCGCTGCCCAATTCGCGCATCATGATCCACCAGCCCTCGGGCGGATCGCACGGCCAGGCCTCGGACATCGAGATCCAGGCGCGCGAGATCCTGTACCTGCGCGAGCGCTTGAACGGCGTCCTCGCCGAACGCACCGGCCAGCCGATCGAGCGCATCGTGCGCGACACCGACCGCGACAACTTCATGTCGGCCGAGGATGCAGTAAGCTACGGCATCATCGATCGGATCTTTGTCAAGCGCGGCGAAACCGGCTCTTGATCCAGGTCGGCCCGGAGCGCCGCGGGCACCGGTTCGGCGGCACAGCGACCATCGCATCCATGGCTGACAAGAAGGGCTCGAACGAGAAGCTTCTGTACTGCTCCTTTTGCGGCAAGAGCCAGCACGAGGTCAAGAAGCTGATCGCCGGACCGTCGGTGTTCATCTGCGACGAGTGCATCGACCTGTGCAACGACATCATCCGCGATGAAGCCGTCCCGGCGCCGGCCGCCGCCAAGAGCGACCTGCCGGCGCCGCACGAGATCTGCGCCATCCTCGACCAGTATGTGATCGGACAGGAAAAGGCCAAGCGCATCCTGTCGGTGGCGGTCTACAACCACTACAAGCGGCTCAAGCACCTCGGCGCCAAGAACGACGTCGAGCTGTCGAAATCGAACATCCTGCTGGTCGGCCCGACCGGCTCGGGCAAGACGCTGCTGGCGCAGACCCTGGCGCGGCTGCTCAACGTGCCGTTCGTGATCGCCGACGCGACCACGCTCACCGAGGCCGGCTACGTCGGCGAGGACGTCGAGAACATCATCCAGAAGCTGCTGCAAAACTGCAGCTACGAAGTGGAGAAGGCGCAGCGCGGCATCGTCTACATCGACGAGATCGACAAGATCTCGCGCAAGAGCGACAACCCGTCGATCACGCGCGACGTCTCGGGCGAAGGCGTGCAGCAGGCGCTGCTCAAGCTGATCGAAGGCACGGTAGCGAGCGTGCCGCCGCAGGGCGGCCGCAAGCACCCGAACCAGGACTTCGTGCAGATCGACACGACCAACATCCTGTTCATCTGCGGCGGCGCCTTCGACGGGCTGGAGAAGATCATCCGCAACCGCTCCGAGAAAAGCGGCATCGGCTTCGGCGCCGCGGTCAGCAGTCCGAGCGACCGCAGCGTCGGCGAGGTGCTGCGCGAGGTCGAACCGGAAGACCTGATCAAGTTCGGACTGATCCCGGAGCTGGTCGGCCGTCTGCCGGTCGTGGCCACGCTCGACGAGCTGTCGGAGCAGGCGCTGGTCGAGATCCTGGTGACGCCGAAGAACGCCCTGGTCAAGCAGTTCCAGCGCCTGCTGTTGATGGAAGGCGTCGAGCTCGAGATCCGGCCCGACGCCCTGCTGGCGATCGCTCGCAAAGCGATCAAGCGCCGCACCGGCGCGCGCGGCCTGCGTTCGATCGTCGAAGGCGTTTTGCTCGACCTGATGTACGACCTGCCGGGCATGAAGAACGTGATCAAGGTCGTGATCGACGAAAACGCGATCCACGGCGGCCGGCCGATCCTGATCTACGCCGATCAGCCCAAGGTCGCCGGCGCGCCGCGCTGAACGGGCCGCCGCCCGGGCGGTCGAAGCCCCTGTCGGCGCAGCGGCCTGACCGGCCCCATCCGGGGCGCGTGATACAGTGAATTTGCCTTGGCCGGCGACGGTGCTTCGCCGGCATCCCTCGCGCGCCAGTCGGCGCGGCCTTGCGCTTGCGCCGGACGCCCGCACTTAGCGGGTGAACTTCCGCCAGGACTCGACATGACAACCGCCCAACTGCCGCCGTCCCGCACTTCGCTGCCGCTCTTGCCCTTGCGCGACGTGGTGGTCTTTCCGCATATGGTGATTCCGCTGTTCGTCGGGCGGCCGAAGTCGATCAAGGCGCTCGAAACGGCGATGGAAAGCGGCAAGAGCATCATGCTGGTGGCGCAGAAGAACGCCGCCAAGGACGAGCCGGGCGCCGAGGACATCTACGCGATCGGTTGCATCGCCGGCATCCTGCAGATGCTGAAGCTGCCCGACGGCACGGTGAAGGTCCTGGTCGAGGGCGCGCAGCGCGCGCGCATCGACGAAATCGCCGACGAGGTCAGCCACTTCACCTGCGAGCTGACGCCGATCGCTGCCGAGACCACTTCGGGTTCCGAGCTCGAAGCGCTGCGGCGGGCGATCGTCGGCCAGTTCGACCAGTACGTGAAGCTGAACAAGAAGATCCCGGCCGAGATCCTGACCTCGATCGCCGGCATCGACGAGGCCGGTCGACTGGCCGACACGATCGCCGCCCACCTGCCGCTGAAGCTCGAGCAGAAGCAGAAGGTCCTGGAGATGTTCGCGCTGTCCGAGCGGCTCGAACACCTGCTGGCGCAGCTCGAGACCGAGATCGACATCCTGCAGGTGGAAAAGCGCATCCGCGGCCGCGTCAAGCGGCAGATGGAAAAGAGCCAGCGCGAGTACTACCTGAACGAGCAGGTCAAGGCGATCCAGAAGGAGCTCGGCGAAGGCGAAGAGGGCACCGATCTCGACGAGCTGGACAAGAAGATCAAGGCCGCGCGCATGCCCAAGGCGGCGCGCGCCAAGGCCGAGGGCGAGTTCAAGAAGCTCAAGCTGATGTCGCCGATGTCGGCCGAAGCGACCGTCGTGCGCAACTACATCGACACGCTGGTCAACCTGCCGTGGAGGAAGAAGAGCAAGATCAACAACAATCTGGCGAACGCGCAGAAGGTGCTTGACGAGGACCACTACGGCCTGGACAAGGTCAAGGAACGGATCGTCGAGTACCTGGCCGTGCAGCAGCGCGTCGACCGCCTGAAGGCGCCGATCCTGTGCCTGGTCGGCCCTCCGGGGGTGGGCAAGACCTCGCTCGGGCAGTCGATCGCCAAGAGCACCAACCGCAAGTTCGTGCGCATGGCGCTGGGCGGCGTGCGCGACGAGGCCGAGATCCGCGGCCACCGGCGCACCTACATCGGCTCGATGCCGGGCAAGATCCTGCAGAACCTGAGCAAGGTCGGCGTGAGGAATCCCCTGTTCCTGCTCGACGAGGTCGACAAGATGGGGCAGGACTTCCGCGGCGACCCGTCGTCGGCGCTGCTCGAGGTGCTCGATCCCGAGCAGAACCACACCTTCGTCGACCACTACGTCGAGGTCGACTACGACCTGTCGGACGTGATGTTCGTGGCCACCGCGAACACGATGAACATCCCGCCACCGCTGCTCGACCGGATGGAGGTGATCCGCCTGTCCGGCTACACCGAGGACGAGAAGACCAACATCGCGCTGCGCTACCTGCTGCCCAAGCAGATGACCAACAACGGCGTCAAGAAGGGCGAGCTCGAGGTCTCGGACACCGCGGTGCGCGACATCATCCGCTACTACACGCGCGAGGCCGGCGTGCGCGCGCTCGAGCGCGAGCTGTCGAAGATCTGCCGCAAGGTGGTGAAGAACGCGCTGCTGAAGGAAGGCGACAAGAAGGTGCGGGTGACGCCGCGCAACCTCGACAAGTTCCTCGGTGTGCGCCGCTACACGTTCGGCATGGCCGAGAAGCAGCCGCAGGTCGGCCAGGTGACCGGGCTGGCCTGGACCGAGGTCGGCGGCGAACTGCTGACGATCGAGTCGGCGGCGATGCCGGGCAAGGGCAACATCATCCGCACCGGCTCACTCGGCGACGTGATGAAAGAGTCGGTCGAGGCGGCGCGCTCGGTCGTGCGCAGCCGTTCGCGCCGGCTCGGCATCCGCGACGAAGCGTTTGAGAAGAACGACTTCCACATCCACCTGCCCGAGGGCGCGACGCCGAAGGACGGACCGAGCGCCGGCATCGCGATCACGACCGCCTTCGTCTCGACCCTGACCGGAATCCCGGTGCGGCCCGACGTGGCGATGACCGGCGAGATCACGCTGCGCGGCGAAGTGCTGGCGATCGGCGGCCTGAAAGAGAAGCTGCTCGCCGCGCACCGCGGCGGCATCAAGACCGTGCTGATCCCGGAAGAAAACGTCAAGGATCTGGTCGAGATCCCGGCCAACGTCAAGGATCGGCTGGAGATCGTTCCGGTCAAGTGGATCGACAAGGTGCTCGAGGTCGCCCTCGAGCGCCAGCCGACAGCGCTGCCCGAGGAAGAAGCGCCTGCCGCCGCTGCGCCGCCGCCGATCGCCGCCGACGCTGTGCCGGCGAGCATCACGCATTAGCGGCAGACACGGGTAGGGCGCAGCGCGCCTGAGGGGCCGTCGGTGTCGACGGATGCTTCTTGTCGGGTCGGCGTCCGTGCCGGCCCGGCTGCAACCCCTGCCGATCTCCGGTCGGTGCGGGTTTGTCGCGACGCAACGATCTTCACCTGTCATCGTGGCGTCACAACCATCCGGGGCACCGGATGGAACAATCTGCATCCGAGCTGTAGCGCGCACGAGTCGTTATGAACGCGATCAAGAAGGTCCGCCGGCACATCGAGGGCAACCCTCAGTCGGAGGCGGCCCGAGTCCTCGCGAAGCTGACCGCCTGTCTGGCAGACGAGCGGGACTTTCCGCTGGCCGAGCTCTACGGGCTTGATCTCGATTCGTTCGAACTTGCGCTCGAACTGATGCGCGACTGGCGGCTCGACCGCTATTACGCGGCACGCCTGCGGCTGCTCGACCTGATCCTGGTCGACGTGATGCCACAGGTCGCTGACGGCGAAGCCGTCGCTGCCGCGGCCGGTGTGTCTGGACGCGCGCCGACACAGGGTCCGGCCTGACTTCGGAAGCGTGCCTGCATCCGTGCGCAGGCTGCGCCAGCGCGCGGGTGTGCCGGCGAAACGCGCGGCCGCCGGCGGTGTCTGTGGTGCTTCGACCTCGGCGTTCCGGTTGCCGAGCTCTGCATGGATCGCTGCGCCAACCCTCAGATCATGCCCCGCGACGCCGCCGCGCCGACTGACGGCCAACTCCTGCTGCGCCTGAGCCCGGGCCCGCTCGGGCCGCGGTTCCGAGTTCGCGGCCTGCGTGGCAACCAGGCCCTGGCGGACTGGCTCTGCGCGCATACGCCGCTGCCGCGTGGCGCGCGGCTGCTGGCTGGAGCCGAGACTGGAGTCGTCCGATTCGACCTGAGTCGTTGCGCCGGCACGGATCAGAGCCAGTTCGAGCCGATCCTGGCCGCGGCGTTGGACGCCTATGGCGTTCGCGCCGCAAGGCCATCGGGCGCGCTGGGATACCCGATCAGCGCCCCGTCACTCATTAGCACGTTGTCGCCAGCCCGCAAAGTCGCCGACATGCGGAGGCGTAGTTGACGGTCATGCTGAGGTAGCTCGATGCGCTCCTGGCGTTGCAAGCGCGTCTCACGGCCCCTTGCCTCCTTGCTTCTC
>JBBIST010000049.1:0-24216 GCA_037441125.1 Burkholderiales bacterium
CGGTCGAGCCGGTAGATGCCGCAGTGGTTCTGCTGGTACAGCCGGTCCGGGTTGCTCGGGCAGATGCGCACGCAGTGCGGGTCGTGCACGGTCGGATCGTTCTTCGGAAAGCCCTCGACCACCTCGAGCCCGTCGATCAGCAGGTTGAAGGTCTTGCCGCCGTCGCGCGACTCGTGCACGCCGCCGCCGCTCATGCCGAAGTAGATGTGCTGCGGGTCGCGCGGGTCGACGATGATCGAGTGCATCTTCGGCAGGTCTGGCGTGCCGTCCTGCACCGTGCCCATCCAGGCGAGGTACTGAGGGTCGTCGTTGATCGGCGAGGCACTGGTCCAGGTGATGCCGTCGTCGTCGGACCGGAATAGCCCCTGCGGCGAAGTGCCCGCGTACCAGACGCCCGGCTGGCTCGCGTGCCCCGGCGTCAGCCAGAACGTATGGTCGACGCTGCGGCCGCCGCCCTCCTTCTTTGCGAACGCGGGCGGCTGCTTTGCCTCCTTCCAGGTCTTGCCCAGGTCGGTCGAGCGGAACACGGTCGGGCCCAGATGCCCGGTCTTGGCGGCGGCGAGCAGTGTGCGGCCGTTGCGCGGATCGAGCACCAGGTGGTGGATGATGTGCCCGAGGAAGTGCGGCCCGTCGGCGCGCCAGTTGCGGCGCGCGGCATCGCCATGGACGAGCCAGGCGCCCTTGCGCGTGGCCACCAGAAGAACCGTCTTGGCCGCACCCCGCCCCTTGGATGCGCCGCCCCGGACGTCGACACGGCGACGAGCCGCCACGCCGGCCCTTGCTTTGCCGGTGTCGCTACCGGCGGTCATTTTCTTCATCTTGCCTCCCGGGACCGACTACGGGTAAACGATAGTCTCGATCGGCCGGCAAGCAGCGGGGTCGCGGGCATGACCCGCATGTCTGCGGGGTTGCCGATTGCAGAGGGCGCGACGGTCGGCTTGCGCCGACCGTCTGTCGAATCTACACGCGGCCGGCCCGCCGGCGGCGATTGACGTTCCGTGGCGCGACGGCAAGCATTCGCGCATGGGAACCAGCCGAACCCGAGTCTCGCCGGCGCTGCGTCATGCGCGCCGGGGCTGGCGCCTGCAGTTCCTCGACGCGGCGGGCGCCTTGGCGCTGGCCGAGCGGGCGCTGCAACTGGCGGCGGAAGACGGCGACCTGCGGGCGCAGTGCTGGGCGCGGCTGGTGCGCGGTTTGCACCTGATGCGCGCCGCGCCGGCGGCCGAGGCGAGCGGCGAGCTGCAAGCGGCCCGAGCGGCGGCGATCGCCTGCGGCGACCGCAGCGCGCAGATTCTGGCCGAGGTCGGACTGGCGCGTTGCGAGCTGATCACCGACCGTGCGCAGACGGCGCTGGCGCGGCTGCTGCCGCTGCGCAGCGAAGGACTGCGCCTGCTGCGCCACCTGGGCCGGGCGATGCTGCTCAACGGCATTGCCGGCTGTTTCTCGGCGCTCGGCGACTCGGCCGAAGCCTTCGCCTACTTGTATCAGGCGCTGCGCGAGGCGCGCCACGTGCACCGCCAGGGATTCGACGTCGTCCTGTACTGCAACATCGCGCACGAGCTGTGCCAGCTCGGCGACTACGAAGAGGCGCTGCGCTATCTGCACGAGGGACTGGACCGCTGCGACGACCTGCGCAACGGCCGCCTGCGCGCGACACTGATGGTCAACCGCATCGTCTGCCTGACCGATCTGGACCGCGCGCGCCAGGCCCTGCCCGACATCGAGCGCCTGCTGGCGCTGGGCACCGACGGCGGCGCCGGCGCCGGCTACGAGTCGCTGGCGATCGCCGCGCTGCGCGGCGGCGCGCTCGCGCTTGGCGACGAACTCGTCGAGCGGGCGCGCAGCGCGCTTGGCGACCAACCCGTGGTCGATGCCCGCTACGAGCTGGCGGTGGCGCAGGCCGAACAGGCGGCCGCGCATGGCGATCCGGCACGGGGCGCGCGCCTGCTGGCCTCGGCGCTGCCGCTGCCGGCCACCGCCGACGGCCTGTCGCTGCGCGTGCGCAGCCTGTTCCTGCACACCTGGTCCGAGCTGCTGCAGCGCTGCGGCGATGCCGCCGCCGCACTCGAGGCGCTGCGCCAGGCGCAGCAGTTGCAGGTGGCGCGCGCGCGCCTGGCGCTGCGTGCGCGCTCGCAGGCGTCGATGCTGCAAACCGAGCTGCTGCGACTGCAACGCGAGCGCGACGGCCTGGAGGCGCGCCGGCGCGCCTCAGAGCGCGCGCGCGCGCAACTGGCGGCCATCAACCGCCAGTTGTCGCTGCGCGTCGAGGAGGTGCAGCGCCTGCAGGCGGCTCTGGCCGAGCAGGCGGTGCGCGACTTCCTCACCGGCCTGTACAACCGCCGCCACCTGAGCGAAGTGCTGCCGTCGATGCTGGCGCTGGCCCACCGCACCGGCGAGCCGCTGGCGGTGGTGGTGATCGACCTCGACCACTTCAAGGCGGTCAACGACCGACACGGCCACGCCACCGGCGACCGGCTGCTGCAGGGCTTCGGCGCCCTGGTGCGGCGCAGCCTGCGGCGCAGCGACATCGCCTGCCGCTACGGCGGCGAGGAGTTCTGCCTGCTGCTGCCCAAGACCAGCGCCCACGCCGCGCGGCGCAAGGTCGACGCCCTGCGCCGCCAATGGCGCGAGCTGCGCTTCGAGGTCGACGGCCGCCTGCTCACCGGTAACAGCTTTTCGGCCGGCATTGCCGACTCCGTCACCGCCGAGCACTCGGCCGATGCCCTGTTGAAAGCCGCCGACGACTGCGCGCTCGACGCCAAGCGGCGCGGCCGCAACCAGTCGGTTGTGTTCTCGGCCGCGCGCCTGGCCGCCGGCGGCGATCAGGCGCCGGTCGCGGCCACCGCCGAGGGCGCGCGCTGATCGACTCCGGCACCGGCGGCGCGCACTCGTCCGCGCCGCCGATGTTGATCCAGGTAAAGACTTCTCCTCGGCCGGCGCCCGCTGCCCTGCCGTAACGCAACCGTGCGCGCCGGGCGCTACCTAAACTGGCGCGTCGCTGACCGCCCCTGGCCGAGACCCGTGAATTTCCTGAACCGCGCCCTGCGTGCGCCCCTCGCGCTGCTGCTGCTGGCGCTCGCCGTGCTGCTGGCCGCCGCCGCGCCGGCGTCGGCGCAGACCGCGGCGGCGGCCGGCACGATCGAGGTGTTCGTGCGCGAGGGCTGCCCGCATTGCGCCAAGGCCGAGGAATTCCTCGCGCAACTCGGGCGCGAGCAGCCGCAACTGCAGATCGTGATCCGCGACGTCCAGCAGGAGCCGGCGGCGATGCAGCGCCTGCTCGAACTGGCGCGCACGCACGGCGGCGCGCTGCCGCGAGTGCCGGCGATCTACGCCGGCGGACAGCTTTTCATCGGCTACTCGGAGCAGGCGCGCACCGACCGCATGATCCGCGCCGCGCTCGCCGGCGAGCGCGCGGCGACACCGCACGCGGCCGGCGAGTCGACCTGCGACCTCGAAGAGGCGCTCGCCTGCCCCGGCGGACCGGCGATGGCCGCCGCCGAGGCGCCGCCGCCCGAACCCTTCGAGGTCGACTTCTTCGGCCGCGTGATCACGCTCGACGACATCGGCCTGCCGGCGTTCTCGCTCGCGCTCGGCCTGCTCGACGGCTTCAATCCCTGCTCGATGTGGGTGCTGCTGCTGATGATCTCGATGCTGGCGCCGTTGAACGACCGGCGCCGGATGCTGGCGATCGCCGGCACCTTCGTGCTGATCCAGGGCATCGCCTACTTCGTTTTCATGGCCGCGTGGCTGAACCTGTTCCTGCTGATCGGCCTGTCGCGCGCCTCGCAACTGGCGATCGCGGCGATCGCGATCGTCGCCGGACTGATCAACGTCAAGGACTTCTTCGCCTTCGGTCGCGGCATCTCGCTGTCGATCCCCGATCGCGCCAAGCCTGGCATCTACTCGCGCATGCGCGGCCTGCTGCACGCGCCGACCATGACCGCGGCGATCGTCGGCGCGGTGATCCTGGCGCTGCTGGTGCAGGTGGTCGAGTTCCTGTGCACCTCGGGCTTTCCGGCGCTGTTCACCAAGATCCTGACCACCTACCAGCTCGAGACCAGCGCCTACTACGGCTACATGCTGCTGTACATCGGCGCCTACATGTTCGACGACCTGATCGTGCTCGGCACCGGCGTGGCGCTTCTAAGCCGGCACCGGCTGCAGGAGCGCGAGGGCCGCTGGCTGAAGCTCGTGAGCGGCGTCGTCATGATCGGCCTTGGCGCCTACCTCGTCATGGACACCTGAGCGGGACCACATCGGGTCGCCTCCCGATTGACCGCGGTCAATGCGGCGACTCGGGGCCCGTCGGGCTCGAGCGATCCGAGCGATCCGCGTCGCAGAGCGAGGCCGGCGCGATCTTCGGCGGCCGCTGCCTGCGCGGCTCCTGCGGCGGCTCGAGCGCATCGCCCGCCTGCGACGACTGCCCGAATCGCGCGCGCTGAAGCCGTCCGTCGCGCGCCGGCACGCGCATCTACGCTCGTCGCCGCAGGCTGCCTACGTTCGGCAGCGTAGACGCGCGCGCGCCGCCGGCGAAGGCGTGACCGCAGTCAAGCGCTGCCGGCCGCCGACCGAAACAATCACCGCGTGATTCGGATTCGCGTGTCCCGCCGAAACCCGGCGCGGCACGCGGACCGCCCGATCGGAGTGGGATTGTCAGGAGTCGGATCATGACCGTCAGTAGCGAAGTACAACTGTCGCGCCGCGGCTTTGTCGCGGGCGGCGCCGCGCTCGCAGCCGGCAGCGGCCTGGGCGCAGCGCTCGTCTGGCCGTCGCAGGCGCAGATCAAGGAGCTCGAAGCGGCCGGCTTCAAGAAGAAGCCGGTGCACTGCTTCGTCTGCGGCGCCACCTGCGGCCTGCAAGCGATGTACCGCGAAGGCGTGCCGCGCGACGAGAAGTCGGTCGTGATCACCGCCAACGAAGAGCATCCGCAGCGCGGCGCCTGCGCCCGCGGCGCCAGCGCCATGTGGTACTGGAACCATCCGCTGCGATTGTCGCGGCCGCTCAAGCGCGTCGGCGAACGCGGCGAAGGCAAGTTCGAGCCGATCGAGTGGGATCAGGCGCTCACGGAAATCGCCGCCCGCCTGAAGGCGGTGGTCGAAAAGCACGGCGAGCGCGGCGTGTCGCTGACCTCGCACGACCTGACCGAGATCGCCGAGTACTTCGGCCTGGCCCTTGGCACGCCGAACACGATCAACCACGCCGCCACCTGCCAGACCTCGGGCATCGTCGCCCGGCGCTGGCTGTTCGGCGTGCCGCTGCAGCACCACCGCGTGGTCGACCCCGACTACGAGAACGCGCGCTACATCCTGATGGTCAAGCGCAGCCTGAACGCGTCGATGGGCGCGCACAGCCGGCTGGCGCAGGCGCGCAGCCGCGGCGCCAAGGTGGTGTTCGTCGATCCGCGCATGTCGGAAAACGCGCTCGCCGACAGCGAGTGGGTGCCGATCCTGCCCGGCACCGACGCCGCCTTCTGCCTGTCGCTGGCGAACGTGATCCTCAGCGATCGCAGCTTCGATGCCGAGTTTCTGACGCGCTACACGACGCTGCCGTTCCTGCTCAAGGCCGACGGCATGCCGGTGACCGAGGCCGACCTCAAGCGCAAGGGCGACGCGGCGCTGTTCGCGGTCTGGGACGCGGTCAAGGGCGCGCCTTCGTTCGTCGGCGTCAAGCGCGACGCCGAGAACCGCCCGACCGAGTACATCGCCGACGCGGCGGCGCAGCCGCAGCTCGACTACACGGGCGAACTGAAGTTCGCCGACGGCACGGCGCAGGCGGTGACCACCGCCTTCAACCGACTGGTCGAGCGCTGCGCCGAGTACGCGCCGGCGCAGGCGGCCAAGATCACCGGCGTGCCGGCCGAGACGCTGCGCCGCATCGCGCGCGAGTTCGCGACCCTCAAGGGCGTGTGCGACGACACCTGGTACAACTCGCACAACGGCAACGACTTCGACGCCGTGCGCGCGATGGTCATCCTCAACGCGCTGGTCGGCAACATCGACGCCGTCGGCGGTCTGTGCTTCGCCAGCGGCACCGGCGTGGCGGCGATGTCGCGCTTCGACCGGCCCAAGGGCGAGGTCCGGACCGCGCTCGGCGGCACCTGGACGATCGCCGAAACGCGTCGGCTCGACAACTTCACCTACGCCGAGTCCAACGGCACCTTCGACGCCGTCTACACGGCGATCCTCGAAGGCAAGCCCTACCCGGTGCGGGCGCTGTTCGTCGTCGGCACGACGCTGTTTTATCGCTGCGCCAACTCCGAGCGCGTGGCCAAGGCGCTCAAAGCGCTCGACCTGCTGGTGGTGCAGGACATCCTGCCGCATGAAGTCTGCGACTACGCCGACTACGTGCTGCCGGCCACCTACTTCCTCGAGCGCGACGAGACGATCGCCACCAAGTGGACGCTGAACGCGGCGATCCAGAAGTCGCACGCGGTGATGACGCCGCCAGCCGGCAGCCAGGCGCGCGACGACATCTGGATCCTGATGGAGATCCTGCGCCGAGCCTATCCGGAGCGCGCCGAGCGCGCCGGCTGGACCGCCGCCGACGCCGACCACACCCAGTACCGCGCCGGCTTCGCCGCGCGGATGACGCAGGGCCAACTGGCGCCGGCGCTGCGGCGCGCGGCCGAGCGCGACCCGGACGCGCCGTCGAAGATCGCCAAGGATCTCGACAGCAAGGGCTTCTCGATCGTCGCCCGCAAGCGCTATCGCAACTCGCACCTGTTCGCGCGGCCGATCGAGACACCGAGCGGTCGCATGGAGGTGTACGCGCTGCGCGGCCTGCTCAACGAGCGGCTGCGGCCGGTCACCGACCCGCTGCCCAAGCACACGCCGGTCAAGGCCTACAAGCTGCCGGCCGCCGGCGACGAGTTCTACCTGGTCAGCAGCAAGAACCTGACCAACGGCTCGGGCACCGCGGTGTTCGGCTGGCCGGGCAAGTTCATCGGCGACCGCTCGATCTGGATCCACCCGGCCGACGCCCGGCGGCTGAACATCGGCGACGGCCAGACGATCGAGCTGGAGGGGCTGGACAACGGCTTCAAGGCCAAGGCGCAAGCCAAGCTCACCAACCGCGTGAAGCCCGGCGTCCTCTACACCTACGCCTTCTCCGGCGGCTTCCGCGGCAAGCTCGGCGCCGACCGACGCTATGCATTCATGGGTGAAGGCGTAAACACGCACTGGTTCGCCACCGCCTACGCCGAGCCGGTGGTCGGCGCCATGGCCAACAACGTCTCGGTGCGCGTGCGCGCAGCCTAGGAGTCCGACATGAGCAGCCAACCGAAACGGCTCAGCCACCTGTTCGACAGCACCAAGTGCGTCGCCTGCGGCGCTTGCACGGTCGCCTGCACGGCGACCAACGAACCCGCGCTCAAGCTGCACGAGGATCCGGGCTGGCGCGCGCTGCCGTCGAACATCCGCCGCATTGAACTGGTGCAGCGCGACCGGCCGCTGGTGCTGCTGGTGCAGTGCCAGCACTGCGACAACGCGCCCTGCATCACCACCTGCCCCTTCGGCGCCATGTACAAGGACGCGGGCACCGGGCTGGTCAAGCTCGACGAGCGCCGCTGCATCGGCTGCAGCTACTGCGTCGCCGCCTGCCCCTACAACGTGCGCTGGAAGCACCCGGTGAGCGGCATCCCGGCCAAGTGCATGGGCAAGACCTGCGAGGCGCTGGTGGCCGCCGGCCAGGCACCGGCCTGCGTCACCGTGTGCCCGGTCGACGCGCGCGCCTTCGGCGACATGAACGATCCGTCGAGCGCGATCGCCCGGCGCGTTCGCGCGAGCCGCACGATGCGCCTTCTCGAAGAGAAGGGAACCGAACCGAAGTACTACGTGGTGGTGTAGCCATGACCGACCTCTACCTGATCCAACCGCAAGTCGAAGTCGCCCGCTGGGGCTGGGACATCGCCATTTTCCTGTGGCTGGTCGGCCTGTCCGGCATGGGCACGCTCGCCTACTACTGGCTGCGCAAGGCGCCGCTGGCGTACATGGCGCTGGCCACGGTGATCCTCGGGCTGATCGTCGTCTTCTCGCACCTGACCCGCTGGTGGAACCTGCCGGCGGCGGTGTTCTACGCGCTGATCAACTTCAGCTTCAACCTGCACTCGTGGATGATGCTCGGCGTGCTGTTCCTGTCGGTGCAGGCGCTGCTGGCGCTGCTGCTCGCCCTGCACCACTTCGGGCCGTTGCGCAGCCGCGCCCAAGCTGGCGCCGGCTGGGCCGTGACGCTGGTGGCGGCGACCGACCGCTTCGCCACCAGCAACCTGGCGCTGGGCCTGGTCGGCGCCTTCGGCGTGCTGGTGACCGTGTACTCGGGCTTCCTGCTCACGCAGGCGGTCGGCGTGCCGCTGTGGAACACGGCGCTGCTGCCGATCCTGTGGGTGGTCAGTGCCGGGGTCGCGGTGCTGGCGCTGATCGAGCTGTTCCATCTGCGTGGCTGGATCGACGAGGGCGTGGCCAAGTTCGGCATGAAGCTCGCGCTCGCCAGCGATTCGCTCAAGCTGCTGATGCTGTTCGCCTTCGTCTACGTCGGCCTGTCGGCGAGCAGCGCCGGTGCCCGCGCCGGCGCGGCCGAGCTCAGCAGCGGCGCGCTGGCACCGATGCTGTGGATCGGCGTCATCGGTCTGGGCATCCTCGTGCCAATGGGAGTGACCGCCTACACGTTGACGGTGCGCAAGAACGTGATGCTGATCGCCTTTGCCGCGGTGCTCGCGCTCGCCGGTGGCCTGCTGCTGCGTGCCAGCGTGCTGCTGGCGGGCAAGTTCGACCCGCTGCTGCTGTAGCGATCGGCGACTGCATCCAGCCGGCGGCTGCCGCGCGGTGGCCGGAGTCGGGGCCGGATCCCCTCGCCGGGGATTGCGGCCCCGATGCGCTTGCGGCGAACTGCCGCTGCGGCACCGGTGTCTGACCGGCGGCAAAATCTGGGAGTACGGCGTTGCGATAGTGGGCGGGTGCGCCCCGTTGGCGCCGACCCGACCGCATGAACGCCGCCCGACACCTGCTCGCCGCCGCCCTGCTGTGCCTGCCCGTCGGCGCCGCGCAGGCGCTGACGGTCGGCGTGGTCGCGCCCGAGGGCGAGGCGCGCGCGATCCAGGTCTGGGCATCGACCCATGCCCACTTGGCGGCAGCGCTCGCCGACGAGCGCGTGCGCTTCCGCTACTACGACATCCCCGGCATGCAGGCCGCGGTGGCGCGCGCCGAGGTCGACTTCGTGATCGCAAATAGCGCCCTGTACGTCGAGCTCGAACACGCGCACGGCGCCAGCCGCATCGCCACGCTGCTGTCGCCGCGCGCCCGCTCCGCCGGCGAGGCGATCGCCTCGGTCGTGCTGGTGCGCGCCGATCGCCCTGAGCTGACCACGCTCGCCGACCTGCGCGGCCGGCGCGTCGCCGCCACTTCGCCGCTTGCCTTCGGTGGCTGGCTGATCGCGCAGCGCGAGTTCGCGCGCGCCGGGGTCGACGTCGAGCGCGACCTGCACGCCGAGTTCCAGGGCTTTCCGGTGCAGGCGGTGGTGCAGCGCGTGGCCGCCGGCGAAATCGACGCCGGCATCGCGCGCAACTGCGTGCTGGAAGACATGATCGCGCGCGGCGACCTGGCCGCCGGTGTCCTGCGTGTGCTCACGCCGGCCGGGCAGCCGGGCGAGGCCTGCCAGCGGTCGAGCGCGCTCTATCCGGACTGGGCCTTCGCCACCCTGCGCGGCACGTCGAACGAGCTGGCGCGCAAGGTCGCCGTGGCGCTGCTGCAAATGCCGGCCGATGAGGCCGGGCTGCGCTGGACCGTGCCGACCGACTACCAGCCGGTGCATGACCTGTTTCGCGACCTCAAGCTGGGTCCCTACGAAGCTCTGCGCACGCAGTCTGTCGGGGGCTTCGTGCGCCGCTGGTGGGCCGCCTTCGCGCTCGCCGCCCTGGCGCTGCTCGGCGGCTTCCTGCACATCCTGCGCGCCGAGTGGCTGGTGCGCGTGCGCACGCGCCAGTTGCGCGCGGCGCTGGCCGACAGCGAGCGCCTGGCGCGCGAGACGCGCGAGCAGCAGGAGCGGCTCGACCACCTGGCGCGCCTGGGCACGCTGGGCGAGATCTCCAGCATGCTCGCGCACGAACTGGCGCAGCCGTTGGCCGCGGTCGGCAACTTCGCCCGCGGCATCGTGCGCCGACTCGACGGCGGCCGACTCGAACCGGCGCCGATCGCCGCCGCCGCCGGCGACATCGCCGCCGAGGCCGAGCGCGCGGCGCAGGTGATCGCGCGCATCCGCGACTTCTCGCGCAAGCGGCCGGCCGAGCGCCGCCCGGTCGACCTGCGCGACGCGATCGAGGATGCGCAACGCCTGTTCAATGGTGCAATCGGCGATGCGCCGCGGCCGCTGGTGCAGGTCGACACCGGCGCCCCGCCGCTCGTTTTCGGCGACCGCCTGCAGTTGCAGCAGGTGCTGCTCAATCTGCTCAAGAACGCCTATGACGCCACGCGAGGGCTCGCCGACCGCAACCCGGCGATCGAGATCCGATGCGAGGACTCGGCCGAGGGCCTGCGCGTGCAAGTGATCGACAACGGCGTCGGGCCCGAAGCGGGCGAGTTGCAGCACATGTTCGAACCGTTCTACACGACCAAGCCGGCCGGACTCGGGCTCGGATTGGCGCTGGCCAAGCGCGTGGTCGAAGCCCACGGCGGACGGCTGTGGGCCGAAGCCGGCCCGCGCGGGCGCGGGCTGGCGCTGTGCTTTACGCTGCCGCGCATCGAGGAGGCCGCACTTGACGCCTGAGGGCATCGTCTACGTCGTCGACGACGACTCCGCCATGCGCCGCTCGGTTGCCTTCCTCGCTGAGTCGGTGGGCTGGCGGGTGCAGACCTTCGAGCGACCCGAGGCGTTCCTCGCGGCGCGCCCGCAGCCGCCCGGCTGCGTCGTGCTCGACGTGCGCATGCCGACGATGAGCGGGCTCGAGGTGCAGGCGGCGATGCGCGCCCGCGCCATCGCCCTGCCGGTCATCTTCATCACCGGGCACGCCGACGTGTCGCTGGCGGTGCAGGCGATGAAGCTGGGCGCTCGCGAGTTCCTGGAGAAGCCGTTCCGCGACCAGGCGCTGCTCGATGCGATCGGCAAGGCCGTTCGCCTGTCCACGCGGCATCTCGAGCAGCACTCCCGTACTGCCGAGTTGCGCGAGCGCTACGCGACCCTGACGGTGCGCGAACGCGAAGTCGCAAGCCTGGTGGCGCAGGGCCAGCCCAACCGCAGCATCGCCGCCGCGCTCGGCATCAGCGCCAAGACCGTGCAGGTGCATCGCCAGCACGTCTTGGAAAAGATGGACGCGCATTCGGCCGCGGAGCTGGCGACGATGTTGCTGCCGCTGCTACGGCCGGACGACTGACCGAAGACGCCTTTGCGCCGCGGCGCGTCGCGTTGCGCGACGCCGAGCCAGCGCGCCTGCGCCGGCTCGGGCCAGTCACGCCGTCGGCAGTGGCGGCACGCGCTCCTGGTAGCTGCCCAGGCGACGGTGCTGCGGTTGACGCTCGGCCCACTGCGCCAGGCAATCGAGCCAGTGCGTGAATCGTCCCGCCGCCGCAAACGCCGGCGCCGGAACCGGTGCGGCGGACGCCCCGGACCGATCGACCGGAAGCGACTGCGCGTGTGCGATCGAGATGCTCATAGCGACTCCTGCCAAGGAAGCGGCGCCCTGACCGGTTTCTTCGGGAGCGCCCTTGCAGCACACTATGCGACCGTGCAGCCGGGCCAACAAGAGGGCCGCTTGCAGTCGAACACTGCAACTTTGCACAGAACAGGAGCAAGGCGCTGAACTGGGACGACATCCGCTATGCGCTGGCGATCGGCGAGGCCGGCTCGCTGGCCGGCGCCGCGCGCGCACTCGGCGTCAACCACACGACCGTGCTGCGCCGGCTCGACGCGCTCGAGGCCGAGCTCGGCTCGCGCCTGTTCGAGCGGCAGCGCGGCGGCTACCAGCCGACCGAAGCGGGCGCGGCGCTGCTGGCGCAGGCGCGCCACATGGCGGCGCGCGCCGACGAGATCGAGCGCCGGGTGCTCGGCCGCGACCGCGAACTGACCGGCGCACTGCGCGTGACCACGGCGTTCGTGATCATGGAGCACCTGCTGCCGCAGCCGCTGGCGGATTTCGCGCGCGCCTACCCGGGGATCGAGGTCGAGGTGATCGAGAACGCCTTCCTCGTCGACCTCGCCAGTCGCCAGGGGGGCAGCGATCAAGGCTGGTCGCGGCGCGAGGCCGACGTGGCGGTGCGCTTGTCGGAACACGTGGCCGAGCATCTGGTCGGCCGCCGCCTCGGAGTGGCGCAGTGCCGCGTGTACGCGCTGCGCGGTGCGCCCGACCTGCCGCAGCAGGTCACGCCGCTGGCACAGTTGACGCGTCAGGCGCCGTGGGTGGCCTTCGAGCGAGACGCCTCGTCACGCATCTACGACCGCTGGCTGCGCGCGCACCTGGCGCAGTCGCGCGTACGCGCCCGGGTCGACATCTTCAACGCCAAGGCGGCGCTGCTGCGCACCGGCCTCGGCGTCGGCGTCCTGCCGACCTTCATGGAGGCCAAGCACCCGGAGCTGGTGGCGGTGTCGGAGCCGATTGCGGAGCTGGCGCAGCCGATCTGGATCCTGACCCACCCGGACCTGCGCGAAACCGCGCGCGTGCGCGCCTTCATGCAGTTCGTCGGCGACGCGCTGAGCGCGCGGCTGCGCGCTGCCTGAACGACGGCGCGCGCGGCCGCGGGCCGTGACAAGCTCTAATACTTGCCGTGCTGCTTGTAGATGTAGTTCTGCAGTTCGCTTTGCTGCATCGACAGCCGGTACTGGATCTGATGCACGGCGCGCACGATCGCGCGCATCACGCGGTAGACGAGCCAGGGGTGGGCGGCGAGCAGGTCTTCGAGCCGGGTGCGGTCCAGTCCGATCACCTCGGTGTCGCCGAGCGCCACCAGCGATGCATAGCGCTGCGCGCCGTCGAGCCAGGACAGTTCGCCGGCGAAGTCGCCCGCCGACAGAGTGTTCAACGTCACGGGCTCGGCCGTTCCCGCGCCCTTGACCACGCCGAGCGCACCCTTGACCACGAGGTAGAAGTGGTCGTCGGCGCGGCCCTCCTGCACCAGGACATCGCCCGCCTGCAGGCGCCGCTGGGTCATCGCGCCGGCCAGCACGGCGGTTTCGGCATCGCTCAGCTCGGCAGCGAGCCGCGAGGCGCGCAGTGTGGCGACTAGGTTCGGGTCGGTCATGGCATCTCCGATCGTGACGGTGGCGGCTTCGGCCCGCGGTTCAACGACAGTCACCGAGGCGGCGTCGCCCGCCGCGTCCGCGGCCGGCGGCGCCGACGGCGGCAGCCGGTGCGCTGTCGTTCCGAACACGCGCTCGGCGCGCGCCACGAAGGCGTCGACCAGCGTGTCGGCGATGCGCGCAAACACCGGCGCGGCAACGCGACCGACGACGCCGTCGAGCTCGTAGGCGAGAGTGAAGTCGATCCGGCACGCCGCCGCATTGAGCGGCGTCAAACGCCACTCGCCGTGAAAGCGGCGAAACGGCCCGCGCGTGAGCCGCACCTCCATCCAAGTGGGCCGCCGCTTCGGATTGCGCGTCTCCAGCTCGATCGCCAGCCCGGCCTGACGCAGTGTCAGCCGCGCCGCCACCACGGTCTCGTCGCGCTCG
This sequence comes from Burkholderiales bacterium, assembly GCA_037441125.1. Taxonomy (GTDB): domain Bacteria; phylum Pseudomonadota; class Gammaproteobacteria; order Burkholderiales; family Burkholderiaceae_F; genus JALHMQ01. Next base: position 13,648 of record JBBIST010000049.1, read on the forward strand.
AGAATCAGCGCCGCGCGGCAGCCGGGCACGAAGGCCGGGTAGTGCTCGGCCGCCTCGATCAGATCGAACATCGACTCGGCCGGGTGCGGCACGAGCACACGCTTGCGCACTTCCATCCTTGCCTTCGACCCGCAGGCTGCGAGACGGCGATTATCACGGCTGCGGCCGCGCGCGCGAGATAACCCAAGGCGCGACCGGCATCGGCCGCCCGTGGCCGCGAACCGACTTGCATCGTTGTCGCCCGGGCGCGCCACGATGCCCGCGGCAAGCCGCGGATCGCGTAACGTCGCGCCGCGAACGACGCTGTTCCACGGGATGGCGATGCTGCGATTTCGTCCGTTGCGCGCAGTCGACGTGGCCGCCTGTGCAGCGCTGCTGCGGGCCGAAGGCGTACGCGGCGCGCTGCTCGACGAGCCCCTGCTGGTCAGGCTGCTGGCCGAGCGGCGGCTGGTGGCACGCGTGTTCGAGGAGACCGCCGGCGCGGGACCCGCCACCGTGCGCGGCTGCGGCCTGAGCGCGTTGATCGCACCGGAGGCGGCCGCCAGCGCCGCGCGCGAGGATGCGGGCGACTTCGTCGACCGCCTGCTGGCGTCGTGCCGCGACGCCGCGCCGCAGTTGCTGGACCGCGCGCGTACGGCCGAGTTGAACCGCGCCGGCCGGCTGCACATGGTCGTGCTCAGCTTCGCGCTCGGCGAAAGCGACGCCGCACGGATCGCCGCCGTGACGGCGGTGGCGCACAGTGCCTTTCTCAACGCGCACAGCGGCTACGGCCTGGACAGCCTGATCGGCGTGCTGCGGCCCTGGGAACGCAAGGCCGCCGAATACCGCGCCTCGCTGATCGCGATGGGCTGTCGGCCGCAGCCCGCCAGCCGGCTCGACGGCAGCCAGGTGTTCGTGCTCGATGCCGCGCAGATCGCGCGCCATCCGTACCACGTGCTGCAGGGCTTGTTCGTTCGGCGCACGCCGCAACTGGCGCTGACCGCCGCGCAGCAGGACCTGCTGGAACTGGCCTGCCACGGTTTCGACGACGCCGCGATCGCAGCCGACCTGGGCGTCACCTTGCACACCGTTCACAAGCGCTGGCGCGCGATCTACGCGCGCGTCGCTGACGCCTTGCCCGGCCTGCTCGCCTGCCCCGTCGAGCCCGCAGCGCACGCCGGGCGCGGCCTGGAGAAGCGCAAGCGGCTCGTCGAGTACGCGCGCCACCACCCCGAGGAACTGCGCCCCTGGCCCGCACCGGGCCGACCGTGACACCCCGCGCGGTACGAATATTTAGGTCTGGGCTCGAGTCGACCGCCTCCCTAGCATCACCCTCGAGGCGCTGGGCATCTTCGGGACGCGTGGTCGCGGTCGTTCGCATGGGCACGCCCGAGGAGCTCGATGGCCGCCCTGCCGACGCCTCCAAGCGCGGAACAGTGGAAGTGAATGCACCGCGCCGAAGCGGCGCTCCCTGAGGCCGTTCGCAGAGACTCTAGAGAGGACGTGCTGTCATGACGACATCGACGTGCAGGACGCGCGGCGCGCTGTTCGCCGCGACGATCGTGTTGGGCGCGACGCTCGCGGGCTGTGGCGGTGGCGACGGCACTCCGCCGCCGGCGCCGCCGTCAGATCCGAGCAGTCCGTCGCTCGTGGTCAAGGGTTCGGCGTCGCGCACCGCCACCGCCGCCGCCCCCGCTTGGCGCGACTCACTGCTGGCCTGGCTGGCGCCACGCTCCGCGCAGGCGCAGGTCGTGACCGCCGGTTCACCGACATCGATGGTGATGCGCTTTCACTCGCTGCAGATCAGCGCCAACGCAGACTGCTCCGGCCCGTACACGACCGTGCAGACCTTCGATCCGCCGCGCGAGGTCGACCTGGTGACCAACCCGACGCTGTTCGAGGGCTCGCCGCCGGCCGGCACCTATCGTTGCGTGATCTTCGAGGCCGACGACCTCCTGGCGATCCGCCCGGACGCGGCGGCGCAGGCGGCTTTCCCCGGCCGCTGCGTCGTCGGCAACACCCACGTGACCGACCTGTACCGCGCGCCCGACAGCGACTACCGGCGGCCCGACGGCACGTTGATCCTCGCGGCCGGCACACGCGCGGCGCCGGTGCGCCAGCGGGTCTTTTTCTTCGCCACCACCGACCGCGCGGCAGCCACCGCGCGCACCGGCGGTCCGAGCATCAACCAGGCGTTACCGCTGTCTACGCCGCTCGTCGTGCCGACGCGGACGACGCTGTACCTCGACGCGACTAACGGGCTGCTCGGCGGCGTCGAGGACGGCGTCAACTTCTGTGCCGTCGAGGCCGGAGTGATGGGTTTCCGCTGAGGGTGACTCCAGCCTTGACCGTCCGAGGGACTCAAGCATGGTCAACGTTCGAGCAGCCGGATTGGCACTCAGGCTTGGCGCAGGCGCGTTGATCGCGACCGCGGCGCTGTTCTTGGCGCACGCGGCGCTGGCGCAGTCACCCCCGCCGGCAGACAAGGTCGTCACCCCGGCGGGCGTGCAGCCGAGTCCGCGGGTGGCCGATCAGTTGAAGGCAGCGCCGCCCGTGCAGTTGCCGCCGATCCGCCCGCTGCCTGCGCCGCAGATGGCGCCCGCACCGGCGACGCCAGCGGCTGGCGCGGGGGCGGAGGCCGACTGCAAGCCGGTGACCGGCGGCGAGGTCTGCGGAGGCGTTTTCTACCAAGGCGGGCGCGGCGCGCGGACCACCGTCGGGGTCGATCCGGTGCCGAAAATCGATCTGCAGATCGTTGCGGTCGAATGGCGGCCACCGCAGTCGCTGCGCGACTCCGGCGACTTCTTGAAGGCGGTGCAGACGGGCGCCAAGGTGGCGACCGTCGGACCACGCCTTTTTCTTGCCGTCGGAGGAGCGGTTCAGCGCGGGGTGACCACGACGGTCGATCCGCAGCAGCGCTCCTCTGCCGTGGAGTCGGTCGTTGTCAGCCCGGTGATCCGGGTGCGCGTGCGCAATGCCGGCCGCGAGCGCTGGGCGTCCGCCGGCTCGGTCGATGTGCGGATCCGCCCGGGCACCGCGCAGGTGGAGTGGAAGTTCGAGCCTCCTGCCGTCGTACCGGTACGCGGATTGGCACCGTATCCGGCGATCGCCGGTGCCGGTTACGCAAACCGGCTGGGCTTCGCCCTCGGCAGGGGGGACATTTCAGGCAGTCTCGGACCGGGGCAGGACAAGGAGGTCCAGATTGCATTCCTGCACGGTATGCACCATCCGGTCGACAAGCTGGCGCGCTATCGATACCTGTTCGACGTGGACAAGTGGTACACGGCCGAGGTGAACCTCCTCGTGGATCAAGACGACCGGCCGGGTAACAACCTCCTCAAGGCTCAGTTTCGGCTCGGGCAGGATGGGCGTGCGCTGGAGATGCGCCTCACACCGGTCGACGCGCGGAGCGCGCCGAAGCTGCACACGGATGTCGTGCGCTGAGGGATGAAAGGTGACCGCTGAATCTGCCCGCTCGGCCATGTTCGCCGGGTTCCGCGCTGCGGCCGGCGCGTGCCTGCTGCTTGCCCCGCTCGCGGGCGCCTGGGCGCAGGCAGCGCCGGCACCGCAGCGGTCGAATGATGTGCCGCTGCGCGCACCGCAGATGCAGCAGCCGCCGAAGACAATGGCACCGCCGGCCGCTGCGCGGCCGTCCGTCGATCTGCCGATCCGGACCGAGCCCCTGGTGCTGCACGCCAGTGCGGCCGCGGCGCAGATACGCACCCCGGCGCTGGTGCTGCACGCCCGGTCCGGGACGGAGCCGATTCGGACCGATGCGCTGATCCTGTTCGTTCCGAGGAAATGACCGATGCCCGAGCATTTCATCACCCGCGTTCTTCGTGTTCCGGCGTTCGTGCTGTCGCGCCTGGGGCCGGCGCTGCCCGCGCTGCTGTTCGGCGGCTTCGCCCCGGCGGCCAACGCGCAGGCGGAATCGGTGACCTTCACCGTTCCTTACCAGATCCATGGCCTGCCGGCCGAGTTCAGGACCTACCAGATCGAGTGCGCGCTGTTCAATGCCAGCGGCCAGGCACGCGCCTCGGGGAGCGCCTCGGTGCCGGTGCCGGCCGGTGGGGACACGGGCACGCGTTTCGCGACGATCAAGATCGAGCTGCCCGCAGGGCTGCCGCGGTCCGCCCTTGTCCGCTACCGGTGCGACTTCGCCACTCTGCGCTACAAGCCGATTCCGTACGACCGCAGCAAGTCGCAGGTCTCGGTGGAAGGACAGATTCCCTTCTGAAGCGCCCACCATCGACACCGGCGCAGATCGCTGCCGCAATCCTCCCTCGAGAGCCGACCGCACAGATGAGTCCCCGACCTCTGTCCATGCAGCCCCTGCGCCCACTGGTTTTCGCTGCGCTCGCTGTCGTCCTGGCGGCCTGCGGCGGAGGCAGCGCGTCGCCTCCGGCCAAGACGTCTGCCACCGCTGCGGCCCCTGGGCCGGCCGCTCCTGCAGCGGCTGCCGCCGCTGCCGGCGCCGCCGCCGACGAACCGGTCATCGATGTGTGCGCGCTGTTTCCCCGCGCGGCCGTCGAGAAGGCCCTCGGCAAGATCGATCGCACAAGGAACCTCAACGTCACCGATCCCAAGGCGCCGATGCGCACGGCGGGCGGCTCGGGCGGATGTTTCTGGGAGGGCGCGAAGCTGGGTCAGCACATGCGCATCGAGGTTCATTCGGCGGCGAGCTTGGCGCGCCAGGGGCTGGGCAGCCCGCGCCGCTACATCGACATGGGCTGGGCGATCGGCGCCGACGCCTCGGCCGTCGACGGCCTGGGTGAGGTGGCGCGCACGCGGCCAAGCGACGGCAAAAGCATCGAACTGATTGCCGGCACTGCCGATCGGACCGTGCATCTGCTGGCCAGCGGGATCTCGCGTGACCAGGCAGTCGCCGTGGTGCGCGCGGGACTGGAGCAGATAAAGCTGCCGTGAAATGGCTTGCGGCGATCGTCGCTGTGCTCGCTCTTGGCGCCGCCGCCAAGGAGCGCGAGCCGCCGACGGGTCTGATCAGCGGGCAACTCAGCTATCCGGGCCACGTCGTGCCGGCGCTGACGATCGTGGCACGCAGCCTCGAGCCGCCACGCACGATCCTGCTCGATACCCGCGCCGGCCAGGAGCACTACCGGCTGCGTGTGCCGGCCGGCCGCTACATCGTGTTCGCCGTCCCGCGCGAAGCCAGGGATCCGCTGCTGCGCGGCGCCTACACCGGCTACTCGCTGTGCAACCGGATCATCCGCCAAGGCGGCCGGCCGATCCGCGCCTGTACGACCGGAGCGCCGTTGACCGTCGTGGTCGAGCCGAACACGCACCGGCGCCATGTGGACATCGACGACTGGTACCTGACCGACGAAGTCGCGGCCACGCTGCAACTGCCGCCGCCGGCGGCGCACGAGGCGGGGCGCTGACGGCGTCGACTTCTGCGTCGTCGAAGCGGGCGTGATGGGATTGCGCTGACCGACACCAGACAAAGACGGTGCACCTGAGACCCAGCGGCGAGACTTCGGCGGCGCGTGGCGCGCGCGCATCGGGCTGGGGCAGTGATCGAGGAGCGTGAGAGCGTCGGACTTCAGAGCCATCCGCTCGTGGCGCGGCGGCTCGTCGGGCCGGGATGAAGGCGGCCGATGGTGACGGCCCGATGGACCTTTACGATGGGCTTCGTGTTACCGGACCCGGCGGACTCGGCACGGAAGCTGGGGCAGTCGTAGAGGGCGATGTCCAGGGCGTTCTCCGGATAGCTGCCGCAGGCCAGCCGCTTCCAGAAGGCGGTGCCGTAGATGCGACAGCGGGACTCGCCGGCGTCGCTCCAGTCGAGGAAGATGCAGCGCCGGTCCAGGCAGCAGCGGCCACAATGGGTGCAGGCGCCCACGATGCGCTCGGTCGGGGGGCGGGACGCGCCGCCGTGGGTGAGGTAGCGGGAGACGGCTTCCGAGCGGACCTGCCCGCGCAGGTGGCCGGCCGCCCGCAGCACGGTGCGCGGATAGGCCGCGGCGTAGCGCCAGTCGCGGGCGATGAGGCTGGCCACGAAGGGCGCAAGAGGCAGCAGCAATCCCATCAGGGAAGCCACCATCCAGTCTTCCCATCCGGGCCGGGCTGCCTGTCGCATCAGCGAACTCTAGCTTTCCCGGCGCGGCGGCGCCAACCGCGCCCTTATCGCGGGCATGCGCGGCGCGTGCGCACCACGGGCGGGCCTGCCAGGGCTCACGCTTGCACGCGGCTTAGGCGTTGAAGTCACACGGCAACTGCCGCCGCCGGCGGCGCACGAGGCGGGGCGCGGTAGGCGACGCCGGGCGGGCGTCGCAGCCGCGGCTACTTCGCCGTCGGCATCACGAACTCGGCCCCCTTGGCGATCGACCCCGGCCAGCGCTGCATCACCGCCTTGTAGCGCGTGTAAAAGCGCACGCCTTCCATGCCGTAGGCGTGGGTGTCGCCGTACAGGCTCTTCTTCCAGCCGCCGAACGAATAGAAGGCCATCGGCACCGGGATCGGCACGTTGATGCCAACCATGCCGATCCTCACCCGGCGCGCGAACTCGCGCGCGCTGTTGCCGTCGGCGGTGAACAGCGCCACGCCGTTGCCGAACTCGTGGTCGTTGACCAGTTGCACCGCGGCGGCGAAGTCGGCGACGCGCACCACCGACAACACCGGCCCGAAGATCTCCTCGCGGTAGATGCGCATGCCCGGCTGCACGTGGTCGAACAGGCAGCCGCCGAGGAAGAAGCCCTGCTCGCGGCACGCAACTCTCAGGCCGCGGCCGTCGACGACGAGCTTCGCGCCCTCTGCGACACCGATGTCAACGTAGCCCTCGACCTTGGCCAGGTGCTGGGCGGTGACCAGCGGCCCCATCTCGCTCGCCGGGTCCATGCCGTCGCCGATCTTCAACTGCTTCGTGCGCGCGGCCAGCCGCGCCACCAGTTCATCGCCGATCCGGCCCACCGCGACACACACGCTGATCGCCATGCAGCGCTCGCCGGCCGAGCCGTAGGCCGAGCCGATCAACGCATCGACCGCCTGGTCGAGATCGGCATCGGGCATCACCACCAGGTGATTCTTGGCGCCGCCGAGCGCCTGCACGCGCTTGCCGTGCGCGATGCCGGTCGCCTGCACGTACTCGGCGATCGGCGTCGAGCCGACGAAGCTCAGCGCCGCCACCTCCGGGTGCGCGAGCAGCGCATCGACCGCCGCCTTGTCGCCCTGGACGACGTTGAACACGCCGTCGGGCAGCCCGGCCTGCTTGAGCAGTTCGGCCAAGATCAGCGACGGCGACGGGTCGCGCTCACTGGGTTTGAGCACGAAGGTGTTGCCGCAGGCGATCGCGATCGGGAACATCCACATCGGCACCATGCACGGGAAATTGAACGGCGTGATGCCGGCGCACACGCCGAGCGGCTGGCGCAGCGAGAACTGGTCGATGCCGGTCGAGACCTGCTCCGAGTACTCGCCCTTGAGCAGGTGCGGGATGCCGCAGGCGAACTCGACCACCTCGATGCCGCGCGTGACCTCGCCGCGCGCATCTTCGAGCACCTTGCCATGTTCGCGCGTGATCGCGGCGGCAAGTCGATCGCGGTTGGCTTCGAGCAGCTCCTTGAAGCGGAACAGCACGCGCGCGCGGCGCAGCGCCGGCGTCTCCGCCCAGGCCGGGTAGGCGGCGCGCGCGGCGCGCACGGCGGCATCGACGGTGGCGGCATCGGCCAGCCGCACGCTCGCGCTGACCTCGCCGCGCGCCGGGTCGTAGACCTCGGCGGCGCGCGCACCGCTGCCGGCGTACGCCGCGCCGTCGATCCAGTGGCCGATCTCGGCCAGTTGCGTCTCGATCTTGCCCATCGGTACCAGTTCGTGCGCGGCGCGCGTGCGAAGTGTCAGTCGATGCCGGCGAGCACGGCGCGGATCGTCTCGACCAACTGGTCGATCTGCGCGCGCTCGACGATCAACGGCGGCGACAGCGCCAGGATGTCGCCGGTGAAGCGCACCAGCGCCGGATTGCGTTCGGCGTTGAAGCAGCCGATGTGCGCCTCGAGCGCGCGCGCCCCCGGGCTGCCGGCGCGCGGCGCCAGCTCGATGCCGGCGACCAGCCCGAGGTTGCGGATGTCGATCACGTGGCGCGCGTCGCGCAGTGAGTGCAGCGCCTGCTCGAAGTGCGGCGCCAGTTGCGCCGCGCGTTCGAACAGGCCCTCGTCGGCGTAGAGCTTCTGCGCCGCCAGCAGCGCTGCGCAGGCCATCGGGTGGGCGCTGTAGGTGTAGCCGTGCAGGAACTCGATCTGGCCGGCGGGCGCGGCGTTGACGATCGCGTCGTGGATGCCGGTGCGGGCGAGCACCGCGCCCATCGGGATCGCGGCGTTGTTGATCGCCTTGGCGCAGGTGATCAGATCCGGCGTGACGCCGAAGCGCTGCGCCGCGAACGGCGCCCCCAGCCGGCCGAAGCCGGAGATCACCTCGTCGAAGATCAGCACGATGCCGTGCCGGTCGCAGATCGCCCGCAGCCGCTCCAGGTAGCCGAGCGGCGGGATCAGCACGCCGGCCGAGCCGGCCATCGGCTCGACGATCAGCGCCGCGATGTTGCTTGCATCGTGCAGCGCCACCAGGCGCTCGAGCTCGTCGGCGAACTCGGCGCCGTGCGCCGGCTGGCCGCGCGAGAACGCGTTGCGCGCCGGATCATGCGTGGCGCGGATGTGGTCGACACCATTTACCAGCGCCGGGAAGTGCTTGCGGTTGCCGGGGATACCGCCGGCAGCGGTGCCGCCGAAGTTCACGCCGTGGTAGCCGCGCTCGCGGCCGATGATGATGCGCCGCGACGCTTCCCCGCGGGCGCGGTGGTAGGCGAGCGCCATTTTGAGCGCGGTGTCGACCGCCTCCGACCCCGAGTTGGTGAAGAACACCCGGTCCAGTCCGGCCGGTGCGATGCGCGCAATCGCGCTGGCGGCCTCGAAGGCGAGCGGGTGCCCCATGTTGAACGCCGGCGCGAAGGCCATCGTCTGCGCCTGGCGCGCGATCGCCTCGACGATCGGCGGGCGCGAGTGGCCGGCGTTCACGCACCACAGGCCGGCGCAGCCGTCGAGGATCTTGCGCCCCTCCGGCGTCCAGTAGTACATACCCTCGGCCTTGGCCAGAAGGCGCGGCGCCGCCTTGAATGCGCGGTTGGCGGTGAACGGCATCCACCACTCGGCAAGCGACAGTTCGCCGGCGAGCGCGGCCTGACCGGGGAGAAGTTCGAGTCTCATCTGGGCTCCCGCTGACTGGCCGGAGAACTAGTCGGTCAGTCGGAACGATTGGAAGAAGGTGTCGCGCACCGTGTCCGGGATCTCGCCTTCGGCGCCGAGCGCGACCAATTGGTACAGCAGATCATCGACCACGTAGAAGCGCGCGGCAAGCTTGGCCCTGCGGCCATCGCCGAGCCGCCCGTCGGCGCTCGCCGCAACCGCTGCGCGCACCGTGCGACCGCGCGGTGCCGCCAGCATCAGCGGCCGGCTGTCGGTGAGCCGACCCTGGACGTTACGCACCAGGCCGTCGCGGAACCAGGCGACGGTCGCCTCGATCCGCTCGGGGGCCAGCGCCGCCGCCGGCAGTTGCGCGACGCCGAGCGCGAACAGCGTCGCGCCGACGCCGGTCGAGGTCATCTGCATCGCCACCGTCTGGCCGGCAAAATCGATCTCGCGCTGTACCGTCTGCGGCCGGTCCGGCAGCGCGATCACGCAGCGCGCCTGCGCCAGCACGACCTCGCGGAAGTTGAAGCGCGGACTGCAACCGGCGGCGGCCAGGACCAGCACCGCCGCGAGCAAGCGTCGCCGCGCAAGGCCGACTCGCGCGCCGCGTTGCGGCGCAACCACCGCCGGCTATTTGCCGCGCGTGCCGGCCGCGCGTGCCGCCGGCGCCGGCGTTGGCGCCGGCGCAGCCTTCTTCGCCGCCCGCCCGGGGCGCGTCTTGCCGTGGCTGCCGTTGTAGATCTTGCCGCGGCGGGTGCGCAGATCGCCCTTGCCCATGAATCGTCCTAGTTCCAGTTGAACACCGATAGCCAACGCGCGCCGGCACTGGCCAGCATGCAACTTCGAGCAGTATATCGGCGCGGTCATTTGCGTCGTCGCGCGGCCACGGTGGCGGCGGCGATGCGCCTTGGCGTGGCGGCGCGACGGGCCCGCTGCCGCACCCCTACAATCTGCGCCAAGTCGCGGCCGAACTCCGGCCGCGAAGCGAACCGACTGCAGATCAACTCATGGCGCTCGTTGTCTTCCGCTCCCGGGCCGCGGCCGAGATCTACATGTTCGCCGAGAGCGCGCGGCGCATCTTCGAGATCATCGGCAAGGCCGACGCGCCGCGCGGCGTGATCACCGCCGAGCAGGTGCCGCAGGCGCTCGCGCGCCTGCAAGCCTCGGTCGACGCCGAGCGCGAGCAGTTGAAGGAGCAGTCCGACGAGGCCGAGGACGCCGACCGGCGCGGCGAACCGGCACCGCCGCCGCGCGCGATCACGCTCGGCCAGCGCGCCTATCCGCTGATCGCGATGCTGCGCGCGGCGCAGGCCGACGGCGTCGAGGTCACCTGGGGCGTCTGATGGAGCCGCCGACGCCGCCGCCGGCCCACACCGCGGCGGCGGCCGGCGCGCCCGGC
>JBBIST010000050.1:0-23854 GCA_037441125.1 Burkholderiales bacterium
CGCGGCGCATCGCCGTGGCGATCGCCGGCCGCTCTTGCGTGCCGATCGCGGCCTTCGCCGCCGGGCAGCGCGCGCGCGTCGTTCATCTTGGTCTACGCTGGCGCGGCGCCGAGCAACTCGCGCGCGCGCCGTTGCGCCGCGGCCAGGTCGGCCACCAGGTTGTCGGCGCCGGCGTGCTCGACGAAGCCCGAGCGTTGCAGCAGTCCGAGCGGCTGCTCGTCGGCGCCGGCGACGATCAGCGTGCCGCCGCGCTTGCCGAGCTGGCGGCGCAGCGACTCGATCGTCTCCAGGCCGGTGGTGTCGAGCGACAGCAGGCCGCTGAAGTCGAGGATCACCACGCGCGGCGCCGCCTCGCCCTTGAAGCGCGCCGGGTCGGTGAGCGCTTCGAGCTTGCTCACCGCGCCGAAGAACAGCGACCCGCTCAGCCGGTACGCCTCGACGCCGGCCAGCGCCGGGACGAGCGGCACCGGATCGACGCGCGTCAACTGGCCGATGCGGTAGATGAAGAACAGGCTCGCCAGCACCATGCCCACCTGCACCGCGACCGTGAGGTCGAACACGACAGTGAGGAAGAACGTGGTCAGCAGCACCGTGCGGTAGGTCGGCGCGAACTGCCGCAGGCGCGCGAACTCGCGCCACTCGCCCATGTTCCAGGCCACGTACAGCAGGATCGCCGCCAGCGCCGCGAGCGGCACGTCGGCCGCCAGCGGTGCCGCCACGAGGACGATCGCCAGCAGTGTGGCCGCGTGCACCATGCCGGCGATCGGCGTGCTGGCGCCGGCCTTGACGTTGGTCACCGTGCGCGCGATCGTGCCGGTGGCAGGCATGCCGCCGAACAGCGGCGCGACGACGTTGGCCACGCCCTGCGCCATCAGCTCCTGGTTCGGGTCGTGGCGGTCGTCGATCAGGTTGTCGGCCACGCGCGCGCACAGCAGGCTCTCGATCGCGCCCAGCAGCGCGAGAGTGATCGTCGGTGCCACCAGTTGCTTCGCCAGCTCCCAGCCGAACTCGGGCAGCGCGAACGACGGCAGCGCCTGCGGGATGCCGCCGAAGCGGCTGCCAATCGTCTCCACCGGCAGGCTCAGGGCCGCGACCGCGACCGAGGCCAGCACCAGCACCACCAGGGTGCCGGGTAGGTGCGCGACCCAGCGCTTCCAGCGCGGCGTCGGACCGGGGGTGTAGGACTTCGGCCAGAGCACGACCAGCGCCAGCGAGGCGGCGCAGATCGCCAGCGCGTACGGATTGATCGTGTGCAGGGCGCCGGCCAGGGCGCCGATCTGGTGGAAGAAATCGGCCGGCAGGCGGTCGATCTGCAGGCCGAGCGCGTCCTTGACCTGCGACAGCGCGATCAGCACGGCGATGCCGTTGGTGAAGCCGATCACCACCGACACCGGGATGAAGCGCACCAGTTGGCCGAGCTTGAACAATCCCATCGCGAACAGCAGCGCGCCGGCCAGCATGGTCGAGATCAGCAGGTTGGCCAAGCCGTAGCGCTCGACGATCGCGTACACGATCACGATGTAGGCGCCGGCCGGGCCGGCGATCTGCACGCGCGAGCCGCCCAGCAGCGCCACCAGGAAGCCGGCGATCACCGCGGTGAAGATCCCGGCCTCGGGCTGCACGCCGCTGGCGATCGCGAAGGCCATCGCCAGCGGCAGCGCCACCACACCGACCGTGACGCCGGCGCCGATGTCGCGCATCAGATGGCGGCGGTCGTAGCCGCGCAGCGCCTCCAGCAGGCGCGGGCGAAATGGCGCCAGCTCGAGGCGCGGCAGGCGGCGGGAGGTTTCGTCGGCCAAGGTTCAGGTCGGGATGGGTCGGTGCTGATCGAGCGCGGCTGCGGGCAGAGGCAGCGCCGCCGAGCCGGCCCGCGCCGGCGGTGCTGCCCGGATCGCCGGCACGCCCATCCGCCTACTTGACGCGCATGCCCGGTTGCGCGCCGGCATCGACAGCGAGCAGGAAGATCCCGGGCTGCGCCTGTTCGTCGTCGTGGCTGGCCGACAGGACCATCCCTTCGCTCAGCCCGAACTTCATCTTGCGCGGTGCCAGGTTGGCCACCAGCACCACCAGCCGGCCGACCAGTTTCTTCGGCTCGCCGTAGGCCGACTTGATGCCGGCAAACACGTTGCGATGGCGGCCTTCGCCTGCGTCGAGCGTGAAGCGCAGCAGCTTGTCCGAGCCGTCGACGAAGTCGCAGTCGACCACGCGCGCGATGCGCAGGTCGAGCTTGGCGAAGTCGTCGATCGCGACCACTCCCTCTCCCGCCTCAGCGGGAGAGGGCCGGGGTGACCGGGCCTTTGCCGCCGGATCCGCAGGCGAAGGGACCTTCGCGCCGGCACTTACTTGCGCAGCTTGCCCCCGAGTGCTTGAGTCGGGGGCGGGCGAGGGTGGTAATGCGCCCCCGATCGTCGACGCTTGCGAGTGCTGCGGCGGCTCGAACAGCGCGTCGACCTGTTTCGGGTCGACGCGCTGCATCAGGTGCGCGTAGGCGTTGATCCGGTGGCCGTCGGCGAGCGGCGTGCGCGCATCGCTCCAGGCGAGCGGCGCAAGGTTCATGAACCGCTCGACCTGCGCCGCCAGCGCCGGCAGCACCGGCTTCAGGTACAGCGTGAGCAGGCGGAACGACTCGAGCGAGACGCTGCACACCGCGTGCAGACGCGCTGCCTGCGCCGCGTCCTTGGCCAGATCCCACGGCCGCTCGCGGTCGACGTAGGCATTGACGGCGTCCGCGAGTTCCATGATCCGGCGCAGCGCGCGGCCGAACTCGCGGCCGTCGTAGAGCTGCGCGATCTCGTCGGCGGCGCCGCGCAGCGGCAGCAGCTCGGCCGCTTCGGCGAGCGCCGCGCCGCCGCGCACCCGGCCCTCGAAACGCTTGACGAGAAAGCCGGCGGCGCGGCTGGCGATGTTCACGTACTTGCCGATCAGGTCGCTGTTGACTCGGGCGACGAAGTCGTCGGGGTTGAAGTCCAGGTCCTCGACGCGTGCGTTGAGCTTGGCGGCGATGTAGTAGCGCAGCCACTCCGGGTTCAGGCCGAGTTCGAGATAACGCAGCGGGCTGATGCCGGTGCCACGGCTCTTGCTCATCTTCTCGCCGCTGACGGTGATGAAACCGTGCACGTACAGGTTGTCGGGCAGCTTGCGGCCGGCGAAGTGCAGCATCGCCGGCCAGAACAGCGCGTGGAAGTAGACGATGTCCTTGCCGATGAAGTGCACCTGCTCGACCTTGGGATCGGCGATGAACTGCTCGAAGCCGCGCGCTTCGCCGCGCGCGCGCGCGGCTCCGCTGTCGAAGTAGCTCTTCAGGGCAGCCAGGTAGCCGATCGGCGCATCGAGCCAGACGTAGAAGTACTTGCCCGGCGCATCGGGAATCGGGATGCCGAAATACGGCGCGTCGCGCGAGATGTCCCAGTCCGCCAGCCCCTTGCCCTCGGCGCCGAGCCACTCCTGCGCCTTGGCGTAGACCTCGGGCTGCAGACGCGGCTCGCCGTGGCGGTTGCGGCCGTCGGTCCAGTCGCGCAGGAAGCGCACGCAGCGCTCGTCGGAGAGGCGGAAGAAGTAGTGCTCGCTCGTCCGCAGCTCGGGTGCGGCGCCGGTGATCGTCGAGTACGGGTTGCGCAGCTCGGTGGCGCCGTAGACGGCGCCGCAGGCCTCGCAGGAATCGCCGTATTGATCGCGCGCGCCGCACTTCGGGCACTCGCCCTTGATGTAGCGGTCCGGCAGGAACATGTTCTGCACCGGATCGAAGAACTGCTCGACCTGCTGCGTGCCGATCAGCTCCTGCTTGCGCAGTTCGCGGTAGATCGCCTGCGCCAGCTCGGCGTTCTCGGGCGAGTCGGTGCTGTGCCAGTGGTCGAAGCCGATGTGAAAGCCGTCGAGGTAGGCCTTGCGGCCGGCGGCGATCTCGGCCACGAACTGCTGCGGCGTCTTGCCCGCCTTGGCCGCGGCGATCATGATCGGCGCGCCGTGCGCATCGTCGGCGCAGACGAAGTGCACCAGATTGCCGCGCAGGCGCTGGAAGCGCACCCAGATGTCGGCCTGGATGTACTCCATCATGTGGCCGATGTGCAGCGCGGCGTTCGCGTACGGCAGGGCAGAGGTGACGAAGAGCTGGCGCATTTTGCGAGGATCGAGGATTGAGGATCGAGGACTGAGGGCGGACCGCCGCGCCGCGCAGTCGGGTGGCGAAGCAGGTGCGCAGCACCCGATGCACCTCGAAGACCCTGCTGAAGTTCAGTCTATCAGCGGCCGTGCGCCCGCCCGCCTTCGATAGACTCCCCCTCGATCCTCAATCCTCGATCCTCAATTCTCAATCCTCCCCCATGAGCCTGACTCAAGAACGCGTGACCGACGTCCTGCGCGGCGTCGTCGATCCCAACACCGGCAAGGACCTCGTCGCCGCCCGCTGCGTGAAGAACGTCAAGGTCGCCGGCGCCGATGTCTCGCTCGACGTCGAGCTCGGCTATCCGGCGGCGAGCCAGATCGATCCGATCCGCGGCCTGGTGATCGCGGCGCTGAAGGCGGCCGGTGCCGGCAACGTCAGCGCCAACGTGACGACGAAGATCGTCGCCCACGCGGTGCAGCGCGGACTCAAGGTGCTGCCGGACGTGAAGAACATCGTCGCCGTCTCCAGCGGCAAGGGCGGCGTCGGCAAAAGCACGGTGGCGGCCAATCTCGCGCTTGCGCTCGCCGCCGAGGGCGCGCGCGTCGGCATGCTCGACGCCGACATCTACGGCCCGAGCCAGCCGATCATGCTCGGCCTGAGCGGCCGGCCGGAGACCGTCGACGGCAAACTGCTCGAGCCGATGATTGGCCACGGCATCCAGGCGATCAGCATCGGCCTGCTGATCGACGCCGACCAGCCGATGGTCTGGCGCGGGCCGATGGTCACGCAGGCGCTGCAGCAGCTTCTGCTGCAGACGCACTGGCAGGACGTCGACTACCTGATCGTCGACATGCCGCCCGGCACCGGCGACATCCAGCTCACGCTGTCGCAGCAGGTTCCGGTCACCGGCGCCGTGGTGGTAACGACACCGCAAGACATCGCGCTCGCCGACGCGATCAAGGGCCTGAAGATGTTCGAGAAGGTCGGCGTGCCGATCCTCGGCGTGGTCGAGAACATGGCAATCCACGTGTGCAGCAAGTGCGGCCACGCCGAGCACGTGTTCGGCGCCGGCGGCGCCGAGCGCATGGCCAGGGACTACGGCGTCACGGTGCTCGGCTCGCTGCCGCTCGACATCCGCATCCGCGAACAGACCGACTCCGGCCGCCCGACCGTGGTCGCCGAACCCGACGGCGAGATCGCGCGCGCCTACAAGGCGATCGCGCGCAAAGTGGCGATCGCCATCGCCGAGAAGGCGAAGGACATGTCGCTGAAGATGCCGACGATCAAGGTCAGCCAGACCTGAGCGCGTCGGCGCGCGCGGCCTACGCCGCCGCCTTCAACTGCGACTTGCGCAGCGCCTGCTCGAGGTCTTCGATCAGATCGGCGACGTGCTCGATGCCGATCGACAGCCGCACCATGTCCTCGCTGACCCCCGCCTGCGCCAGCTCGGCCGGCGCGAGCTGGCGGTGCGTGGTCGAGGCCGGATGGGTGGCGAGCGACTTGGCGTCGCCGATGTTGACCAGCCGCACAAAGAGCTGCAGCGCGTCGAGGAAGCGCTCGCCGGCGGCGCGGCCGCCGTCGATGCCGAAGGCGAGCACGCCCGAGGGCCGGCCGGCCAGATAGCGCTGCGCCAGCGCATGGTCAGGGTGGCTCGGCAGCCCCGCGTAACGCACCCACTTGACCGCCGGCTGCTGCGCCAAGTGGCGCGCCACCGCGGCCGTGTTGTCGTTGATCCGGTCCATGCGTAGCGCCAGCGTCTCGATTCCCTGCAGCACCAGGAAGGCGTTCAGCGGCGAGATCGCCGCGCCGGTATTGCGCAGCGGCACCACGCGCGCGCGGCCGATGTAGGCGGCAGCGCCGAGCGCCTCGGTGTAGACGACCCCGTGGTACGACGGATCGGGCGAGGTCAGGCGCGCGAAGCGTTGCGCGTGATCGGTCCACGGGAACTTGCCGGAGTCGACGATCGCGCCGCCGACGCTGGTGCCGTGTCCGCCCAGGTACTTGGTGAGCGAGTGCACGACGATGTCGGCGCCGTGCTCGATCGGCCGCAGCAAGTAGGGCGTGGCCACGGTGTTGTCGATGATCAGCGGCACGCCGGCTGCGTGCGCGGCGCGCGCCAGCGCTTCGATGTCGGCCACGCGCCCGGACGGGTTGCCGATCGACTCGACGAACACCGCCTTGGTGCGCGCATCGGCCAGCCGGGCGATCGCCTGCGGCTGGTCGATGTCGAAGAAGCGCGTCTCGATGCCCTGCTGCGGCAAGGTGTGCGCGAACAGGTTGTAGGTGCCGCCGTAGAGCTGGCTCGCCGAGACGATGTTGTCGCCGGTCTCGGCGATGGTCTGGATCGAGTAGGCGATCGCCGCCATGCCGCTCGCCACCGCCAGCGCGCCGACGCCGCCTTCGAGCGCTGCCAGGCGCTTCTCCAGCACGTCGGTGGTCGGATTCATGATCCGCGTGTAGATGTTGCCGGCGACCTTGAGGTCGAAGAGATCGGCGCCGTGCTGGGCGTTGTCGAAGGCGTAGCTCGTGGTCTGGTAGATCGGCACCGCCACCGCCTTGGTGGTCGGGTCCGGGCTGTAGCCGCCGTGGACGGCGAGGGTTTCGAGGCGCATCGCAAGGGCTCCGCTTGGTTCGTGGCACGCCGGCGGCAAGCGCGGCATGCGTGTCAACTGGCGCGAGCGTAAGGGCCGGCGGCGGCGGCGGTCAGAACGATTGGTTCGGTGCTTATGACCTGGCCCGCCGGGTCCGCGGTGCGGCGGCCGGCAACGACGGGCGAACCGGCCGTCATGGGTTCCAGTGGCCGGCGGCCTGCGGCAAGATGCGCGCTCGTCGACTGCGATTGCGTCCATGCCCGCCTACCTCGTCGGCCAGATCCGCGTCACCGATGCCGAACAGTGGCAGCGCTATCTCGAGCGCGTCGGCGCCACCTTCGCGCCGCACGGCGGCGAGGTGCTGTGGCGCGGCGTCAAGGCGGCAGAACTCTCGCGCAGTGCGCACGGTGATCGGATCGTCGTCGCCCGCTTTGCCGACCTGGCGGCGCTGCGCGCCTGGCACGACTCGCCCGAGTACCAGGCGCTGGTGGCGCTGCGCGAGGCGGGCGCCGAGGTCGTGCTGACTGCCTATCAGGGTTGAGCCCGAGGCGCGGCTCGGTTCGGGTTAGCCCGTTCGCCGCATCGCCGGCGGCCGGCGCGATTGATAGATTGCCCGCACCTGACAACGACTTTGGTTCTCGCCATGTGGGTCCGTGCATTGATCGCCGCGTCGCTCGCTCTCGCGCTTGTCGCCGGCTGCAGCAAGAAGGAACAGGCGCCGGCCGCGGTGGCCGCAACCGCGCCGGCGCCGCCGCAGTTCAAGCCGCTGCCGCTGCCGCCGCCGGCCAAGTACGTGCGCGATCACTACCGGACGCTCGAGGACTGCGCCTTTGACTGGGGCCACGCCGGCCGCTGCACGCCGGTGCCGGCCAACGCTCCCGAGCGCGCGCAGGGGGCGGCGTTCTTCGGGCCGAATTATTCGACCGCGATCCGCGACGAGTCGCAACTGGAAGCGCGCAAGCTGGCGCTGCAGCAGGGCTACGTCGCCGCGCTCGACGAGCGGCCGAGCAACCGCGCGATCGGCATCAGCGACACGCCGCGCTCCTGAGGGGCGTCGCGGTCGCAGGGGGCGGCGGCGCGAAGTGTGCCGCCGCCTTGCTTCACTCTTGGCGCAAAGCGCTGCCGCCGACGCTGACCTTGGCCGGCAAGATCCGTCGCCGGATCGCGGTCGCGGCAGATCGCATCGGTCGCCAGGCTCACTCGACCCGGATCTGCACCTTGCGCGGCTGCGCGTGCTGCGCCTTCGGAATGCGCAGCTTGAGCACGCCGTGGGCCATCTCGGCAGTGATGCGCTCGGCGTCGAGTTCCTTGCTCAGGGTGAACACGCGCCGGTAGCGCGGGACCTGCACTTCGGCGTGGCTCGCGGTCAGGCCGGAGGGCGTGTCGAGCGTGACTTCGCCCTCGACGCTGAGGGTGTCGGCCTCGACGC
This sequence comes from Burkholderiales bacterium, assembly GCA_037441125.1. Classification (GTDB taxonomy): domain Bacteria; phylum Pseudomonadota; class Gammaproteobacteria; order Burkholderiales; family Burkholderiaceae_F; genus JALHMQ01. The sequence goes on from JBBIST010000050.1 coordinate 8,123, forward strand.
GCAGCTTGACCTGTTCCTTGGCCACACCGGGCATGTCCGCGAGCAGCGTGATGCCGGTGGCATCTTCGATCACGTCCACCGGCGGCAGAACGGCGCTGGGCTCGCGCCCGTTGTCTGGCTTGCTGGCTTCCTGGTTCATGGCGTCGCTCCCGTCATTTGACTTCGATGCGGCGCGGCAACGTCGACTCGCGGCGCCGGATGGAGAGATTGAGCACGCCGTCGCGGTAGCGTGCGCTGACCGTGTCCGGGTCGAGATCGTCGGGCAGGCTCACCACGCGCCGGAAGCGGCCGGCGAAGCGCTCGTTGACGTGGATCGCCGACTTGTCGTCGGACGGCAGACCCGGTGCACGCTCGCCTTCGATCGTGAGCACGCCGCGGTCGATGTTGACTTCGATCTTGTCGGGGTCGAGCCCCGGCGCGAAGGCGTAGATCTCGACCGATTGCGGCGTGCCGCCAACGTTGAGCGCCGGAAAACCGCCGCGCCCGAAGCCGCGGATGCTCGGCGACGGATCGAAAGCCTGCTGCATCTCGCGCTGCAGCCGGGCGAGGTCGGCGAAGACATCGCGTGGAAACAGGGTTCGATAGAGCACGGGTCACCTCCTTGGGGTGGATGCTGCGCGGGCCCGGTCCGGGTCCGCTGCCAGCCCGGAAAATCGAGTCGGCCGGCGGGCTTTCAAGGGGTGCCGGAAAACCGATCGGGTCGCCGCGGCGCCCTGCGAGCTTGACCCGAGGCGATCGTGCGTCCCGGAGGCCGGCGACGGCGCAACCGGGCGGCCACGCCCTCGGGCGCGCGGGTCAGGAGACGCAGCCCGGCTCCATGGGTGCCGCGCCCGCTGCCACCGGGGTGGGGATCTGGTAGCCGTACTTGGCGGCGGTCAGCTCGGCCAGGATCGACACCGCGATCTCCGGCGGCGTGCGCGCGCCGTTCTTCAGCCCCACCGGGCCGTGCAGGCGGGCGAGCTGCGTCTCGGTGACGCCGAACTCCAGCAGCCGCTTCCTGCGCGCCGCCTGGTTCTTCTGGCTGCCGATGGCGCCGACGTAGAACGCATCGGACTTCAACGCCTCGATCAGCGCCAAGTCGTCGAGCTTCGGGTCGTGCGTGAGCGCGACGATCGCGGTGTTGGCGTCGGGCTGGAACTCGAGCACGGTGTCGTCGGGCATCGTGCGCACGAGCGCCGTGCCGGGCACGAGCCAGCCGTCGGCGTACTCCTCGCGCGGGTCGCAGATCGTGACGCTGTAGTCGCAGGCGAGCGCCATCTGCGCCAGGTAGTGGGCGAGCTGGCCGGCGCCGATCACGAGCAGTCGCAGGCGCGGGCCGTGCACGGTGATCAGTTCATCGTCGGTCGCACGCAGCAGGTCGCGCCCCGTGCCTTCTTCGAGCGTCACGCGGCCGCTCGCCATCTCCAGCCGGCGCAGGGTCTGCCGGCCGGCGGTCACGCGCGCCAGCAGTTCGCCGATCTGCGACTGCGCGCCGATCGGTTCCAGCACCAGTTCCAGCGTGCCGCCGCAGGGCAGGCCGAACTTGAACGCGTCCTCGGTAGTGACGCCGTACTTGACGCGCTGCGGTGTGTCGGCGGCGAGCGCGCGTGCACGCACGCGGTCCACCAGGTCGTCCTCGATGCAGCCGCCGGAGACCGAACCCACGACCAGCCCGTCGTCGCGGATCGCCACCAGCGAGCCCACCGGCCGCGGCGCCGATCCCCAGGTGCGCACGATCGTGCCCAGCACCACGCGCCGGCCGGCGCGGCTCCACTCGTCGGCCTTCTTCAGCACTTGGGTGTCGACGTTGTCCAAGACGGCCTCCGTACATCGACTGCTCGAAGGCGATTCTAGGCCGCCAATGACGAAGGGCCGGCAGGTGCCGGCCCCCGTTCCGCGCGGACGGATCAGTTACCCGACAGTCTCAGCGAGCCTCCGCTGACCACGTAGTTCTGCCCGCTGCCGCTGGTGACGAGCAGATTGCCGCTGTAGGTGCCGGTGCTGCTGGCGCCCTGCTGGTTGGCGACCCAGGTGTTGCCGACCGCGTTGGCGATGCCGCCGCCGCTGAGGTTGACGCGCACGCCGGGGCGCGTGGCGTTGTTGCCGAGGATCGTGTTGCCGCCGGGCTGTGCCGCGGTGCCCAGGTCGTAGAGCGAGGTGGCGTCGCCGAACAGCACGACCGCGCCGTCGCCTTCGCTGATGCCGGTGTTGCTGATGGCAACGTTGCGCAGACGCGCGTCGAGGTTGCCACTGACCAGCCGCAACGCCGAGCCCTGGATGTTCTTCATCTCGCCGCCGGTGACCCGCAACGTGCTGCCGAGGAAGAAACCGTCCATTTCGATGGCCGTTCCGTTGACGTTCTGAACCGTGGTGCCGGTCAGCGTGATCGCCGAGTTGGTCAAACCCTCGCCACCGACGCGCCCGATCGTGCGGCTGCCGCCGGTCAACGTAGAACCGGTGGCGGTGAAGCGCACCCCAGCCAGCCGCAGGGCGACCAGCACGCCGGTGCCGGGCGCCGTGACGGTGCTGTTCTCGAGCACGAGGTTGCCGTTGCCGGGAATGCCGCTGATGCCGAAGCCAATCATGAACAGGAACTCGCGCCCCGTGCCTTGCTGCGTCACAGTGCTGTTGGCGAGCGTCACCGGATCCGAGCCAAGCACACAGAACACCGGCGCGTTGGCGGCGGTGGTGGCGGGCAGCGTCAGCGTCACGCCGTTGAAGCTCGCGCGGTGGCCGGTGAACACGCTCGCGCCGCAGCCATTGCTCAGCGTGGACAGCGTGGGCGAACTGAAGGTGCCGCCGTTGACGGTGACCGGGCCGCCGAGGTTCGTGAGGAAGCGGGCACCGGGCAGGAAGTCGGCGCCGATGTAGTTGAAGCCGGCCACGCCGTTGGTGTCGAGCGTCAGCGTGCAGGTCGGGCAGTAGTTCATCACCGCTGCGCCCCAGCCATCGCCGGACCCGCCCGTCAGCGCCCCGAAGCTCACCCCCTTGAGCTGCACCTGCGCGTTGGCGCTGGCGCCCCCGCCGACGGTGACCCCGGTGCCGCCGCTGCCTGGGCCATCGTTGGCGACGCTGGTGATGTGGATACCCACGATCGTGGCGTCGCCGGCGACGGTAAAGCCGAAGTTCACGGTGGCGAGTCCGGGATTGATCGCGCGCAGCGTACGGCCGACGGGGAAGCTGCGCGTCTTGAAGTCCAGTTGCGAGGCGCCTGCCGTGGCTTCTGCCGCCCAGGTGAACGTGCCGTTCTCGAGCCAGACGGTGCCGCCGGCGCCGACCTGGGAGAAGGCCCGTGTCAGCGTGCGGTACGGCTGCGCCTGCGTGCCGGGATTGGCGTCGCTGCCGGTGGGCGAGACGTAGCGGTCGGCGCTCATCGGCACCGTGACCAGCACCGTGATCGGGCTGCTGGTGGCTTGATTGCCGGCCGCATCGAAGGCGCGCGCGGTGAACTCGACATTGCCCTGGTCGGCGGTCGTGAGGTTGACGGTCTGCGTGAAGCCGTCGCCCGGCGTGGCGTCGGTGCCCAGCAGCGTCGCGCCGCGATAAAACTCGACCTGGGTGACGCCCACGTTGTCGGTGGCGTTGGCGGTGAGCGTGGTGGCACCCGGCGCCAGCACCGTGCCCGGGTTGGCAGAAAGCGTGACCGTGGGCGGCGTGGTGTCGGCCGCCACGGTGACGGTCACGGTACGCGTGTCCGTGCTGTTATTGGGGCCGGTGGCGGTGAGTGTGTAGGTGCGCGTCGCCGGCACCTGGACCTGGATCGAGCCGCTGCCGTTGACCGTCTGCGCGGTCACGTCGCCGACGCCCTGGTCGATGTTGACCGTCAACGCGTTGGCCACCGTCCACGACAACGTCGTGGTGCCCGACGGCGGCGGCAGCGTGGCCGGGTTGGCGCTGAAGCTGCCCACCGCGACGACGGGCGTCTCGCGGCGTACGCGCTTGATGCTGCTGTCCTTGTAATTGCCGGCGCGGTCGTACAGGCGGGTAAAGAAGTAGCGGTACAGCGGATCGGTGGCGTTGAAGGGCACCGATGCATGCGGGTGCGACGGCGATGACGATGCGAAGATCGTCGGCTCGGGTCGCACGTCGGCAAGGGTGGCCAATCGCGTGTGCTGCAACTCCACGGGCAGAACGCTGCCCGTGTTCCCGACGGGTGTCAGGCGAACCTCCCACAACTCGGCAAAGTCGGCCTGGCGATCGTCGGCGCCAGTGACGATGAACCGGAGCGTGCCGTTGCCGCTGGCATCCAGCACCACGCGCATGTCCTGCTGGCTGCCGTTGGGCTGGTCGAGCATGTTCAGAAACACTGACGACGGTGGCGTCGTATCGTTGAACACGCTCACCTGGCCCGTTGGCAGCTTGGCGAGGCTGCAGGAGAGTTTGAGACTGCCGAGCTTGCAAGGCGTCAGAACAGGCGCGCTGGCGACGTTGTTCACCAGCACCGGCAGCGGCGGCGGCGTGGTGCGGTAGCACAGCTGACCCGGCCCGTGCGCATTGAACATGTCGTCCCACAGATCCTCGTTGCCTTCGCGCGTGGCCAACACGTTGATGTAGCCGTTCGGGTGAGGGGGATCGTTTTCGCAGAACGGCACCGTGCGGTCCCAGTAGAAGTGGGTCCGGAACGGCACACACAGCGAGTAGGTGCCTTCGATGAACGGGCTCAGCCCCCAGATGGGACGGCAATCTGTCGGACAGGTGGTGCCAGCCACCCACTCGTAGCCGACCGGCTTGCCACCGCTCGCATTGCACGAGAAGCCGGTGTCCCCGGGCACCGACGCCGACATGCGGCGCGGAACGCCGCTGCCTTGCAGCGGCGTATCGAGGGTCAGCTCCCAGGTTGCCGGTTGAGCGAGCGTGCCGACATCACCGACGATGCGGTAGCTCGAGCCGGCGACGTAGGCCGGATCGGCAGCCGTCGTCGCGTCGGGCGTCACCTTCTCGATCGCGATGCGGCTGCTGCCGCTGACCGCGCCCGCCGGAACCACCAGCCGGACCTTGCCGTCGTCGGATAGCACGGTGCCGCCGGCCGGCGTCACGTTGGGTGCAGGCGAAGGCGCCGGCGGTGCACCGCTACCCCCGTCACCGCCGCCGCACGCAGTCGCAAGCACGGCGGCAGCTGCCACCAGCAGCGCGCGCAGTCTGTGTATTGCTCTGGTCGTCATTGTCGTCCTCTCGTTAGCGCAGGCCGCCCCTGCGTGGTTGCGTTGCAGACAGTTGGGCGAGGTGGCGGACCAGGGCGAGCGGGCTGTCGAACTCCAGATGCTCCGGGCCGCCGGCGTATAGCAGGCGTGCGTGCCAGGGCGCGGCCGGGGTTTCCGGCTGCACCGTCAGCACGAACACGACTTCTTCGCGGGGCTGGGTTTGCGCTTGGTCGATCGCCACGGTCGACACCTCCTGGGGCGCGACTGTGGCGAGGGGGGCGTTGCAAACGCGTTGCAGGGTGTTGCGGCGGATTCACGCGCCGTTGCAACGGCGCCGACGGACCCCGGCGGTCAGACCTGCAGATCGCGGTGGCGGGCGAGGAAGGAGGTCATAAGGTCGGGGCGGTCTGCCAGGGACGCCGCCAGTTGCTGCAGCAGGGTCTGGGCGGCGGCGCGCTGATCCGCAGCTTGAGCGGGTTGGCGTTGATGACTGTACGCCGCCGTCAGCGCACGTCGAAGCTCGAGCGCTTCCAGCGGTGGCGCCAGCGGCAGCAAGTCCTCTACCGCCGCGATCCACGGCGCGAGGGCGTGGCCGGCGCGGGCGGCGGCTGCCAGGCGCAACGCAGCCACGTTGGCGTCGTGCAGCGTGAAGGTGGGTGTCGGCAGGGTCTCGGTCCGAGCGAAGGCTGCCGCCGGCCGGTCCAGCAGCAGTTCGCAGCAGGCCAGGTAGTAGTCCAGTTCCGCGCGTTGCACCACATCGTCGGCGGCGGGACGCGCGAGCGTGCTGAGCGCCTTGAACACCTCGGCCGGCGCGTGCGGCAAGCGGAACGCGCTCAGATAGAACGGCAGCGCGGATTCGCTGCGCGGCAGCCACGCTGGCGACTGCGGCAGGTGCCGGTAGACATCGAGCGCCCCCTCGTTGTCGCCGAGGTCCCACAGCAGGTGCGCGCGCTGGTACCAGGGCCACAGGTCATGCGAGCCGCCGCGGTTTTCCTCGAACAGCGCGATCGCGCGATCGGCGGCCGCCAGGGCCTCCGACAGCCGCCCCTGCGCGCGCCGAACCTCGGATTCGCGGCTGGCCAGCTGGGCGCGGGTGGCGGGGTCGCCGGCCTCGGCCAGCAGCGCGGTGGCGCGCTGCAGGAAGGTGTCGGCCCGTGCGCCGTCGTTGCGGCCGGCGGTGAGCTTGATCAGGTTGAGCAAGACGCTTTTCTGGATCGCCACGAGCGCGGCCTGCTCGGCGTCGGCCAGTGCTCTCTCCAGCAGGGCGATGCCTTTGTCGGCGCGGCCGGAATGCGTGGCGAGGTAGGCGAGCAGGTTGTAGGCACGGGCGCGCAGTTCGATCGCGCCAGTCTGCGTGAACAGTTCGACTGCGCGGTGCATGTTGGCCGCGGCAGCTTCGTGATCGGCCAGACGCCAGCCGGCCATACCGAGGCCGTAGCGGATCGTGCCCTCGTGCGCCGGGCCGAGTGGCTCGCCGGTGTCCAGCAGTGCCTGCCAGGCCGTCACTGCCTCGTCGGCGCGGCGCGACTCGCCCAATGCAAACGTCAATTCGCTGGTGGCCTTGACGCGCAGCGCAATCGGCAGCTCGCGCCAGCTCGCGTCGTCGCACACCGATTGCGCAAGCCGCAGCGCTTCGGCGTGGCGCTTCAGCAGGTTGGCAACGTCGGCGCGGCCAATGGTCACCTCCAGATCGAGCAGCGGCTCGGCGACCTGCGGCGCGAGATCGGCCAGGGCCTCGACCTCGGCGCTCATTGCGTCGAGGTCGTAGAGGATCCGCTGCAGCGCGATGCGCAGCCGGCGGATCGCCACGGCCTGCGCGGCGTCGGGGTCGAGCGCCAGGGCACGGTCGGTGTGCGCCAGCGCCTCGCGCGCGCCGAACACGCGCGCCGCCTGCTCGGCGGCGCTGATGCGCCAGGGCAGCGCCGCACGGCCATCGCCGGCCGACTCGTAGTGATGGGCGATGCGTGCCGCCGGCGCCTGCAGGGCCTGCAGCGACTGCGCGAGCTTCAGGTGGATCAGCCGCCGCCGCTCGCTGCCGAGCTGGCGGTCGAGCGCCTGTCGCACCAGCTCGTGGGCGAAGCGGTAGCCGTCGGCGGCTCGCGCGTCGCGCAGCAGCAGCTGCGCCTGTACCGCACGCTCCAGGCCGTCCACGCTCTCGAAGTCCGACAGCGCGGTGGCCGGCTGCACTTCGCCCAGCGTGAAGCCGGCATCGGTGAGCGCGGCGGCCTCCAGCACGCGGCGCGCCGGCGCGCCGAGGCGCTCGACGCGCTCGATCACGACCTCCTGCACCGAGGGTGGCAGCGGCAGTTCCTCGTAGTCGGCCGTGGTGTCGTCGTAGCGGGTGCTCCAGGCGCCGTTGGCGTCGAGCTGCAGTTCGCCGCTGTCGAACAGATGCCGGATCGACTCGAACAGGAAGAACGGATTGCCGCCGGTGCTGCGCGCCAGCCGCTGCGCGAACAGGCGCCCGCTTGCGCCGCCCGGCTCGGCACCGGCCATCGTCTGTACCAGCGCGACGACGCCGGCCTCGTCCAGCGGCGTCAGTGCGATCCGCTGCATGAGGCCGCTGCGTTCGAGCGTCCTGACCAGCTGCTGAAGGGTTGCCGCCTCGGCGAGCTCATGCGTGCGGGCCGTGGCCACGATGCGGGGTGCCGCGTCTGCGCTGCGGGCGCGGCGCCGAACCAGCGCGGCGGCAAGCTCGGCCGACGCCTCGTCGGCCCAATGAAGGTCATCGAGCAGCAGCGGCCCGCTGTTGGCGATGGCCGTCAACGCCTGCGCCAGCGCATCAAGGAAGCGCGCGCGCCGCTCCGGAGGCGACGGGCCGTCGGCGGCCTGGCGCCGCGCTGCCTCCGGATCGAGCTCGGGCAGCAGGCGCGCGGCCCCGGCGCGGGTCGCGGGGTCGAGCGCCTCGAGCCGCTCGCGTGCGGCAGGTCGTGACCAGGCATCGCGCAGCAGCTCGGCGAACGCGAACAGCGGCGTCTGGCGCGCGACTTCCGTGAAGCGCACGACGGGCGCGTCGCTGTCTTCGCTCAGGAACTCGGCCGCCAGTCGTGACTTGCCCACCCCGGGATCGCCAGTCACGAGCAGCGCGGCGGCGCGGCTGGCGCGCAGGGCGCCGAGTTCGCGTTCGCGGGCGACCAGCGGCACGGTCAGCCGGCCGATGCCCGGCGCCGGGCCGGGCGCGCCAACCACGGGGGCCAGCGACTGCGCGGCGCGGATGCGCTCGGCCAGCGAAACGGTCTCGGGCAACGGCGCCAGGCCCAGCTCGACGTGCAGCACGTCGCGGCAGCGCTCGTACTGCGCCAGCGCAGCCTCGCGCTCGCCGAGCAGGTAGTGCAGCCGCATCACATCGCGGTAGTGCTGCTCGTGCAGGGCATCGTCGGCGAGCAGGCGCTGGTGCACGGCGAGGGCCCGGCGCGCATCGCCGGCTTGCTCGAACTGGGCGGCTTGCGCGAGCGCTGCGCTGCGCCAGCGCTGCGCAAGGCGCTCGCGCTGCTGCGCGACCCAATCGTCGAAGCCGGGCGCGTCGGCGATCTCGAAGCCGTCGAGCAGCTGGCCGGTGTAGCGCGCCAGCGCTTGCGACGCGCGGCCGGCGGCGAGATCGGATTCAAACTCGATGGCGTCGACGCTGATGCCGGGCGCAAGGAGCAACTGGTCGGCGTCACTGCGCACGGCGCCTTCGAGCCCGGACTCGCGCAGCCGGTGCAGTTCACGCCGCAGGTTGCGGCGCGCAGCTTCTCCGTCGAGGTCTCCCCACAGCCGGGTCGCGAGCTTGGCGCGGGTGAGGCGGCCTTCGAGTGCCAGGCAGGCGAGGATCGCCAGCGACTTACGCGCCGGCAGCTTGAGAAGGCAGCGGCCACGCAGCACGCGTGGCGCACCGAACAGCTCGATGCGGATGTCTTCCTGCTTGGCCAACCGCCGATCCTCCCGTCGGCGCGAGGTTAGCTGCTGGCCGGCGCGCCCGGCAAACCGCGCGGCAGGCGATGGCCGCGCGGCGCCGGATCGGACCCGGCGCGCCAATCGCGGCATCGCGCAACGCTCGTGACCGCGTCGCGCTTGCGTTCTCCGAGATCGCGCGGTTAATCTGCCCTGCCTGCGCCAATCCAACAAGACGACAGTGCGTCACGGTTCCACCGAGGAGACACGATGAAATTCCCGCTGTCACTGCGGGTCAACGGCAAGGCCGTCACCGCCGAGGTCGCGCCCGAGACCCTGCTCGTCACCTTCCTGCGCGAGCATCTGCGCCTCACGGGCACGCACGTCGGCTGCGACACGGCGCAGTGCGGCGCCTGCACCGTGCATGTCAACGGCCGCGCGGTGAAAAGCTGCAACCTGCTCGCCGCCCAGGTGCACGGCGCCGAAGTGACGACGATCGAAGGCATCACCCCGGCCGACGGTTCGCTGCATCCGATGCAGGCCGCATTCAAGGCCTGTCACGGCCTGCAATGCGGCTTTTGCACGCCGGGCATGGTGATGAGCGCGATCGACCTGGTCACGCACGGGCCGCACGCGAGCGAGCAGGAGATCCGCGAAGGGCTGGAAGGCAACTTCTGTCGTTGCACCGGCTACCAGAACATCGTCAAGGCGGTCGCCCAGGGGGCGAAGGCGATGGGCGTGTGAGGCTGCGTCGCGCCCGCGCAGGCGGGCGACCGGCGACTGTTCGACCAACGACACTGGGTCCCCGCCTGCGCGGGGACGGCGGCGACGGCGGGAGCATCAGATGAGCAATCCCAAAGCAGGATTCATCGGCAGGTCGGTCGAGCGCAAGGAGGACTACCGCTTCCTGACCGGCAGCGGCCAGTACACCGACGACATCGCGCTGCCGAACCAGAGTTTCGGCTTCTTCCTGCGCAGCCCGCACGCGCACGCGAAGCTGCGCTCGGTCGCGATCGACGCGGCGGCCAAGGCGCCGGGCGTGCTCGGCGTCTACACCGGCAAGGACTTCGAGAGCGTCGGCGGGCTGCCGTGCGGCTGGCAGATCAACAGCCTCGACGGCACGCCGATGAAGGAGCCCAAGCACCCGGTGCTGGCCGCCGACAAGGTGCGATACGTCGGCGACCCGGTGGCGCTGGTGGTGGCCGAGACGCCGCACGAAGCCAGAGACGCGGCGGCGCTGATCGAGGTCGACTACGAGGTGCTGCCGGCGGTGGCCGACACCGCCGGTGCCGACCGCGCCGCTGTCGCCGTGCACGAGATCGCCCCCGACAACGTCTGTTACGTCTGGGGCTGCGGCGACAAGGCGGCCACTGATGCCGCCTTCGCCCAGGCGGCGCACGTGACGCGGCTGTCGTTCGTCAACAACCGGCTGATCCCGAACGCGATCGAGCCGCGCGCCGCCAACGCCGTGTACTCGCGCGCCGACGACGCCTACACGCTGTACGTCGCCAACCAGAACCCGCACGTCGAGCGGCTGCTGATGACCGCCTTCGTCCTCGGCCTGCCCGAGCACAAGGTGCGCGTGGTCGCGCCCGACGTCGGCGGCGGTTTCGGCTCGAAGATCTTCCTCTACGCCGAGGAGACCGCGCTCGTGTGGGCAGCCAAGCGCGTCGGGCGGCCGATCAAGTGGACCGCCGAGCGCGCCGAGAGCTTCCTCGCGGACGCGCATGGCCGCGATCACGTGACGCAAGCCGAACTGGCGCTCGACCGCGACGGCAGGTTCCTCGCCCTGCGCGTGCACACGACCGCGAACCTGGGCGCCTACCTGTCGACCTTCGCCTCGTGCGTGCCGACCATCCTGTATGCGACCCTGCTCGCCGGCCAGTACGCGACGCCGGCGATCTACTGCGAGGTCAAGGCGGTGTTCACCAACACCGCGCCGGTCGATGCCTATCGCGGCGCCGGCCGGCCCGAGGCGACCTACGTCGTCGAGCGCATGGTCGAGACCGCGGCGCGCGAGCTGAAGATCGACCCGGCCGAGCTCCGCCGGCGCAACTTCATCAAGACCTTCCCGTACGCGACGCCGGTCGGGCTGACCTACGACACCGGCGACTACGAAGCGACGCTGGCGCGCGTGCTGGAGATCGCCGACGTGAAGGGCTACGCCGCGCGCAAGGCGGCGAGCGAGAAGAAGGGCTACCTGCGCGGGCTGGGCTATAGCTGCTACATCGAGGCCTGCGGGCTGGCGCCGTCGAACATCGCCGGTGCGCTCGGCGCGCGCGCCGGCCTGTTCGAGGCCGGCGAAGTGCGCGTGCATCCGACCGGCAAGGTCACGGTATTCACCGGCTCGCACTCGCACGGCCAGGGCCACGAGACCACCTTCGCGCAGGTGGTGGCCGACAAGCTCGGCATCGGCATCGACGACGTCGACATCCAGCACGGCGACACCGGCAAGATCCTGTTCGGCATGGGCACCTACGGCAGCCGCTCGCTGGCCGTCGGCGGCACGGCGATCGTCAAGGCGGTGGACAAGGTGATCGCCAAGGGCAGGAAGATCGCCGCCCATCTGCTGGAAGCGTCCGATGCCGACATCGAGTTCGCCAATGGCGAGTTCAAGGTGGCCGGCACCGACCGCAAGAAGACCTTCGCCGAAGTAGCACTCAGCGCCTACGTGCCGCACAACTACCCGCTCGACAAGCTCGAACCGGGCCTCAATGAAAACGCCTTCTACGACCCGACCAACTTCACCTATCCGGCCGGCAGCTACGTGTGCGAGGTCGAGGTCGATCCGGCCACCGGACAGGTGCGCATCGACCGCTTCGCCGCCTGCGACGACTTCGGCAACGTGGTGAACCCGATGATCGTCGAAGGCCAGGTGCACGGCGGTCTCGCCCAGGGCATCGGCCAGGCGTTGCTCGAGGGCTGCGTCTACAACGACGACGGCCAGCTCGTCACCGGCAGCTACATGGACTACGCGCTGCCGCGCGCCGACGACCTCCCCAGCTTCAAGGTCGAGACCGTCAAGGGCACGCCGTGCACGCACAACCCGCTCGGCGTCAAGGGCTGCGGCGAAGCGGGCGCGATCGGCTCGCCGGCGGCGGTGGTCAACGCCGTCACCGACGCGCTCTGGCACCTCGGCGTGCGCGACGCGCCGATGCCGCTGGCGCCGTATGCGGTGTGGAAGACGATCAACGCGGCGAGCAAGCACTGAGCGTCGTCCCGGTGGCGCGCAGCGTCCACCGGGACCCGATTCAGCGGACATTGGGCCCCGGCCTGCGCCGGGGCGGCGACCACAGATCGGAGACCGACCATGCAACACACCCACTACCACCGCCCGGCGACGATCGCCGACGCCGTGAAGCTGATCGGCCAGCATCCGGACGACAAGCTGCTCGCCGGCGGCCAGTCGCTGCTGCCGTCGATGCGCCTCGGGCTGCTGGCGGTCGAAGGCTTCATCGACCTGTCGGCGATCCCCGAGCTGCAGGGCATCCGCGTCGACGGCAACACGGTGCGCATCGGCGCCATGACCACGCACGCCGCCGTGGCGGCATCGAACGACGTGGCCGCGCGCATCCCCGCGCTCGCGCGGCTCGCCGAAGGCATCGGCGACCGCCAGGTGCGCAACCGCGGCACGATCGGCGGCTCGCTCGCGCACAGCGATCCGGCCGGCTGCTACCCGGCGGCGGTGCTCGGCCTGGGCGCGACCATCCACACCCACTCGCGCTCGGTCGGCGCCGACGACTGGTTCAAGGGCCTGTACGAGACGGCGCTCAAGCCGGGCGAGATCGTCACCGCGGTCAGCTTCCCGGTGCCGCAGAAGGCCGGCTACGTGAAGTTCGACCAGCCGGCCTCGCGCTTCGCGATCGTCGGCGTGTTCGTCGCCAAGACCGCCGCCGGCGTGCGCGTGGCGGTGACCGGCGCCGGCAGCCACGCGTTCCGCGTCAAGGCGCTCGAAGACCGGCTCAACGCCCGCTGGGCGCCCGAAAGCTGTGACGGCGTGACGGTCGCCGCCGACGGCCTGAACAGCGACCTGCACGGCAGCGCCGAGTACCGCGCGCACCTGATCCCGGTCATGGCGAAACGCGCGGTCGCGGCAGCCGGCTGAAACGCTGCACCGGGCGGCCGGCGCCGGGGCTGCGGCGCCGACGGACGCCGCCCACCTTCCCGCAGCCGCCCGGAGGTGCGTCATGACAGTTGCCTGGAAGCCGGAGGGCTACCACTCGGTCACGCCCTATCTGGCCGTGCGCGACGCGGTCGCCGCGGTCGAGTTCTACCGCCGCGCCTTCGGCGCCGAGCTGGTCCTGAAGCTCACGCTACCCGACGGCAAGTACGCGCACGCCGAGGTGAAGATCGGCGACAGCCACGTGATGCTGTCCGAAGAGAACCCCGAGTGGGGCAACAGCAGCGCGCAAACGCTCGGCGGCTCGCCGGTGTCGTTCATGGTCTACGTGCCGGACGTCGAGGCCGCGTTCGCGCGCGCGCTCGCCGCCGGCTGCACCGAAGTGCGGCCGGTCGAGCTGCAGTTCTACGGCGACCGCAGCGGCACGCTGAAGGATCCGTTCGGCTTGCAGTGGACGCTCGGCACCCACGTCGAAGACATCTCGCAAGCCGAGGGCCAGCGCCGCATGGAGGCGATGTTCCGGTGAACTTCGTCGATCGCGACGGCGCCCGCGACAGCCGCGACCGTCCCTGGTTGCGCTTCTACGGCGAAGTGCCGCACCGGATCGACTATCCGCGCGTCACGCTGTACGAAGCGGTCGCCGCCAGCGCGCAGCGCCGGCCCGAGGCGCCGGCGACCGACTTCTTCGGCGCCGTTGCCAGCTACCGCGAGATCGCGGCGGCGATCGATGCCGCCGCCAGCGGGCTGGCCGCGCTCGGCCTGCGCGCCGGCGAGCGGCTGCTGATCTCGATGCCGACCACGCCGGCCGGCGTCACCGCCTTTTACGCCGCCAACAAGCTTGGCGTGGTGCCGGCGCTGATCCATCCGCTGTCGACCGCGCCCGAGATCGAGCACTACCTGAACGCCAGCGGCGCACGCGCCGCACTCGTGCTCGACGCCTTTTACGGCACGCTGGCGGCGGCGCGGCCGAGGCAGCCGCTCGAGCACATCATCGTCGCGCGCATCGGCGATGACCTGCCGCTGCTCAAGCGCGCCGGCTTCTGGCTCACCAAGGGGCGCACGATCGCCGCCATCGGTCCGGATCCGCGGCTGCGCCGGTGGCGCGACCTGCGCGCCGCCGGGCGGCCGCCGGTGGCGCGCGCCGCCACCACCACCGACGATGCGGCGGCGATCCTGTTTTCCGGCGGCACCACCGGCATGCCGAAGGCGATCGTGCTGTCGAACCGCAACTTCATCGCCGAGGGCATGCAGGCGGCAGCCTGGGGCGGCGTGCGCGAGGGCGATTCGATTCTCGCGATCCTGCCGATCTTCCACGGCTTCGGACTGGGCGTGTGCGTGAACGCGGCGCTGATGGCCGGCGGCAAGTCGATCCTGGTGCCGCAGTTCTCGCCCGAGATCGTCGCCCGCGAGCTGCGCCGCGCGCGGCCCAACCTGCTGGTCGGCGTGCCGACGCTGTATGACGCGCTGGCGCGCGATGCCTCGCTGGCCAAGGCCGACCTGTCGTGTCTGCGCGCCTGCTTCAGCGGCGCCGACACGCTGCCGCGGCCGGTCAAGGAACGCTTCGAGGCGCTGGTGGCCGCACGCGGCGGCAAGGTGCGGCTGCTCGAAGGCTATGGGCTGACCGAGGCGGTGACCGCGATCATGGCGATGCCGCTGGCCGAGTACCGCGAGGGCTCGATCGGCATCCCGTTTCCGGACATCGACGCCGCGATCTGCCGTCCCGGCGACATCGAGGAACTGGCGCCGGGCGAGGAGGGCGAGATCTGCATCGCCGGCCCGGCGGTGATGACCGGCTATCTCGACGATCCGCAGGCCACGGCGCAGGCGCTCCGGCGTCACGCCGACGGCCGCCTCTGGCTGCACACCGGTGACCTCGGCCGGCGCGACGCCGACGGCTTCTTCTACTTCACCGTGCGCGCCAAGCGGATGATCAAGTCCTCGGGCTTCAACGTCTATCCGGCGCAGGTCGAGGCGGTGCTCTACCAGCACCCGGCGGTGGCCGAGGCCTGCGTGATCGGCGTGCCCGACGAATCGCAGGTCGAGCGCGTCAAGGCGGTGGTGGTGCTGCGCGATCCGGCGCAGGCATCCAAGGCGACCGAGCAGGCGCTGATCGAGTTCTGCCGCGAGCGGCTGATCAAGTGGTCGTGCCCGCGCGAAGTCGAGTTCCGGCGCGAACTGCCGAAGACGCGCGTCGGCAAGATCGACTTCAAGGTGCTGGTGGCCGAGCACGGACAGCGGCCGGCGCAATGACGCGCAGACAACCGGGACCGACTTCATGAACGGCGGCGAGCGCGTGGCCGAGGTGCTCAGGGCGCACGGAACGACGCATCTGTTCACCCTGTGCGGCGGCCACATCTCGCCGATCCTGGCGGCGGCGCGCGCGCGCGGCGTGCGCGTGGTCGACACGCGCGACGAGGCCACCGCGGTGTTCGCCGCCGACGCGATCGCGCGTCTGACCGGCGCCCCGGGCGTGGCGGCGGTGACCGCCGGCCCGGGACTGACCAACACGATCACGGCGCTGAAGAACGCGCAACTGGCGCAAAGCCCGCTGCTGCTGCTCGGCGGCGCCGCGCCGACCGCGCTGCAGGGGCGCGGCGCGCTGCAGGACATCGACCAGCG
>JBBIST010000051.1:0-23720 GCA_037441125.1 Burkholderiales bacterium
CGGGCGCCGTTGAGCTGTCCATCACCGCCTTCACCGCGGCGCCTCGGCCGCAACGCGGCGAGCCGCGGCGCCAGGCTCGAACCGAGGTGCGCCCGCGGCCACGTTGCACCGGCCAGCCGCGTGCGTCACGCCGTCGCCTCCGCCGCCGCCGTCGTCAGTCGGCCCGCGCGCATCTGCACTCGGCGCACACCGGCTGGCCACAGTGCGCGCTCGTCGCGCGAGGCGGCCAGCACGGTGACGCCGCCGGCCGCGAACTGCGCCAGCAGCGCGACGATCGCCGCCGCGCTCGCCGCCTCCAGATGCGCAACCGGCTCGTCGACCAGCAGCAGCGCCGGCCGATTGACGAGCGCGCGAGCGAGCGCGATGCGCTGGCGCTCGCCGCCGCCGGCGCGGCGCGTGTCGAGCCGCTCGGCGGCGTCCGGATCGAGCCCGGCACGCGCCAGCGCCGCACGTGCGCGCTCGTTCGCGGCGCGCTTGGTCAGTCCGCAGGCGAGCGCCGGCAGCATCACGTTGGCGAGCGCGCTGCGGTCGTCGAGCAGCCACAGGTCCTGCGGCACGACGCCGAGCGACTGCCGCAGCAGTGACAGGGCGCGCGCACCGAGGCGCGCCAAGTCCTGCCCGGCGACGCAGACGCGACCGCGAGTAGGCGACTCCAAACCGGCCGCGAGTCGCAACAGCGCCGTCTTGCCGGCGCCGTTGCCGCCCTGGATCAACACGAACTCGCCGCGCCGGACGCTGAAACTGACTTCCTCGACCGCGCTGCGCAGGGCGTCGACGCGTTGGCCGACGCGATCGAACTCGACCATCGGAGCGGCGTTGAAGGCCGGGGCAGCGGGCGCGGACATCGTCGGGGGCGGCACAATCGCCGCGCGCAACGGGTGAACCGGCGCCGGCGAGGGCGCGATTGTACGAATGCCGTTGCGCGCCGCCGTGCGCGCGCAAGGACGCGCGCCGGCCGCCCGCCGCGGGTGACCCCGGCTACCGCGAAGGACTGGCGCCCGGCTACCCTGACTGGCGGCTGTCATGCCGGTGTCACGGGCGATCCCTATGGTCAAGACAAAGAAGCGCGGCGCAACGACGACCCTGGTGAGCGGCCGCGGCGCGCACCGCCGCAACAAGGAAGCCGCCATCGTTGCCTCCGCCGCCCCTGCGGGCGAACCGGCCGCGCGCCTGATCGACCGCGAACTGTCCTTGCTCTCGTTCAACGAGCGCGTTCTGGCCCTGGCCACGCGCGCCAGCGTGCCGCTGGCCGAGCGGCTGCGCTTCATCTGCATCCTGTCGTCGAACCTGGATGAGTTCTTCGAGATCCGGCTGTCCGACCTGATCGACGAGATGCGCGAGAAGGGCGGCTGGACGCCGGCGGCGCCGCGCTGGTTAGAGTTCGAGCGGATCGCGGCGCGCGCGCACGCGCTGGTCGAGGCCCAGTACCGCCAGCTCAACGAAGTGATCATGCCGGCGCTCGGCCGGCAGGGGATCGTCGTGCTCAACCACGCGCAGCGCACGCCGGTGCAGCGCGCCTGGGTGCGCGAGTACTTTGAGCGCGAGGTGCGGCCGCTGCTGTCGCCGATCGGGCTCGACCCCTCGCATCCGTTCCCGCAGGTGATGAACAAGGCGCTGCACTTCATCGTCCAGCTCGAAGGCAAGGACGCCTTCGGGCGCGCCTCGACGGTGGCGATCCTGAAGGTGCCGCGCGTGCTGCCGCGCGTGATCCCGCTGCCGGCGCGCGCCAGCGGCGGCCAGCACGCGTTCGTGCTGCTCACTTCCGTCATCCGCGCCCACCTCGAGGACGTGTTCCCGGGCCGCGGCATCTCCGGCTTCTCGCAGTTTCGCGTCACGCGCGACTCCGACGTCTGGGTCGACGAGCGCGAGGTGAGCAACCTGCGCCAGGCGCTGCGCATGGAGCTCAGCCAGCGCCACTTCGGCAACCCGATCCGGCTCGAGGTGCTGCGCACCTGTCCGCCGCCGCTGGAGGCGCTGTTGCGCGAACAGTTCCAGTTGCCCAACGAGGCCGTCTATCGCGTCGACGGGCCGGTGAACCTGGTGCGGTTGAATCAGCTCGTCGACCATCTGACGCAGCCGGCGCTGCGCTGGCCGCCTTTCGTGCCCGCCTGGCCGAAGAGGCTGCCGGCCGCGGCCGACGGCGTTGCGCTGTTCGACGCGATCCGCCACGGCGATGTACTCCTGCATCACCCGTTCGAGAGCTTCGAGCCGGTGATCGAGTTCCTGCGCCAGGCGGTGGCCGATGCGCGCGTGGTCGCGATCCGCATGACCCTGTATCGGACCGGCACCGCCTCGGTGCTGGTCGACCTGCTGGTCGATGCCGCGCGTCGCGGCAAGGACGTGACCGTGGTGGTCGAGCTCAAGGCGCGCTTCGACGAAGAGGCGAACATCGATCTGGCCGAGCGGCTGGAGAGTGTCGGCGCCCAGGTCGTCTACGGCATCGTCGAGCTGAAGACGCACGCCAAGATGCTGCTCGTCCTGCGGCGCGAGGAGGTCGAGCCGGCCGCCGGCAAGCAGCGCCGGCGCGCGTCGCCGCAGACCCGGCTCGTGCCCTACGTGCACCTGGGAACCGGCAACTACCATCCGGCCACGACCAAGCTGTACACCGACTTCGGGATGCTCAGCGCCAACGCCGAGATCTGCGCCGACGTCGAGCGCGTGTTCCGCCATTTGACGAGCCTGACCAAGGTCGAGAGGCTCAAGCACCTGTGGCTGGCGCCGTTTCAGTTGCACAAGCGCGTGCTGGCGGCGATCGCCAACGAAGCGAAGCTGGCCGCCGCCGGCAAGCCCGGACGCGTGATCGCCAAGATGAACGGGCTGGTCGACGAAGCGACGATCGAGGCCCTGTACGCGGCCTCGCAGGCCGGGGTCAAGATCGACCTGATCGTTCGCGGCGCCTGCGCGCTGCGACCGGGCGTCAAGGGCCTGTCGGAGAACATCAGCGTGCGCTCGGTGCTCGGGCGCTTCCTCGAGCATCACCGCATCTGGTACTTCCGCAACGGCGGCGCCGACGACGTCTATCTGGCGAGCGCCGACTGGATGGGGCGCAACCTGTTCCGCCGGATCGAGATCGCCTGGCCGCTGCTCGACCGCAAGCTCAAGCAGCGCGTGCTCGAGGAGGGCCTGCGCGCCTATCTGGACGACACCGCCGACGCCTGGGTGCTGGGCGCCGACGGCAACTACCGGCGGCCGCGCGCCTGGGAGGCGGCGCCGGCCGCGGCGCGATCCGGGCCCGCGGGTGCGCAGTCGGCGCAGCAGCGCCTGCTGCTCAAGCTCGCCGCCGATCCCGGGCGCGCAAAATGAACCCGAACCCGGCCGGGAGGCGGCGATGGAACTGATCCTCTGGCGTCATGCGGAAGCGGAAGTGGGCGAACCCGACCTCGGCCGCAAGCTCACCGGCAAGGGCGAGAAGCAGGCGCGGCGCATGGCCGAGTGGCTGCACGCGCACCTGCCGCAGTCGGCGCGCATCCTGGTCAGCCCCGCCACGCGCGCACAGCAGACCGCGCACGCGCTCGCCCGGCTCGGGCATCGCAAGCTGAAGACGGTCGAAGCGATCGCGCCCGGCGCCAGCGCCGCCGAGGTGCTGGCGGCGGCCGACTGGCCGAACGCGCGTCACACGACCGTGATCGTCGGCCACCAACCGACGCTCGGCTGGGTGGTGGCCGAACTGCTCGCAGGCGCCGACCACAGTTGGTCGATCAAGAAGGGCGCGGTCTGGTGGCTGCAGTCGCGCGCGCGCGGCGACGACCCGCAGGTGGTGCTGCGCGCGGTGACCAACCCCGATCTGCTCTGATCGCGCCGGCCCGCGACCGCCTTCTCAGAGCTCGCGCAGGGCGAAGCGAACGCCGATCTTCTCCCACTGCGCTGCTTCTTCCTGCAGCAGGTACTCGGTCAGCGGGTGACGTGCCAGCCAGTCGCGGTCGATCCGCAGTTCGAACTCGGTGCGCGTGGCGCGCAGCGACCAGCGCGGCAGCGTCGCCTCGCGCCGCGCGTGGCAGAAGATCACCGCCACGCGCAGCGCCAGCACCTGCGCCGCGGTCGCCGGCTCGGCCAGGCCGGCGGCGACCTTCTTCAGGTTGCCGCGCTGGCCGAGGATCAACTGCGCGATCGCCTCCTGGTCCTGGCGCGAGAAGCCGGCGAGGTCGCCGTGCTCGACCAGATAGGCGCCGTGCTTGTGGTAGTCGTTGTGCGAGATCGCGAACCCGGTCTCGTGCAGCGCCGCCGCCCAGCCCAGCCTCTTGACCGACTCTTCCAGCGCCGCCGGCACCAGTAGCGCGTGCAACTGCTGCGCCACGGCCGCCACGCGCTGCGCCTGGCCGCGGTCAACGCCGAGCCGGTTTTGCAGGCGCTCGACGGTGGCATCGCGCAGGTCGCGGCTCTCGCGCCGGCCGAGCAGGTCGTAGAGCACGCCCACGCGCAAGGCGCCGCGCGCGGTGCGCATCTCGCTGGCGCCGAGCACCTCGAACACCGCCGCCAGCACCGCGGTGCCGCCGGCGATCACCTCCTGCCGCTCCGGCTTGAGGGTGGCAAAGCGCAGACGCCGCACCTCGCCGGCGGCGATGATCGCCTGCTTCAGGCGAAGCAGGCCCTCGCTGGTGATCGTGCCGTCGCTCCAGCCCTCGGCGTGCAGGATGGCGCTGATCGCCTCGGCGGTGCCGCTGCTGCCGTAGGCCTCGTCCCACTGCGCGCGCGAGAACTTCTCGATCGCCTCCTCAAAGGCCGCGGCCGCGGCCACCTGCGCGCGCTTGAAGCCGGCGCGGTCGATGACGCCGTCGCGAAAAAAGCGCAGCGTCGAGTTGACGCAGCCGACCTTGAACGACTCGGCCGCCTCGGCGGCGAAGCCGCGGCCGACGATCAATTCGGTCGAGGCGCCGCCGATGTCGACCACCAGACGGCGCGCGTTCGACGGCGGCAGCGTGTGCATGCAGCCCTCGAACACCAGGCGCGCCTCCTCGCGGCCGGCGATCACCTCGATCGGATAGCCGAGCGCGTGCTGCGCTTCGAGCAGGAACTCGCCGACGTTGGCCGCCGAGCGCAACGTCTGCGTGCCCACCGCTCGCACCTGCTCCGAGTTCAGGCCGCGCAGCCGCTCGTTCATGCGCGCCAGCGTCTCGCAGGCAGCGTCGATCGCGCGCTGGGTCAGCCGGTTGCCGCCGTCGAGGCCGGCGGCCAGTCGCACCGTCTCCTTCCAGTAGCCCTGACGCTCGATGTGCGCGCCCTCGACGCGACCGATTTCGAGCCTGAAGCTGTTGGAGCCGAGATCGACCGCAGCGAGCAGCATGTTGAACGGGTCGGAAGCGACGGCGAAGACGGGCTTCGAGTCGGCGCAGCGCGCAAGCCGGGGCACCGGCGGGCGGGCGCGATTCTACGGCGCGCAACGTGCGCGAATTCCCCAAGGGTCGCTGCCCAAGGTGACCGACGCGTGACACCCTGCGTGCTCTACCTCCGATGGCGCCGGCGCATGCAGGCCGCGCTTGACCCAGCGCAGCAAGCGTGGCCGGGCGGCGATGCAGGATCGGCGCCATGGAATCGAACTCCGCTCCGGTTTCGCGCGGCGCCGCCGAGCGCCAGGCGCGCCTGGCGACACCGCGCCTGGCGCGCGAACTGAAGACCATCGGCGCGATGCTGCGCATCTACTGCCGCGACCAACATCGCGATGCGCGGCGCGACGCGCAGGCACTGTGCGAGCCGTGCGCGGCGCTGTTCGCCTATGCGCGCAAGCGGCTCGCCGGCTGCCCCTACGGGCCGGACAAGCCCACCTGCGCCAACTGCCAGATCCACTGCTACGGACCGGCGCAGCGCGAGGCCACGCGCGTGATGATGCGCTACGCCGGACCGCGCATGCTCTGGCGCCATCCCTGGCTGGCGATCGCGCACATGATCGACGGTCGCCGGCCGGCGCCGCCGCGGCCGAAGGGCGCAGCCGCCGTCGATCGGTCCTAGCCGAGCAGCGCTTCGGCGAACTCGCGCGCGACGAAGGGTTGCAGGTCGTCGAGCTTCTCGCCGACGCCGATGAACAGGATCGGCAGCGGCGGCTTGCCGCTGGCGCGCCGCTCGCGCGCCAGTGCCAGCAGCACGCCGCCCTTGGCGGTGCCGTCGAGCTTGGTGATGACCAGCCCGGTGAGCCCGATCGCCTCGTCGAAGGCGCGCGCCTGGGCGAGTGCGTTCTGGCCGTTGGTGCCGTCGAGCACCAGTAACACCTCGTGCGGCACGCCGGCCATGGTGCGCCCCTGCAGCGAGGCGTCGCCGGCCTTCTGCAGGGCGCGGCGGATGCGCTTGAGCTCGTCCATCAGGTGCAGTTGCGTCGGCAGGCGGCCGGCGGTGTCGGCGATCAGCACGTCGATGCCGCGCGCGCGCGCCGCCTGCACGGCGTCGAACACGACCGCTGCCGGATCGCCGCTCGCCTGCTGGATCACCTCGACGCCGTTGCGTTGGCCCCAGATTGCGAGCTGCTCGCGCGCCGCCGCGCGGAAGGTGTCGCCGGCGGCCAGCAGGACGCTCTTGTGACGGTCGGCGAGCCAGTGTGCGAGCTTGCCGATGCTGGTGGTCTTGCCGGCGCCGTTGACGCCGGCCACCATGATCACCAGCGGCTTGGCGCGATCGAGGTCGAGCGCGCCCTGGCTGGGGGCGAGTTGACGCGTCACTTCCTCCTTCAGCGCTTCGCGCACCAGCGCCGGCGTCTTCAGCCCCTCGAGCTTGATGCGCGTTCGCAGCGCTTCGAGCAGCTCGCCGCAGGCGCCGACGCCGACGTCGGCGCCGATCAGCGCGGTCTCGAGCTCCTCGAACAGCGCCTCGTCGATCACGCCGCCCGAGAACAGGCCGACAATGTTGACCCGCGTGCGCGTCAGCCCGTCCTTCAGCCGCGACATCCAGCCCGCCACCCGTGCGCCTCCTTCTCCGCCTGCCGGCACCTCGTTGCCGGCCAGTGTACGTGACCACCTGCGCGCGCCCGGTGTGCGCCTTCGCGTTGCGCCACCATGGCCGCTGAGCGACGCCGGCCGCGGGCGCAGGCTCAGCGGCCGCAGGCGGCGTCGCCGCGAGTCGCGCCGCGCAAGGTGCGCATCATCGGCGGCCGCTACCGGCGCACGCCGCTGCCGGTCCTCGACGCCGCCGGCCTGCGGCCCACACCCGACCGCGTGCGCGAGACCCTGTTCAACTGGATCGCGCACCTGCGTCCCGACCTCTCGGCGCTGCGCGGCCTGGATCTGTTCGCCGGCACCGGCGCGCTCGGTTTGGAACTCGCCTCGCGCGGGGCCGCGAGCGTGACCCTGGTCGAGAGCGCGCCGGCGCAACTGGCGCAACTGCGCCGCGTGCGCGACCGGCTCGGCGCCGCCAACGTCGAGGTGATCGGCGGCGATGCGCTCGCGGTCGCGCGCCGCCTGCCGACGCGCAGCTTCGATCTCGTGTTCGTCGATCCGCCGTTCGACGCCGGCCTGCACGCGGCGGCCCTGCAGGCGCTGCGGCCACTGCTCGCGGACGATGCGCTGGTCTACGTCGAGAGCGCGGCGCCGTTGGATCAGGTCGCGGCCGCCGTCGGCCTTGCGCCGCTTCGGGCGCTGAAGGCCGGGCAGGTGCACGCCTGCCTGTACCGGCGCGCCGACACCGATTTGCCCGCAGGCGCCGATCGCTGAATAATCCGCGCGCCTTGCGCAGCGTCGCGGGCCGGTGGGATGCAGCGTCGGGCAGGTCAACGAGGACGGCGTGCAGGCGGCGCCGGAAGCGAGGCAAGCATGGTGGTCGCCGTCTACCCAGGCACCTTCGATCCGCTCACGCGCGGGCACGAGGATCTCGTGCGCCGCGCCGCCGGCCTGTTCCCGAAGCTCGTGGTCGGCGTTGCCGACAGCCGCAACAAGAAGCCCTTCTTCTCCTTCGACGAGCGCATCAGCATCGCGCGCGAGGTGCTGTCGCACTACCCGAACGTCGAGGTCGCCGGTTTTCGCGGCCTGCTCAAGGACTTCGTGCGCGAGCACGGCGCGCGCGTGATCGTGCGCGGACTGCGCGCGGTGAGCGACTTCGAATACGAGTTCCAGCTCGCCGGCATGAACCGCTATCTGCTGCCCGACGTCGAGACGATGTTTCTCACGCCCTCGGATCAATACCAGTTCATCTCCGGCTCGATCGTGCGCGAGATCGCGCAACTGGGCGGCGACGTGTCCAAGTTCGTTTTCCCCTCGGTCGAGAAGTGGCTGCGCGCCAAGGTCGAGCAGCTCGGGGGCTAAGCCGGCGCCGGCCGCGCGCCTGACCGTGGCTGGCGCGCTAGCGGTGGCCGATCGCCGCGGCGCCGGGCGCCTGGCGCTGCTCGACGCGCTGCGCGCTTTCGCCCTGTTCGGCATCCTGCAGGTCAACATCCTGTCCTACCTGTGGGGGCCGGTCGGTCTGACGGTGTTCATCGCGCCGCCGGGGCTGGCCGATCAGGTCGCCTATCTGCTGATCGCCACCCTGGTCTCGACCAAGTTCCTGTCGCTGTTCGCGCTGCTGTTCGGCTACGGCTTTGCGCTGCAACTACGCAGCCTGCGCCGCTCGCTCGGCGAGCTGCAAGCGCGCCGCGCCTACCGGCGCCGTCTGTGGTTCCTGCTCGCGGTGGGCGTGCTGCACGGCAGCCTGCTCTACTTCGGCGACATCCTGTCCGCCTACGCGGTGTGCGGCTTCGCGCTGCTGCTGTACGCCGGCGCGCGTCCGGCGACTCTCGCCCGGCACGCGCGCGGCTGGCTTGCCGCCTACGCCGCGATCACCGTCTTGCTGACCGTGGCACTGGACGCCGCTCACTTGCCGCCAGAGCAGGCGGCCGAAGTTCCGGCCGAGTGGATCGAGCGCTTCCAGATCGCCGCTGCCGGCAGCTACGCCCAGTTCGTGCGCGTGGGACTGCCCGACTACCTTGAACTCACCACGCTGTCGATCACGCTGTCGGCGCCCTACTTGATCGGCCTGTTCGTGCTCGGCGCGCTGGCGGCACGCCAGGGCTGGCTGACGCGGCCCGACCGCCATCGGCGCCTGTGGCAGGCCGCGCGTTGGCTCGGCTGGGCGATGCTGCCGGTGGCCGCACTCGGCGCCTGGCTGCTGCTGCGGGCGCAGATCGAAACACCGGCGGCAATGAGCGCCCTCGGGCTGATGCTCAACCTGCTCAGCTTTCCGCTGCTCGCCCTGTACCTGGCGTGGATCGTGCGCTGGTGCGAGTCGGCGGCCCTGGGCGCGATCGTTGCCTGGCTGGCGCCTGCCGGCCGCATGCCGCTCACCAACTACCTGGCGCAGTCGCTGGCGATGGGCCTGCTGCTCGCCGGCTGGGGACTGGGCTGGGGCGCGTGGCTGTCGACCGCGCAGCTTTCGCTGCTGGCGCTGGCGATCGTCGCCGTGCAGATCGTTGCCAGTCGCGCGTGGATCGCGCGCGTCGGATCGGGGCCGGTCGAGGCGCTCTGGCGGCGCGCGACCTACGGGCCGCGCACCGGCTGAGCGCGGTCGCCGGGCGCGGCCGCAACCGGATGGCAGTGCGGTGCCGTGCGCATCGCTGCTACCTTCCGCCCGTCTCCTCGACCCGCACCCAGACGCCGCGCCGGACGTTGGCACGCGCCGCGCCGAGTGCGCCGGCGCGCGCCTGCGCTTCGAGGTCGGCGCCGCCGAGGGCGATCCACTCGCCGAGCCGGCCCTGTACGCGCGTCATCAGGCGCGTCTGCTCGAGGCCGCGCGGGCCGAGGGCGACATCGTTCGGCTCGAGTTCCAAGGTCACGATGTCGCCGGCCAGCAGCGGTCGCACGGCGAAGCCGGTGACCGCCTCGTAGAAGCTGGTCGCCTGCACTTCGGTCAGGCCCTGCGGCGTCAGCACCCAGTGGTTGAAGGTGAACGGAATGGCGACGCCGATCGCGATCAGCGCCCGGCCGCCTTCGAGCACGCGGATGCGCTGCTCGGCGCGGCGCGTGCCGACGACGCGTTCGCCGTGCGGCTGCACGACGACGCCGGCGGCGGCCCCGCGGCCGTCGGTGACCACGCCGCCTTCGGCACGCAGCGCGCGCTGCTCGCGCTCGTCGGCGAGATCCTGGCGCACGGTGATCTCGAGCATGCGCGGTGGCCGGTCGAGTGCCGCCAGCAGCGCGCGCAACTGCTCGAGGTTGGCCGGCGAGACGCGCGCGAAGAGCTGGCTGCCGCGCCCGCTCAGTGCGCCGCCCGGCTCGACCAAGGGCTGCAGCAGCGGCAGCAGCTCCTCGGCGCTGCGGTGGCGCAGCTCGATCACCGTGATCGGCTGCGCGCGCGCCGCGCCCGCGGTCGCGGCCAGCAAAGCCAGCAGAAGAACGCGGCGCGAGCCGTGCATCGCCGTCGCCGGCCGGCTCAGAATTTGAGCGCCACCTCGACCGGGCTGCCGGCGCGCAGCACGCTGCCGGCGCCGGCCGTGACGATCGCGTTGACGCCGAACATCACGCCCTGCGGCTCGCCGCTGCGGCCGCGATAGGAGGCCAGCAGGTCCGGCACCACGGTCGAGTGCTCGCCGGTGGCCGGGTCGACGCCCGGCACCGAGCAGCGCGCGCAGGGCTTGACCACGCGCAGCTCGAGCTCGCCGATGCGCAGGCTCTTGAGGTAGTCCTCCTCGTAGGCCTCGAGGCCGGCGAGCACGAGGTTCGGGCGGAAGCGCCGCATCTCGATCGCTGCCTGGCCGCGCTGCTGCAGCCGCCGGTTCAGGTCCGCCAACGAAGCCTCGCTCGTGACCAGCAGCGGGAAGGCGTCGGCGAACTTGTACGGCGCCTCGTCCTTGCCGGTCCAGCGGTGGCTCGCCAGCCGCGTGTGCTCGGGATCGAAGCGCAGCAGCCGCGCGGCGATGCCGAGGTAGTTGCTGAACCAGGCGTCGGCAATCTCGCCCTGCGAGACTGCGGCCACGGTGTCGTCCCACACGCGCGCCTGCACCACGTCGCCCTCGGAGGCGAACGGCACCTCGAGCTGCAGCATGCCCGGCGCCTTCAGCCGCAGGCTGCTCGGCGTCAGGCGCGTGTCCACCAGCGCCAGCCTCGGGTACTCGCGCTGCGAGATGAATTCGCCCTCGCCATCGACGATCACCCACTCGCGATCGCCGATGCCGTCGACTTCGAGGCCGGTGGCGGCAAGCGTGGCATCACCGAGCGCGATGCCGCGGCAGCCTTTGACCGGATAGATGTGGAGTTGAGAGACGGTGACAGACATGAGTGGAGTTTACGGACTCGGGGTCAGAGCGCGGTAGCGACACGCTGGCGCAGCCCTCACGGCGGCGAGCTCATCAGATCCAGGCCGTCGCAGCGACTGCGTGTCCTCTACGCGTCAAACGTTGAACCGGAAGTGCATCACGTCGCCGTCGCAGACGACGTAGTCCTTGCCTTCGAGCCGCATCTTGCCGGCTTCCTTGGCGCCGGCTTCGCCGCGGTGGGCGACGTAGTCGGCGAAGGCGATGGTCTCGGCGCGGATGAAGCCCTTCTCGAAGTCGGTGTGGATCACGCCGGCGGCCTGCGGCGCGGTCGCGCCCCGGGTCACGGTCCAGGCGCGCACTTCCTTCGGTCCGGCGGTGAAGAAGGTTTGCAGGCCGAGCAGCGCGTAACCGGCGCGGATCACGCGGTTCAGCCCCGGCTCGTTCATGCCCATGTCGGCGAGGAACACTGCCTTGTCTTCGTCCGCGAGATCGGCGATCTCGGCCTCGACCTTGGCGCAAACCGCGACCACCGGCGCGCCTTCCTTCGCCGCGTACGCCTGCACCTGCGCCAGCAGCGGGTTGTCCGCGAAGCCGTGTTCCTCGACGTTGGCCACGTACATCGTCGGCTTGGCGGTCAGCAGGAACAGCGGCCGCAGCACCTCGCGTTCCTCCGGGTACAGATCGACGCTGCGCACCGGCCGGGCGTCGTTGAGCGCCGGCAGGATCTTCTCCAGCGCGTCGACCAGTCGCCGCGCCTCCTTGGCCTCCGGTCCCTGGCCGGTCCTGGCGACCTTGGCGTAGCGCGCCATTTGCTTGTCGACGGTCTGCAGGTCGGCGAGCGCCAGCTCGGTGTTGATGACCTCGATGTCCGACACCGGATCGATCCGGCCCGAGACGTGGACGATGTTCGGATCGTCGAAGCAGCGGACGATGTGCGCGATCGCGTCGCACTCGCGGATGTTGGCGAGGAACTGGTTGCCGAGACCCTCGCCCTTGCTGGCGCCGGCCACGAGCCCGGCGATGTCGACGAACTCGACGGTGGCGGCGATCACCTTCTCCGGCCTGGCGATCTTCGCCAGTTCGGCCAGTCGCGGGTCGGGCACTTCGACGATGCCGACGTTCGGCTCGATCGTGCAGAACGGATAGTTTTCGGCCGCGATGCCGGCCTTGGTGAGCGCGTTGAAGAGCGTCGACTTGCCGACGTTCGGCAGGCCGACGATGCCGCATTTCAGTGCCATCGGGATCCTTGCGAAGCGCGCGGCGCTGCGGCCGGACGCGAAAGGCGCGGATTATCGCCTGCCGGTGTGTCGCGCCCGGCGGCGCGGCGTTGCCGCGCGCTGAACCAGAATGCGCTTGGCTCCCGCTCGCCGCGGCGGCGCGATCGCGCGGCCACGAATCAGTCCGAATCCGGCAGCGGCAGGCGCGGCGTGAGGAAGCGCACTTCGTGGATCAGATCGCCGCGGCCGCAATAAAGCACCAGGACCTCGAAGCGCGCCGGCGCACCGGGCTGGTTGCGGCCGCTCACGCGTTCGCTGTCGACCACGTACCAGGCGTCGGCGCCGCCGACGCGGGTGCGCTGCACGACCTCGGCGCGCAACTGCGGCGACGCTGCGAACAGCGGACCGTAACGCGCGCGCACGCCGTCGCTGCCATCGGCCACCAGCGCGCCGGCGGCGTCGTAGATCCTGACCTGAGGCGCGTAGCAGGCGACGAAGGCCTCGAGGTCGTGGGCGTTGTAGGCCTCGAGTTGCGCCTGCACCGGATCGCGGGTCATCGGTTCACCATCGGTTCACTGGACTACGCGCGCTTCGCGCTGCGGGATGAGGGCGCAGGACGCGCCGTGCGCGCTCATGGTTCGGCGCGCGGCTTGGCCGCGGTCGCCGCCGGTGCCGGAACGGGGGCGGGACGCGGCGGCGCGTGCAGCTTGAGCGTGGCGCGCTCGAACTGGCCGGCGAGCAGCAGCGGCACGATCTCGAGCGCGCGCGCCAGCGCCGCGTCGATCGCCTGCTGATGGTCGCGGCCGGGCGGGTGCAGGACGAAGTCGGCAACCTCCTGCGTCAGGTTGAGCGCGCGCGGATGGCCGACGCCGAAGCGCAGGCGCCAGAAGTCCGGGGTCGTCAGTCGCGCCTGGATGTCCTTCAGGCCGTTGTGACCGGCGGTGCCGCCGCCGCGCTTGAGCTTGACCGTGCCCGGTGTCAGATCGACCTCGTCGTGCGCGACCAGGATCTGCGCCGGCGCGATCCGGTAGTACTGGCACAGCGCCAGCACCGCCTGGCCCGAGCGGTTCATGTAGGTCGCGGGCTTGAGCAGCCACAATTCGCGCTCGTGGTCGCGCAGGCGCGCCACTTCGCCGTGGAACTTGCGCTCGGCGGCGAAGCGCGCGCCGGCCTTGGCGGCGATCGCGTCGACGAACCAGAAGCCGGCGTTGTGGCGCGTGCGCTCGTACTCGGCGCCGACGTTGCCGAGGCCGGCGATCAGGCGGATGCAGGTGTCGTTCACGGCAGTGCGCTGCGCGCGCCGGCGGCAGGCCGGGCCGCGACCGCGCACGCGGCCCGCCGCGCGGGTCGCCGGCGGGCCGCGTCGTGCAGGGTCGCGGAGTTCCGGCGGCTATTTCTTCTTGTCGCCGCCCTTGGCGGCCGGCGCAGCCGGCGCCGCCTTCGGCGCGGCAGCGGGTGCCTTCTGCGCGGCAGCCGGCGCCTTCGCGGCCGCAGCAGCCGGGGGCGCTTTTTGGGCCGTGGCAGGCACCTCGGCGGCTGCCGGCGCTGCCGCCGCTTCCTCCTCGGCGGCGCCGCCCGGCACGGTCGAGGTCACGACCACCGGGTTCTCCTTGCCCTTGACCACCGGCTTGACTCCGGTCGGCAACTTCAGGTCGAGCACCTTGACGACGTCGGTCGCCTTCAGGCCCGATAGGTCGACCTCGATGAACTCCGGCAGGTCCTTCGGCAGGCAGGTGACGTCCAGTTCCGACAGCACGTGACTGACCATCGCCCCCGAGAGCTTGACCGCGGGCGAGTTCTCCTGGCCGACGAAGTGCAGCGGCACGCGCACGTGGATCGGCGTGTTCTCGCTCACGCGCTGGAAGTCGATGTGCAGCACCTGCTGCCGGTAGGGGTGCATCTGGTAGGTGCGCAACAGGACGCGCTCGGCGCGGCCGTCGAGTTCCATGTCGAGGATCGAGGCGTGGAACTTCTCCTTGCGCAGCGCGTGAAACAGCGCGTTGTGGTCGAGTTCGATCGGCACCGGCTGGCCGGCTCCGCCGTACAGGATTCCGGGCACCTTGTCGGCGTGGCGCAGGCGGCGGCTCGCACTCGTTCCCTGCCCGGTTCGGATGGATGCAACGACTTTCATCTCACACTCCGGCTCCGCAGAGCCTCTAGCAGCGGGCCGCGACCAGCCACGACTGCGGTTCGTCAAAGATGACCAATGATGCGGCCTGCGGCCGCGATGACGGCGCTGCGCGCCCATGAGCCGTCGCCTGCATGGCGCAGCTCATAGCCCGCGCAGCGGGCGTCATCGGCGGGCGAAGCCCTGCGTCATCCGTCACTGCCTCACTCGATGAACAGCGAGCTCACCGAGTCTTCGCGCGAAATGCGCGAAATCGTCTCGCCCAGCAGCGCCGCGCACGACAACTGCCGGATCTTGCGGCACTTGAGCGCGTCCTCGCGCAGCGGGATGGTGTCGGTGACCACCACCTCGTCGAGCACCGAATTGGTGATCCGCTCGACCGCCTTGCCCGACAGCACCGGGTGCGTGCAGTAGGCGGTGACGTGCGTGGCGCCATGCTCGCGCAGCGCCGCCGCCGCCTGGCACAGCGTGTTGGCGGTGTCGATCATGTCGTCCATGATCACGCAGGTGCGGTCGCGCACGTCGCCGATGATGTGCATGATTTCCGACATGTTGGCGCGCGGCCGGCGCTTGTCGATGATCGCCAGGTCGGCGTCCATCCGCTTGGCGATCGCGCGCGCGCGCACCACGCCGCCGACGTCGGGCGACACCACCATCAGGTTGTTCGGGTAGTGCTTCCACAGGTCGCCGAGCAGGATCGGGCTGGCGTAGACGTTGTCGACCGGAACGTCGAAGAAGCCCTGGATCTGGTCGGCGTGCAGGTCCATGACCAGTACCCGGCTGACGCCTGCCACCTGCAGCATGTTGGCGACCACCTTGGCGCTGATCGCCACGCGCGCGCTGCGCGGGCGGCGGTCCTGGCGCGCGTAGCCGAAGTAGGGAATCGCCGCCGTGATGCGACCGGCCGAGGCGCGCTTGAGCGCGTCGACCATGATCAGCAACTCCATCAGGTGGTCGTTGGTCGGCTGGCAGGTCGACTGCAGCACGAAGACGTCGCGGCCGCGCACGTTTTCGTTGATCTCGACCATCACCTCGCCGTCGGAGAAGCGCGAGACGGTGGCGCGGCCGAGCGGGATGTTTAGGTGCTGGACGACAGCCTGAGCGAGCTTCGGGTTCGCGTTGCCGGCGAACACCATCAGATTTTCCGGCACCAGTGCGGCCATCGCGTCTCACCCCGAAGCGCCGGATCCCGCCGGCGCGGCAGCCGTTGCCATGTCTGTCAGCGGCGCCGGCCGCACGGTGCAAGGCGTGCCGGCCGCCGTCTCAAAATGCGCCGGGAGCGGGCATCCGCCGATGCACGCTCCCGGCAGTTCCAGTGCAATGGCTGGGGAGGAAGGATTCGAACCCTCGAATGGCGGAATCAAAATCCGCTGCCTTAACCAGCTTGGCGACTCCCCAGCGCGAAACCGTTGCCTTGCTCCGTGCTGTCTTCCGCAACGCGATCCTCACCACGCCGCCAGCGGATGCTCGTCGAGACCGGCGACCGCCCAGCCGGACCAGCCTGCCGGCAACGCGGCAACCGCCTCGCGCGCCTGCGCCTCGGCATCGAAGGCCGCGAACACCGCCGATCCCGAGCCGGTCATGCGCGCCCAACCGAAGCGTTGCAGATGCTCGAGTGCGGCACCGATCGCCGGCGCCCGGCGCATCGCGACCGGCTGCAGGTCGTTGGCACCGAACAGTTCGTGAGCGCCCTGCCTGCCCGCCGGTGCCGGATCTTCCAGCGCCGGCGACGCGTGCCAACGGGCTTCCTGCGCTGC
Source organism: Burkholderiales bacterium (assembly GCA_037441125.1). GTDB lineage: Bacteria > Pseudomonadota > Gammaproteobacteria > Burkholderiales > Burkholderiaceae_F > JALHMQ01. The sequence goes on from JBBIST010000051.1 coordinate 16,243, forward strand.
GGAAAAGGCCGAGATTGTGGTGAGTTTCGTATCGCGTGTCAAACCCGGGTCGTTGAAGATTTCCGCCGTCGAAACATGCACTTGAGGATGGATCACCGCGTACCAGGAGCGGCGCACCGGCAGCGGCGTGAGCCGCTCGCCGATGCCCTCGACGAAGGCCGGCCCGGGGCCGAGGAAGAAGGGCACATCGGCGCCCAGACGCATGCCGATCGCGGCCAGCCGGTCGCGCGGCCAGCCGAGGTCCCAGAGGCGATTGAGCGCGATCAGCGTCGTGGCCGCGTCCGACGAGCCGCCGCCCATGCCGCTGCCGGCGGGGATGCGCTTTTCCACGTGGATCGAGACGCCGAACGCGGTCGCCGACTCGGCCTGTAGCAATTGCGCCGCGCGCAGGCACAGGTCTTGACCCGGCTCGCTCACGAGGTCGCCGCTGCGTTCGAGCACGCCGTCGCGGCGCGACTCGAGGTCGATCGTGTCGGCCAGGTCGACCGGCACGAACACCGATTGCAGCGTGTGATAACCGTCGGCGCGGCGGCCGGTCACGTGCAGGAACAGGTTGAGCTTGGCCGGCGCCGGCAGGCCTAGGAACAGTCGCGGGTGCCGGCTGCGCGGCCCGCTCATCGCGGCAGCAGCGCCGGCGGAACCACGGCCGGAACGGTCCACAGGAAGACGGTCGAGTTGCCGACAGTGCGCCGCTCCTGCGGCGTCCAGTCGCCCATGTCGAAGTCGTGCGAGACCACGCGCGTGCCCGGCGCCAGTTCGCGCAGGATGCGCGGCCGCAGCTTGAGGTTGACGCTCGGCAGCAGGTACATCGTCACCACGGTCGCGGCGGAGAAGTCGAACTCGAAGACGTCGCCCACTTCGAAGCGCACCCGCTGCTCGACCGCGGCGCCGGCCTTGCGCGCGGCGGCGCGCGCCTCGGCGATGCGGCGCGGGTCGAGGTCGACGCCGACGCCGCGGGCGCCGAAGCGCTGCGCGGCGCGGATCACGATCCGGCCGTCGCCGCAGCCGAGGTCGTAGACGATATCGTCGCGGCCGACGCGCGCCATCTCGAGCATCGCGTCGACCACCGGCATCGGCGTCGGCACGAAGGGCACGTCGAGCGCCGGCTCGCTGTTCTCGCGCGCGATCGCCTCGTCGGGCGCAATCAGCGCCGCCAGCGCCGGCGCGGCCGGCAGCAGGGCGGCGGCGGCGAGCAGGCGGCGGCGCAGCGGCAGCACGGGCGAGTGGGGCATCGTCGGCAAAGGCGGGTTGGGCATCGGCGGCTCCGGCAATCTGCGGTGGGCGGCGGTCAACGCGCGGCGGTGGCGACCGGCTCGTCGAGCACGAGCCGCAGCGTGATCGCCGGCGCCTCGCCGAGCGCCGGGCGCGAGATCACGATCCGGCGCGGACTGCCGGCGGCGAAGCGCTCGGCGATCTCGATCGTCCAGCCGTCCTGCTCGATCGCCGCAATGGCGCCGTCGCGCTCGGTGGCGCGGCTCGGGCGGCCGGGCGCGGGCCGTCCTTCGATCCAGTCGCCGATGCCGGCCGCCGGCAGCGGCCAGCCGAGGACTTCTAGCGCCAGCGCCTCGGCGTCGCGGCCGTGGCGCGTGGCGCCGTTGTCGGCCGTGCGCAGGGTGGCGCCGTGCGCGCCGACGTCGATGCGTGCCAGCGTCGTGCCCACCGGCGACGACAGGTCGAGCACCAGCCGGTCGCCGCCGACCGACAAGGTGAAGCGGCCGGAGCTGTTCTCGCGCCGATCGTCGAGCGTGGTCGTGGCGGCGAAGCGGCCGCTGTGGACGCGCTCGAGCGCCGCCTGTGGCGGCAAGGTCGCACAGCCGGCGAGCGCGAGCGCCGCTGCCGCCCACAGGCAGCCGAGCGCACGGCGCCGGACTCCAGACTCAGGGCGCAAGGCGCACCTTCAGCCGGCGCAGGGTCGACTGCAGCGTCTCGTTGTCGGGTTCGAGCTGCTTGGCTTCGCGCCATATCGCGCGCGCCGCCTCGCGCTCGCCGAGCACCCACAGCGTCTCGCCCAGATGGGCGCCGATCTCGGCGTGCGGCCGCCCGCGCCAGGCGCGTTCGAGGTAGGCGCGCGCCTTGGCCAGATCGCCGAGGCGGAAGTAGACCCAGCCCATCGAGTCCAGGATGTAGGCGTCTTCGGGCGCCAGTGCGAGCGCGCGCACGATCAGCGCATGCGCCTCCTTCAGCCGCAGGTTGCGATCGGCGAGCGTGTAGCCGAGCGCGTTGTACAGGTGCGCATCGTCGGGTCGCAGCTCGATCGCGCGCCGCAGGAAGCCTTCCATCTGCTCGATGCGATCGAGCTGTTCGGCGGCGAGCGCCGCCTCGTATAGCAGCGCCGTGTCCTCCGGCGTCTGCTTGAGCGCGCCTTCGAGCAGGCCGAGCGCCTCCTTGTAGCGCCCGGCCTCGCGCAGCAACTGCCCTTCGGTGAGGACCAGTTGCTGGCGCTCGGCGGCGCTTTCGGTCTGCGTCTCGGCCAGCACGCGGCGACCTTCGTCGACGCGCTTGAGTTTGCCGAGCACGAGCGCCTTGCGCTGGCGCGCCGCCAGATACTGCTCGCCGCCGTCGATGCGCTCGAGCCAGGCAAGCGCGCCGGCGAAGTCGCGCTCCTCCTCGGCCAGGCGCGCCAGGTTCAGGATCGCCGCGTCCGGGTCGTGCCCGGACACCGCCGAGGGCGAGCTCGCCAGCTCGAGGAAGCGCTTGAAGTAGGCGCGCGCCTCGGCGCGCAGCGCCGGCCGATCGAGCGACAGCACGCCGAGCGCGTACAGCGCGTCGAGGTTGCGCTCGTCTTGCGCCGCCACGCGCGCGAACTCGTCGCGTGCCGCCTGGTAGCTGCGTTCGGCCACCAGCAGCCGCGCCCGCGCCAGGCGCACGTCGATCGCTTGCGGGTTGCGTGCCAGGAAAGCGGCCAGCAGTTCGCTGGCGCGCGCACGGCCGGCGGCGTCGTCCTGGCCGCCCGGGCGCGCCAGCAACTGGGCGACGGCGAGTGTGGCGCGCGCGTCGTCGGGACGCAGCGCCGCCGCCTCCTGCGCGTGCTCGAGCGCACGCTTGGGCTGTCCGGCCGCCTGCGCGCTGCCGGCCAGGATCAGCAACACGTCGGCGGCGAGCTGCGGCTGCTCGCGATAGGGCTGCGCCAGTCGGGTCAGCAGGTCGAGCGCGGCCGCGCGGTCCGGGGCGCGCAGCAGCATGCGCTGAATCTGCCGCAGGGCTTCCAGCGGTCGCTCCGTCGAGTGCACGAGCGCGGCCAACAGCGCCGCGGCTTCGTCGTAGCGTCCGGCGCCGACCAGCAGCACCGCCGATGTCTGGCGCGCTTCGGTCGAGCCCGGCGCCAGCTCGCGCCACAGCGCGGCGGCGTCGAGCGCCTCGGTGGTGGAGCGCGCGCCGACGGCGATCTCGGTGGCGCGCCGCGCCAGGCGCGGATCGCGCGTCTGGCGCGCCGCGTTCAGGTAGGCGGCAAACGCGCTTGCCGCGTCGCCCCGCTGCAAGGCGAGCTCGGCGGCCATCAACTGGAACACGAGCGCGCCGGTGAGCTCGACCTCGGGCAACGGATCGCCGCCGGCATCGACGGTGACCACCGGCGCCGGCGCGGCCACGGCCGGCGCGGGCGCGATCGGCGTTGTCGTGCAACCTACAATGGCGAGCAGCGCCAGCGGCGCGGCCAGGCGAAGGATGGGTGAAAGCAAAGTTGCGCTCATCGAGGGATCCAGGCGCCGCGCCGCCCGGCGACCTTCGCCGGGAGGAGCAGGCGGCGCTGCGGCCGGCCGGATTCGCGGGGCACGCCTGCACGCGCATCGGCGCGCGCGCGATCGGCTGCGGCCAGTTTAGACGCGGATCCCATGCCCGAGTTGCCGGAAGTCGAGGTGACGCGGCGCGCACTGGCGCCGCTGGTCGAGGGCCGCGCCCTGCGGCGGGCACTGGTGCGCGAGGCGCGCCTGCGCTGGCCGGTGCCGCGCGCACTGGCGCGTCGTCTGGCGGGCCAGGTGGTCGAGCGGCTCGAACGGCGCGGCAAGTACCTGCTGTGGCGCTTTGCCGCCGGAACGCTGATCTCGCACCTGGGCATGTCGGGTGCCTGGCGCGCGTACCGCGAGGCACCGCGGCCGGGGCGGCACGACCACGTCGATCTGGTGTTCGACCACTGCACGCTGCGCCTGACCGATCCGCGCCGCTTCGGCGCCCTGCTCTGGCACCCGAGCGCGCGCGGCGAAGTGGCGCGCCATCGCCTGCTCGCAAGGCTCGGCTGCGAGCCCTTCGATCCGGCCTTCGACGGCCGCCTGCTGCACGCGCGCACGCGCGGCCTGCGGGCGCCGATCAAGCAGGCGCTGCTCGGCGGCAGGATCGTCGTCGGCGTCGGCAACATCTACGCCTCTGAGAGCCTGTTTCGCGCCGGCATCGACCCGCGCACGGCGGCGCAGCGCCTCGGGCCGGTGCGCTGCGAGCGGCTGGCGCAGGCGGTGCGCGCGGTGCTGTCGGAGGCGATCGGCGCCGGCGGCAGCACGCTGCGTGACTTCGTCGGCGCCGAGGGGGCGGCCGGCGAGTTCACGCTCGCTGCCGCGGTCTACGGCCGCGCCGGGCAGCCGTGCCGCGCCTGCGGCGCGCCGATCCGCCGCCTGTTGCAGGGCGCGCGCGCGACCTACTTCTGCTCGCGCTGCCAGCGGCGCTGAGCCTCACGGCGCGCGCGCGAGACGCCCGAATTCGGCCGTAATGCCGAGGCTTGGCCGTGATTCGCGCCTGAGGCTGCGTGATAGAGTCGTTCGGACCTTCGCGCGCGATCGACCCGATGGCACAACTGGCAGCGAGCGTTCAGCATTACGGCGCCTGGCGCGACGCGCTGGCGCACGCGATCGGTCAGTTGCGGCGCTGGCTGGAGACGCAGCAACTGCTCGAAGCCGACGCCCGGCACCGCCTCGACCTCGCGCTCGACCGGCTGAGCGAAGACAAGCTGGTGATCGCCGTCGTCGCCGAGTTCTCGCGCGGCAAGAGCGAGCTGATCAACGCCATTTTCTTCGCCGACTACGGCCGGCGCATCCTGCCGTCGTCGGCCGGGCGCACGACCATGTGCCCGACCGAGCTCTTGTACGACGAATCGCTGCCGCCGTGCATCCGCGCGCTGCCGATCGAGACCCGCGCCGGCAGCGCGACCACCTCGGACCTCAAGCGGGCGGCGGCCGAGTGGCGCGTGTTCCCGGTCGACGTCGACTCGCCCGACGGCATGCTGCAGGCGTTCCGCTTGGTGGCCGACACCGTGCGCGTGCCGGTCGAGCAGGCGCGTGCCTACGGCCTGTTCGATCCGGACGACCCGGACCAGTCGGCCGCGGTCAGCGACGGCCAGGTCGAGATCTCGCGCTGGCGCCACGCGGTGATCAACTTTCCGCACCCGCTGCTGCAGCGCGGCCTGGTGATCCTCGACACGCCGGGGCTGAATGCGATCGGCACCGAGCCTGAGTTGACGCTGTCGCTGGTGCCGAACGCGCATGCGGTGCTGTTCGTGCTCGCCGCCGACACCGGTGTGACCAAGAGCGATCTCGAGATCTGGCGCCACGTCGTCGGCGACGGCGGCAGCGCCAATCATCTGGCGGTGCTCAACAAGATCGACGGCCTGTGGGACGCGCTGCGCAGCGAGGCCGAGATCGAGGCCGAGATCGGCGGCCAGGTGGCGAGCGTCGCCCGGACGCTGGCGCTCGATGCCGCGCGCGTGTTCCCGGTATCGGCGCAGAAGGGTCTGGTGGCCAAGGTCACGCGCGATGCGCCGCTGCTGGCGCGCAGCCGTCTGCCGGCGCTGGAGTCGGCGCTGGTCGACCTGCTGGTGCCGGCCAAGCAGCGCATCGTGCGCGAGCAGACGCTGGCTGCGGTCGAGCGCGTCGGCAACGAGGTGCGGCAGACGCTCGCCGCGCGCGAGCGCGGGCTGATCGAGCAGCTCTACGAGATGCGCGCTTTGCAGGGCAAGAACCAGAGTTCGATCGAGCGCATGCTGCTGCGCGCCAAGGCCGAGCAGCGCGACTTTGAAGCGAACGTGCGCAAGATCGTCGCCGCGCGCGCCGTCTTGGCCAAGCTGTCGGAGCAGGCGCTGGCGCCGGTGAAGCTGGCGGCGCTGCGCTCGGCGGTGCTGGCGGCGCGCGAGCGCATGCGCAAGAGCCGGCTCACGCCGCAGTTCTACGCCGCCATCCGCGACTACTTCGCCGGCCTGCGCGAGCAGCTGCGCACGGCCAACGGCAAGCTCGCCGAGATCGAGCAGATGGTGCTCGGCGTGCAGCGCCGCTTCGCCGAGGAGCTCGGCTGGAGTCTGCCGCCGCCGATGCCGTTCTCGCTCGACACCTACCTGGCCGAGATCGAGCGCACCGAGGCGAGCTATCGCAGCCACTTCGGCGCGCTGGCGGTGCTCACGCACGACAAGTGGGCACTGATCGAGCGCTTCTTCGAGACCGTCGTGTCGAAGTCGCGCGAGATCTTCTCCAGCGCCGAGCGCGACGCCGAAGCCTGGGTGCGCTCGCTGCTGCCGCCGCTCGAGGTGCAGGTGCGAGAGCAACGCTCGCAACTGAAGAAGCGGGCCGAGAACGTGGCGCGCATCCGCGAGGCGCAGGGCTCGCTCGACCAGCGCATCGGCGAACTCGAGGAGGCGCTTGAGGAGGCCCAGGCGCAACTGGCCGAACTGCACGAGTTGGCCGCGCGCCCGCGCCTGCGCGCCTCCGGCGAGGCGCCGGCGCCGCGCCGGCGCGAGGAGCACCTGGCGCGACTGCGCGTGGCGATCTGAGCTGCGCGGCCGCACCGGCCTCGACCCGCCTGCGCCGTCGCCGGCGGCGTGCCGGCAGCAGCTTGCCGCGACCGTGATCCGCATGTCCGAGCTTGCCGCCCGCCTGATCGCCTGGCAGCGCTGCCATGGCCGCCGCGGCCTGCCCTGGCAGGGCAGCCGCGATCCGTACCGCGTGTGGCTGGCCGAAGTCATGCTGCAGCAGACGCAGGCGGCGACCGCGGCCGGCTACTACGAGCGCTTCCTGCGCCGCTTCCCCACTCTCGCGACGCTGGCGAATGCCGGACTCGACGAGGTGCTGGCGCTGTGGTCCGGGCTCGGCTACTACGCGCGTGCGCGCCACCTGCACGCCTGCGCGCGCGTCGTCGCGCAGGCGCACGGCGGCGCCTTTCCCGCCCGCGCCGCCGAACTGGAGCGACTGCCCGGCATCGGCCGCTCGACGGCAGCGGCGATCGCCGCCTTCTGCTTCGACGAGCGCGCGGCGATCCTCGACGGCAACGTCCGGCGCGTGCTGGCGCGCCACTTCGGCATCGACGGCTTTCCCGGCGTGACCGCGGTCGAGCGCCGTCTGTGGGCGCTCGCCGAGTCGCTGCTGCCGGCGCGCGGCGCCGACATGGGGCCTTACACGCAGGCGATCATGGATCTGGGCGCGACCGTGTGCACGCGCAGCGCCCCGCGCTGTGCGCAGTGCCCGCTGGCGGCGAGCTGCGTGGCGCGGCGCGCCGGCCGCACCGGCGAG
>JBBIST010000052.1:0-22657 GCA_037441125.1 Burkholderiales bacterium
ACGCTGCTGGCCGAGCTGCCGGCGCAGGGCCGGCGCCTGTCGCTGTGGCGGCCGCGCATCGCGCGCCTGACGCTGCTGGCCGACGCGCAGGCGGCGCAGGAGGCGCGCTCGGTCCTCGACGAGGTAGCGGCGGCCGGGCGAGCGGGCCTGGAGATCACTGCCGGCGCGCATCTGGCCGAGCGGCTGACGCGTCTCGGCCAGGCGGACGCGGCGCTGCCGGTGGCGCGGCGCACGCTGGCGCTGCTCGAGCACGCCTCGGCCGACAACCAGTACCGCGGCGAGATCTGGCGCCAGTGCCTGGCGGCGCTGTCGATCGCCGATCCGCCGGCGGCGGCGCAGGTGCTGCGCCGTGCGGTGGCGTGGATCGAGGAGACCGCGCAGCGGCGCGTGCCGCCCTCGTTTCGCGCCTCGTTTCTCGAGCACAACGCCGCCAACCGCGAGCTGCGGCGCGCGGCCACTCGCCTGCACTAGCACCTGCGCCCGCGAGACCGCGGCAGCCGGTACTTGAGTGGACCCGAGTCGCGATGCGGCTCGGCAGCAGCACTCGTCGAGGCGAATTGCGGTGCGTAGGTCGGCACGGCGCAGGCTGGGACGACGCGCTGCAGGCGCGCGCCGTTGTGCACGAGGCCCGAAAGCGCCGGCGATCCCGGGCCAACCCGAGGCTTGCGCGGAGTCAGCGGCGGCCGCGGGGCGTGGAAGCGCCGGAACGACGGGCGCGTCACGGCTCGGCCGCTTGCTTGAGGCTAGTGGCCGCCACTGGCGGCGGGAGAGGCTGCTTGGGCGAGGTGCCGATGACCGGAAGCACGAAGCGAGTCGGAGACTGGCAGCCGGTGTCGGCGCCCGGGGTGGTTCGACCCGCTCCGTCATCGCCAATCCGCAGCGACCCGGCACGACCGCCACCGCTTGGCGCGGTTGGCCGCGCAGGGCCGCTTCGCCGAGGCGCTCGCCGTCCTCGATGCGGTCACACCGATGCTCGATGTGGCGCAAACCTGGGTGATGGCGCGCGTGCAGCTCGAACAGGCGTTGCGCTTTGCGGCCGAGGGCGATCTGCCGCACGAACACTGCACGGCGCGCGCGTTGCTGGCGCGCGATCTGGCACGGGCGGGACAGGCCGGTGCCGCCGCGGAACTGATGCGCGTGGCCTTGGCCGACCCAGCCATCGTGCCGGCCGGCTATCCGCCGGCCCGCGTATAAACCGCACCGGGAAAAACGAGGGAGAGCGGGCCATGCCAGCCCAGGAATACCTGCGCCGCATCCTCAATGCGCGCGTCTACGACGTCGCGGTCGAAACGCCGCTGGATGTCGCGCCGCAGTTGAGCGCACGGCTGCAGAACACCGTGCTGCTCAAGCGCGAAGACCTGCAACCGGTGTTCAGCTTCAAGCTGCGCGGCGCCTACAACAAGATGGTCAACCTGCCGCCCGAGGCGCTCGAGCGCGGCGTGATCGCGGCCAGCGCCGGCAACCATGCGCAGGGCGTGGCGCTCGCCGCCCGCAAGCTCGGCTGCCGCGCGGCGATCGTGATGCCGGTGACCACGCCGCAGGTCAAGGTCGACGCGGTGCGTAGCCTCGGCGGCGACGTGCTGCTGCACGGCGATTCGTACTCGGACGCCTACGCGCACGCGCTCGAACTCCAGGCCCGGCACGAGCTGACCTTCGTGCACCCCTTCGACGACCCGGACGTGATCGCCGGCCAGGGCACGGTGGGCATGGAGATCCTGCGCCAGCACCATCCGACCGAGCACGGGCCGCTGCACGCGGTGTTCGTCGCCATCGGCGGCGGCGGGCTGATCGCCGGCGTCGGTGCCTACCTCAAGGCGCTGCAGCCGCAGATCAAGGTAATCGGCGTGCAGACCGAGGACTCGGACGCGATGGCGCGCTCGCTCGCCGCCGGCCGGCGCGTGCAACTGCACGACGTGGGGCTCTTTTCCGACGGCACCGCGGTGCGCATGGTGGGCGAGGAGACCTTTCGCTTGGCACGCCGCTTCGTCGACCAGGTGATCACGGTCGACACCGACGAGCTGTGCGCGGCGATCAAGGACGTGTTCCAGGACACGCGCTCGATCCTCGAGCCGGCCGGCGCGCTGGCGGTGGCCGGCGCCAAGAAGTACGTCGAACGCGAGCGGCTTCGCGGCACGACGCTGGCGGCGATCGCCAGCGGCGCCAACATGAACTTCGACCGCCTGCGCTTCGTCGCCGAGCGCGCCGAGGTGGGCGAGGAGCGCGAGGCGGTGTTCGCGGTGACGATTCCCGAGGAGCGCGGCTCGTTTCGCCGCTTCTGCGCGCTGGTGGGCAGCCGCAACGTGACCGAGTTCAACTACCGGATCGCCGACGCGGTCGAGGCGCACGTGTTCGTCGGCATCCAGGTCGGCGCGCGCGGCGAGGCGGACGAACTGGCGCGCGCTTTCGCCGGCGCCGGCTTTCCCGCGCTCGACCTCACCGAGGACGAACTGGCCAAGCAGCACCTGCGCCATCTGGTCGGCGGCCGCTCGCCGCTGGCGCGCGACGAACTGATCTACCGCTTCGAGTTCCCGGAGCGGCCCGGGGCGCTGATGAAGTTCCTCACCAGCATGGCGCCGAACTGGAACATCTCACTGTTCCACTACCGCAACCAGGGCGCCGACTACGGCCGCATCTTGGTCGGCATCCAGGTGCCGGCCGGAGAGAAGAAGCAGTTCCGCGCCTTCCTTGCCGAACTCGGCTACCGGCACTGGGACGAAAGCGGCAACCCGGCCTACCGGCTGTTTCTCGGCTAGGAACGGCGATGCTCGGACGCCTGCTCAACGCCAGCCGCTACCTGGTGCTGATCGCCGTCCTCGGATCGCTGGCGGCGGCCGCAGCGCTGTTCGTCTACGGCATCGCCGAGACCATCGCCGTGATCGTCGAGACCGCGGCCAAGGCCGAGGTCTCGAGCAAGGGCGCCAAGGCGCTGGCGCTCACCTTCATCGAGATCGTCGACCTGTTCCTGCTCGGCACGGTGCTGCTGATGATCGCGCTCGGCCTTTATGAGCTGTTCATCGACGACCAGTTGAACCTGCCCGAGTGGCTGCACATCCGCACCTTCGACGACCTGAAGAACAAGCTGGTCGGCGTCGTGCTGGTGGTGCTGGCGGTGATCTTCCTCGGCCACGTGGTCGCCTGGGACGGCAGCAAGGACCTGCTCGGTTTCGGCGTCGCCGTGGCGGCGGTGATCGCGGCGCTGACCTGGTTCCTGACCGGCGCCAAGGGCGGCAAGGCCGACAAGGACGCGCCCCCGGGCGGGTAGGGGCCGCGAGCGGCGCAGCGCCGGAGCAGCGCGCGCACACCGCGCCGCCGGCGGGCGCGGCGTAGCATCCGGGGCGTTGCCCACAGCGTCGAAGCGACCTTGCCATGAAGCAAAGCGCCCTGATCGCCTTGATCGCCGCACTGGTCGCGATTCCGGCTGCGACTGTCGCCCAGACGGAGGCCGAAATGCGCCGTCTGGCCGAACTGGACGCCGTGTGCGAGGCGGCGCGCGAGAGAAAGCTGGCGCCGCTGCGCGCCGAGCGCACCGAGCGCTGCGTGCGCGAGGAGAAGCGACCGCGCGAGCTGTGCCAGGCCGAGAACGCGCACTGGGGCAACACGCGTGCGGTGCGCGGCGGCGCGCGCGCCGGCCTGTTCTACGACCTGCCCGAGTGCATCGCCGCGTTCGAGGCGCGCCAGCAGTATCGCCGTTGAAGCGACGCGGCCGTATCGGCAGGCGCTCGCAAGCCGTCGGGTGAGTGCGATTGGGCGCCGTCTTCCGTCATGGTGTGGTCGTCGCGCCGGCATCGATCGACGCGCTCGGCCACGCCAACAACCGCGAGTTCCTGCGCTGGATGGAGGAAGCCGCGGTGCGCCACTCGGACGCGCGCGGCTGGAGCAGCGCCCGTTACCTGGCCGGCGGCGCCGCCTGGGTGGCCGCACAGCACCGGATCGACTACCTGCGGCCGGCCTTCGCCGGCGACGCGCTGAGCGTCTGGACCTGGATCGAGTCGATCGAGGCACGCACCTGTCGCCGCCGCTACCTGGTCGCGCGCGAGCACGACGGCAAGGCGCTCGCACTCGGTCACACCGTCTGGGCGTTCATCGACCTCGCCAGCCATCGCGCCGTGCCGGTGGCGCCCGAAGTGGCGGCGGCCTTCGAGGTCGTGCCCGACGACGACCCGCGCCTGGCCGTGCTCGGTGCCGCGCGCCGGTTGCTGCGCCGCGACCGCTGAACGCCGGCCGCGGTGCCGCCGCGCGCGTTTCAGGGCTGGCCGGACTCGACCGCCGGCGGCAGTTGCGGCCGGTCGCGCTCGCGGCTGACGAGGCACAGGAAGCCGAGCGCGCAGCCGGCATCGGCGCGAAACTGGTGCCAGGTCAGCGGCTCGACCGTCACCAGGTCGTGTTCGCCGATCGCGTGCACGCTCTCGCCCAGTTGCACCGCGCCGCGCCCGCGCAGGATCAGCACCGCGTGCGTGTGCCGGTGGCGCTCGAGCGTCGAGTAGCCGCCGGCGGCGATCTCGAAGTAGCGCAGTTCGCAGTCTTGATCCGGCTGCGCGAACAGCACCTGGCGCGTGATGTCCTTGAACGGCGCGCTGCCGTCTTCCTTGTAGCGCAGCCGTTCGACGCCGCTCCAGCTCAGGCCGCCGTCGCGATCGGGCGCGAGGCGGCGCACGAGTTCGGCGCCGCTCGCAGGCGTCGGCGGCGCAGTTTCCGGCGACCGGCTCATGACGGCAGCGCCTGCGCCACCGCCTGCACGAAGGCGGCGCTGCGCTCGGCCAGCCGTTCGCGCGCGATCAGCAGCGAGCCGCCGATCAGCAGCACCGTGTCGGCGCCGTACTCGCGCACGAGCTCCGGCACCCGCTCGACGCTCATGCCGCCGGCCGGCGCCGGCAGCCCCGGGCGGATCGCGGCCTCGGGCCAGGGCGCGCGCGCGGCGCGCGCGATCGCCTCGCAGGTCTCGCGCGAGTATGAGAACCGGCCGCCGTGGCTGGGGAAGATCACGACGTCGGCGCCGAACAGCCGGAACAGTCGGCCGATCAGCAGCGGCGGTGCCAACTTGCCGCAGCCGGCGAGCGCCGGGTGGGCGAGAAACACGCACTCGCGGTGCTCGCGTGCGAGCGCGTTGAAGGTGGCCACGCCGCAGTTCATCGGCGCCACCAGGAAGCCGGTGACGCCGCGGCGGCGCGCGAACTCGATCTGCCGCTGCATCTGGCCGTGATGGCCGTAGAGCGACGGCAGGTACAGCGAGCGCGTGCCGTCGCGGCGCGCTGCGTTCGCCTCGTCGACCGCCGGCTGGCAGGCGGCCACGCGCGCCTCGAACGGTGCCGAGGCCTGGTCGGCCCAGCCGTGGTCGTCCTTGATCAGGTCGATGCCCGCGCCGGCGAAGCTGCGCGTCATCTCGGCCAGCGCCGCCGGCGTCGAGCCGATCGGCTTGAGCGCGGTGCAGGTCAACGGTCGCGCCGCAGCGCCGACGCGCGCGCGCACGCCGGCGATGCCGTGGTTCGGCCCGCCGAAGGCGCGCGCCAGCGGCGCCGGCAGCGCCACCTCGAGCAACTCGAGGTCGGCATGCAGCGAGCTGTTGCCGAACAGCATGTTCATCAACTGGCCGGGGTCGGCGCCGACCGACTCGACGCTGAGCGAAAGCTGCGCCAGGCAGGCGCCGTCGGCCTGCGGCTCGATGCCTTCGACGCGCGCCACGACCTCGCGCAGCACGCGTTCGTCGCGCACCGCTTCGGCCGGCATCTCGATGCTCTGCTCGAGCGCGAGCACGCGCGCGCGCTGCGCCGCGTGCGCGGCCGGCGCATGCAGGCGATAAGTGGCGAGGATGCGCGAATCGTCCATCGCAGCGGATTCTACGGACGCCGGTGCACGGCCGCCCGCAGGGATGACGCCGGTCAATCGGCACGCGCTTTGCCGCACGTGCGACCGCCGCCGCCGTTAGGATCGCGCCGCTGCCCCATGGCGGTCACGGCCGTATCCGGCGGCCGGCGAAGGAGCTGCGCATGCCGATCCTGTGGCGCCCCCAAATGAGCCTCGGCAACGCCTTGCTCGACGGCGATCACCGCTACCTGATCTCGCTCATCAACACGGTCGAACTGGCGCTGCGCGATCCGGCTGCGCGCGACTCGCTGATCGCCGCGCTCGACCAGTTGGCGGCCTACACGATCGAGCACTTCGAGCGGGAAGAGAAAATCATGCACGCGGTGCATTACCTGGGCTTGGCCCGGCACCGCAATGCGCACCGCGAACTGGCGCAGCGGCTGGTAGAGATCCGCGCCGCGATCGAAAGCGCGACCGGGGCCACACCGGCCGAGACCGATCGCCTGATCGAGTTGCTGCGCGACTGGCTGCTCGACCATGTGCTCAAGGAGGATCTGCTGCTCAAGCCGCTGCTGGCGCAGCAGCCGGAGAACTTCAGCGGCTGAGCCGCGGCGGCGCGTGGCCTAAGATCGGCGCGCGCCTGCAGCGGCCCCGGGGGCGCAGCCGTCAGGGCCACGGGCGCGCGCGCACACGACGCAGACTCCGCGATGACCTTCGACCTCGCCCGCCTGATTCTGGCGATCCTCGCGATCGTCGGACTGCTGCTGCTGTCGGGCTGGATCGTCAGCCCGTTCTTCACGATCATCATCTGGTCGCTGATGATCGTCGTGTCCACCTGGCCGCTGATGCTGCGCCTGCAGAGCCTGCTGCACGGCCGGCGCGCGCTGGCGGTGACGGCGATGACGATGATGATCCTGGCGGTGTTCATCGTGCCGGTGGCGCTGGCGCTGAACACGATCCTCGACCATATGGACACGATCGTCGACGGCGCGCGCCGGGTGGCGTTGTTCCAGATGCCGCCGGCGCCCGACTGGCTGGCGCAGGTGCCGATTGTCGGCGACTCCGCGGTGGGCGCCTGGAACCGGTTGCGCGAAGCGGGTCTCGACAGCCTGGTGCAGGAGCTCGCCCCCTACGCTGATGACGCCGCCCAGTTCGCGATTGCACAACTGGGCGATCTCGGCCTGCTTCTGGTCCACATCCTGCTCACGGTGGTGGTCTCGGCGGTGATGTTCGCGCAGGGCGAGGAGGGCGCGCATCGGCTGATGCTGCTGGCGCGCCGCGTCGGCGGCGAGCATGGCGCCGAGGCGATCGAACTGGCCACGGCGGCGATCCGCGCGGTCGCGCTCGGCGTGGTGGTGACGGCGCTGGCGCAGGCGCTGACCGCCGGCATCGGCCTGTACATGGCAGGGATCCCGTTCGTCGGGCTGCTGACGGCGCTGGCGCTTTTGCTTTGCATTGCCCAGCTCGGTGCCGCGCCGGTGTTGATCCCGGCGGCCATCTGGCTGTTCTGGAGCGGCGAGACCGGCTGGGGCGTGTTCCTGCTGGCGTGGACGGTGCTGGTGGTGACGATGGACAACTTCATCCGGCCGTTGCTGATCCGGCAGGGCGCCGATTTGCCGCTGCTGCTGATCTTCGCCGGCGTGATCGGCGGCCTGTTGTCGATGGGTCTGGTCGGGCTGTTCGTCGGCCCGGTGGTACTGGCGGTGACCTGGCGACTGTTCGAGGCCTGGATCGGCCTACGCGAGGCACCTCTGGCGCAGGCGTCACCGGGCGAGGCCGCTGCGACCGAGCGCGAGTCTTCGCATCGTCCCTAGTGCTTTCGGGGATCAGGCGCCGTCGCGCCTGGGGCGCCCCGGTGGCCATGCGACAATCGCTGCGCCGCCGCAGGCGCTGCTCGCGCCGATGAAGCGGGCGGCGTGGCCCTAGTCAACCTGCGCTGCCTTCCATTGGACGACGACTTCATCCGCGTCGAGGACGTGAGCTTCGGCTACGAGGTCGGGCGACCGATCCTGTCCGAGGTGAGCGCGCGCTTCCAGCGCGGCAAGGTCACCGCGATCATGGGCGGCTCCGGCTGCGGCAAGACGACGCTGCTGCGGCTGATCGCCGGCGCCTACGCCGCCGACCGCGGCAAGATCGTCTTCGACGGCGAGGTGGTCGACGCGCGCAACAAGGCGCAGTTGTTCCGCCTGCGCCGCCGGCTCGGCATGCTGTTCCAGTTCGGCGCCCTGTTCACCGATCTGTCGGTGTTCGACAACGTCGCCTTTCCGCTGCGCGAGCAGTCGAACCTGCCGGAGTCGATGATCCGCGACATCGTGCTGATGAAGCTCAACGCGGTCGGACTGCGCGGCGCCGCCGGCCTGCGTATCGCGGAAGTGAGCGGCGGCATGATGCGACGCATCGCGCTGGCGCGCGCGATCGCCCTCGATCCGGAGCTGATTCTGTACGACGAGCCCTTCGCCGGACTCGATCCGATCAGCATGGGGGTGATCGCCAACCTGATCCGGCGCCTGAACGACGCCACCGGCGCGACCTCGCTGATCGTCTCGCACGACGTGCACGAGTGCTTCCTGATCTGCGACCACGCCTACCTGATCAGCAACGGCCGCATCGTCGCCCATGGCTCGCCCGACGAGCTGCGCGCTTCGTCCGAGCCCGAGGTGCGGCAGTTCATCAACGGCGAGCCCGACGGCCCGGTGCGCTTCCACTATCCGGCGGCGCCGCTCGAGCAGGATCTGGGGGTGCGCCGATGAGCGCGCCGCCGCCGCGCCCGGCCGGCGCCGCGCTGCTCGATCTTGTCGCGCGCGTCGGCGCGTGGGCGATCGAGAACCTGCGCGGTCTCGGCCACAACGCCTTCTTCATGGTCGAGCTGCTGCGCGCGCTGCCGGCGGCCTTTGGGCGCTTCCACCTGGTGGTCGTGCAGTTGTACGCGATCGGCGTGCGCTCGATGGTGATCATCGCCGCCTCGGGCCTGACCGTGGGCTTCGTCCTCGGCTTGCAGGGCTACTACACGCTCAGCCGTTTCGGCGCCGCCGAAAGCCTCGGCCTGCTGGTGGCGCTGTCGCTGGTGCGCGAACTCGGGCCGGTGGTCACGGCGCTGCTGTTCGCCGGTCGCGCCGGCACCTCGCTCACGGCCGAGATCGGCTTGATGAAAGCGGGTGAGCAACTGGCGGCAATGGAACTGATGGCGGTCGACCCGCGCCGGCGCGTGCTCGCGCCGCGTTTCGTCGCCGGCCTGATCGCGATGCCGCTGCTGGCGGCGATCTTTTCCGCTGTCGGTATCTTCGGCGGCTACGTCGTCGGCGTAGTGATGCTCGGCATCGATGCCGGACAGTTCTGGGGGCAGATGCAGGAGGGTGTCGATGTCTGGCGCGACGTCGGCAACGGCATCGTCAAGAGCATGGTGTTCGGCGTCGCCTGCACCTTCGTCGCCCTCTATCAGGGTTACGAGTCGCAGGCCACGCCCGAGGGCGTGGCGCGCGCGACCACGCGCACGGTGGTGATTTCGTCGCTCGCCGTGCTGTTGCTCGACTTCGTTCTGACGGCGATGATGTTCTCGACCCCGCGCTGAGACGCGCGCCGGGTCGACCTATAGCGGGGCAGAGGACATGGGCAAACGCGGCATCGAGATCCTGGTCGGACTGTTCGTGCTGGCCGGCTTCGTGGCGGTCGGCTATCTGGCGCTGATGGCCGCCAACCTGGCGGCGATCACGGTCGGCGACACCTACACGGTGACCGCGCGCTTCGATAACGTCGGCGGCTTGAAGCCGCGCGCGCCGGTGCGCAGCGCCGGCGTCACCGTCGGTCGCGTCGCCTCGATCTCGCTCGACACGCACACCTTCCAGGGGCTGGTCAAGATCGAGCTCGAGCGGCGCTATTCGTTTCCGAAGGACACCTCGGCGGCGATCCTGACCGCGGGACTGCTCGGCGACCAGTACGTCGGACTGACCGCCGGCGGCGATACCGAGTACCTGGGACAGGGCGACACGATCCGGCTCACACAGTCGGCGGTCGTGCTCGAGCACCTGATCGCCAGCTTCCTGTACGGGCGTTCGTCCGATTCGCCTGGCGGCGATTCGGGCGGCAAGCAGTAGTGCTTGCGATCCGTATGCGCTCGGTCGGATCGGCATGGCGAAGCGCGCTGCTGGCGCTGTGCGCGCTGCTGGCCGCCGGTTGCGCGACGATTCCGCCCGGCGCCGGAACCAACCCGGCCGACCCGTGGGAGGTCTACAACCGGCACGTGTTCGATTTCAACGATCGGGTCGATCGCGCGCTGACGCGGCCGGTGGCCGAGTTCTACGTCGACCATGTGCCCGAACCGCTGCGCCAGTGCCTGGGCGGCGTGTTCAACAACCTGAGCGAGCTGCCGAGCGCGCTCAACAACCTGCTGCAGGCCAAGCCGGCGGCCGCACTGACCGACCTGTGCCGGGTGGCGATCAACAGCACGGTCGGCCTGCTCGGCTGCTTCGACGTCGCCGCCAAAATGGGGCTGGCGCGCAGCGACGAGGACTTCGGGCAGACGCTCGGCCGCTGGGGCCTGGCGGCCGGGCCGTACTTCGTTTGGCCGCTGCTCGGACCGAGTTCGGTGCGCGACTCGGTGGGACGGGTGGCGGGCTTTTACACCGATCCGCTCGATGCGCTGCGCCCGATCAACCTGCGCAACGCGCTGGCGGTGACGCGCCTGATCGACACCCGAGCACAACTGCTGCCGGCCGAGCGCGTTATGCGTGCGGCCGCCCTCGACTGGTACCAGTTCGTGCGCGACACCTACCTGCTGCGCCGGTTCAGCCTGGTGCACGACGGCGATCCGCCACGCCAGCCTGACGACTTCGACGACGAAGCGCCGGCCGAGGCGCCGCGCGCACCTGCGCCGGCGGCGACTGACGCAGCGCCGGCGCGTTGAGATCGCAGGACTCGAGGCAGCGCGCGCGATTGGGCGACAGCCGAGTGATGCGGCTTACGTACACTGCGCAGCCGGCACCGGGGCCGCGAACGATTCGCGGCCGGCGCAGTCACACCGTGCTTAGCCGATACCAGCCAGGAGAGAGCATGCAACGCCTGTCGTCGTCGACTCTCGCAGCCTCACTGACCGCGCTCGCGCTGGTCGCCAGCGGCGCCTGGGCGCAGAGCCCGACCGCACCCGCCGCCGCCGTGCGTCCCGACCCGCGCCTGGCGCCCGACGCCCTGGTGCTGGCGCTGTCGAACCAGGTGCTGGACGCGATCCGCGCCGACAAGGCCCTGCAGGCCGGCGATCTGGTGCGCCTGAACCGGCTGGTCGACGAGACGATCATGCCGCACGTCAACTTCGAGAGGATGACCCGCCTGGCGGTCGGCCGCGGCTGGCGCGAGGCGACGCCGGCGCAGCGCGAGGCGCTGGTGCGCGAATTCCGGACCCTGCTCGTGCGCACCTACAGCGGCGCCGTCTCGGAGGTGCGCGATCACCGCATCGTGCTGCGCCCGTTCCGGATGGCACCGTCGGACACCGAGGTGATCGTGCGCACCAGCGCCGTGCCCTCGCGCGGCGAAGCGATCCAGATCGACTACCGGCTCGAAAAGACCGACGCCGCATGGAAGATCTACGACCTGAACATCCTCGGCATCTGGCTGGTCGAAAGCTACCGTCACTCGTTCGCGGCCGAAATCGGACGCGGCGGCATCGACGGTCTGATCCGCTCGCTCGCCGAGCGCAACCGCGCGCCGGACACCAAGAAGGCCTGAGGCCGTGAAGCTGCCGGCGAACGAACTCACGCACGCCAACGCCGCCGCCCTGCTCGAAGGCGGACTCGCCGCGATCCGCGCCGGCGACCTCAGCTTCGACCTGGAGGCGGTGCGCCAGGTCGACTCGTCGGCCGTGGCGCTGCTGCTCGCCTGGCAGCGCGAGGCGGCCGCGCGCAATGGCTGTATCGTGCTGGCGAACGTGCCGCCGGCGCTCGCCAGCCTGATCACACTCTACGGCGTCGACCGGCTGCTCGGCTGTGAGTCTGCGCCGTCGGCCTAGGCGGCTGCCGTAGAATTCGCGCTCTCGCGCCGCCCGGCGCCGACACCGACGGGCGGCTGCCCATGTCCGCATCGACTCCCGCAATCGAAGTCACCGACCTCGTCAAGCGCTATCCGGGTCGGACAGGCGACGTGGTTGCGCTGGCCGGCGTCAGCCTGCGCATCGAGCCGGGCGAGTTCTTCGGCCTGCTCGGGCCGAACGGCGCCGGCAAGACGACGCTGATCTCGATCGTCGCCGGCCTGGCGCGCGCCAGCAGCGGCCGCGCGCGCGTGCTCGGGCACGACGTGGTCGACGACTACCGCGCCGCTCGGCGCGCGCTCGGCGTGGTGCCGCAGGAGCTGGTGTTCGATCCCTTCTTCACCGTGCGCGAGACGCTGCGCTACCAGTCGGGCTACTTCGGCCTGCGTCGCAACGACGACTGGATCGACGAGGTCATGGCCAACCTCGACCTCAGCGGCAAGGCCGACAGCAACATGCGGGCGCTGTCCGGCGGCATGAAGCGGCGCGTGCTCGTGGCGCAGGCGCTCGTGCACCGGCCGCCGGTGATCGTCCTGGACGAGCCCACCGCCGGCGTCGACGTCGAGCTGCGCCAGGGGCTGTGGGCGTTCGTGCGCCGGCTCAACGCCGAGGGCTACACGATCGTGCTCACGACGCACTACCTCGAAGAAGCGCAGGAGCTGTGCACGCGCATCGGCATGCTCAAGGCCGGGCGACTGGTGGCGCTCGACGGCACGCGCGCGCTGCTCGAGCGGCTGGCCGGCGTGCGCGTGCGCCTGCGCCTGCGCGGCGAGTTGCCGCCGGCGCTGCGGCCGCAGGTGGTCGAGGAGGGCCGGGGACGCTTCGTCCTGCGCCTGGCGCAGGCCGCCGAGGTCGAGCCGCTGCTGGCTGCCTGTCGCCAGGCGCAGGTGCAGATCGAGGAAATCGAAGTCGGTCAGGCCGATCTCGAAGACGTGTTCCTGCGGCTGATGCAGGACGATCGGCCGCTGGCCGCATGAGTTCGCGTCGGGCGGCGCCGTGATCCATCCCCCGTCGGTCGAGTCGCAGGAGGCGGCAGCCGATGTCGTGCGCGGGCGCGGGCGCACGGTCGAGGTGCGGCTCGGGCTGCGGCCGCTGCCGCAGGCGCGCTCGGCGCCGGCAGCCGACGAGCGCTGGGCCGGGTTTCGCACCTTGCTGCACAAGGAGATCGTGCGCTTCTGGAAGGTGAGCTTCCAGACGGTGGCGGCGCCGGTGCTCACCGCCGTGCTGTACCTGCTCGTGTTCAGTCACGTGCTCGAGCGCCACGTCGAGGTGTTCGCCGGCATCGGCTACACCGCCTTCCTGATCCCAGGCTTGGTGATGATGAGCGTGCTGCAAAACAGCTTCGCCAATTCCTCTTCGAGCCTGATCCAGAGCAAGATCACCGGCAACCTGGTGTTCGTGCTGCTGCCGCCGCTGTCGCACCTGGAGTTTTTCGCCGCCTACGTGATCGGCGCGGTGGTGCGCGGGCTCGCGGTCGGCGCCGGCGTGTTCGCGGTGACGCTGTGGTTCGCGCCGCAACTGCTGGCGGCCCAGGCGCCGTGGTGGATCCTGGTGTTCGCGCTCGCCGGCGCCGCCTTTCTGGGCGTGCTCGGGCTGATCGCCGGCATCGTGTCCGAGAAGTTCGACCAGCTCGCGGCGCTGCAAAACTTCATCATCATGCCGGCCACCTTCCTGTCCGGCGTGTTCTACTCGATCGACGGCCTGCCGCCATTTTGGCAGGCGGTCTCGCACGCCAATCCGTTCTTCTACGTGGTCGACGGCTTCCGCTACGGCTTCTTCGCCCAGGCCGACGGCTCGCCCTGGCTGTCGCTGGCGGTGACGCTGGCGGCGCTCGCGGCGGTCTCGGCGCTGGCGCTGGCGATGCTCGCGCGCGGCTACAAGATCCGCACCTGAGGCGACATGGAACCGACGCCGGACGAAGTCAAGCGCTACATCGAGCAGGGGCTCGCCTGCGAGCGCGTCGAGGTCGACGGCGACGGCCGCCACTTCCAGGCGCTGGTGGTGAGCGCCGCCTTCGCGGGCAAGAGCCGCGTGCAGCGGCACCAGCTCGTGTACGCGGCGCTGGGCGCGCGCATGCGCGAAGAAGTGCACGCGCTGTCGATGCGCACGCTGACGCCGGCCGAGTACGCCGGCACGAGGCGCTGAACGGCGGCGAGCAGGCGATGGACAAGCTCAGGATCGAGGGCGGCCTGCCGCTGCGCGGCGAAGTGGCGGTGGCCGGGGCGAAGAACGCGGCACTGCCGATCCTGGCTGCAGCACTGCTCACGCGCGAGCCGGTGCGGATTTCGAACGTGCCGCAACTGGCCGACGTGGCGACCATGGCGCGACTGCTGCGCGGCATGGGCGCCGCGGTCGAACGCAGCGGCGACGAAGTGACGGTGCGCGCCGCCGAGCTCGGCTCGACCGAGGCGCCGTACGAGCTGGTCAAGACGATGCGTGCCTCGGTGCTCGTGCTCGGCCCGCTGCTGGCGCGCGCCGGCGCCGCGCGCGTGTCGCTGCCGGGCGGCTGTGCCATCGGTGCGCGCCCGGTCGACCAGCACATCAAGGGCCTGCAAGCACTCGGCGCCGAGATCCGCATCGAGCATGGTTACGTCGTGGCGCGCGCGCCGCGGCTCAAGGGCACGCGCATCGTCACCGACATGGTGACCGTCACCGGCACCGAGAACCTGCTGATGGCCGCCTGCTTGGCCGAGGGCGAGACGGTGATCGAGAACGCCGCGCGCGAGCCCGAGGTGGTCGACCTGGCGCGCCTGCTGGCGGCGATGGGTGCGCGCATCCGCGGCGCCGGCAGCGATCGCATCGTCGTCCAGGGCGTGGCGCGGCTGCACGGCGCCGAGCATCGCGTGATGCCCGACCGGATCGAGACCGGCACCTTCGCCGCCGCGGCGCTGGCAAGCGGCCTGTTCGGCGCCGCCGATGTCCTGCTCGCCGGTGCTGCGCCCGACACCCTCGATGCGGTGCTCGCCAAGCTGCGCGATGCCGGCGCGCGCATCGAGGTCGGCGGCGACTGGATCCGCGTGCGCGCCGGCGGCCGGCCGCAGGCGGTGAGCCTGCGCACCGCGCCCTATCCGGCGTTCCCGACCGACATGCAGGCGCAGATCATGGCGCTCGACTGCGTGGCTGCGGGGGTGAGCCGGATCACCGAGACGATCTTCGAGAACCGCTTCATGCACGTGCTCGAGCTGCAGCGCCTCGGTGCCGAGATCGCGATCGAGGGCAACACCGCGGTCGTGCAGGGTGTGCCGCTGCTGTCCGGCGCGCGCGTGATGGCCACCGACCTGCGCGCCTCGGCCGGCCTGGTGATCGCGGCGCTGGTGGCCGAGGGCGAGACCGTGGTCGACCGCATCTACCATCTCGATCGCGGCTACGATCGCATGGAGGCTCGCTTGCAGGCGCTGGGTGCGCGGATCGAGCGGGTCAAATGAAAGATGACGCCGCTGGCGCGGCTATGGCGGCGCTGCTTCGCAGCGCCTATGAAGGCCGGATCGCGCCTTCATCGCCGGCGCAGCCGGCATCATTCGTCATTGGCGGCGCAGCCGCCGTCATGCAATGCAAATGATTACCTTCGCCCTGTCCAAAGGACGCATTTTCGACGAGGCGGCGCCGCTGCTGGCGCGAGCCGGCATCGTTTCGGCCGAGGATCCGGAGCGGTCGCGGCGGCTGATCATCGCCACCTCGGATCCGGGCGTGCGCATCGTCGTCGTGCGCGCCTCGGACGTGCCGACCTACGTCCAGTACGGGGCGGCCGAACTCGGTGTCGCCGGCCGCGACGTGCTGCTCGAGCACGGCGGCGACGGGCTGTACGTGCCGCTCGATCTCGGCATCGGCCGCTGCCGGCTGTGCGTGGCGGCGCCGCGCGCCTTCGACTACGCCGCCGCCGTGCGCCGCGGCGCGCGCCTGCGGGTGGCGACCAAGTACACCGAGTGCGCGCGCGAGCACTTCGCCGCCAAGGGCGTGCACGTCGACCTGATCAAGCTCTATGGCTCGATGGAGCTGGCGCCGCTGGCGGGGCTGGCGGACGCGATCGTCGACCTGGTCTCGTCCGGCAACACGCTGCGCGCGAACGATCTGGTCGAGGTCGAGGAAATCGTGCCGATCACCTCGCGTCTGATCGTCAACCAGGCGGCGCTCAAGACCCGCCGCGCGGCGCTGGCGCCGCTGATCGAACGGCTCGAGGCAGCGGTGACGGCCGACGCCGAGGCGGTGCGATGAAGCCGCGCATCCTCGACACCGCCGCGCCCGGCTTCGAGGCCGAGTTCGGCACCCTGGTGGCGCTCGACAGCGCCCTGGACCCGGAGATCGAGGCCGTGGCCTCGGCGATCGTCGCCGACGTGCGCCGCCGCGGCGACGCGGCGCTGCTCGAGTACACGAACCGCTTCGACCGCATGCAGGCGCCGTCGGTGGCCGCGCTCGAGATCGGCGCTGAAGAGATGCGCGCCGCCTTCGACGGTCTGGGCGCGGCGCAGCGCCAGGCGCTGGCGGCGGCCGCCGAGCGCGTGCGCGCCTTCCACCAGCGCCAGCACGAGCGCCTGCTCGCCGGCGACTGGACCGACACCGAAGCCGACGGCACCGTCACCGGCCAGCGCATCACCGCGCTCGAACGCGTCGGCCTGTACGTTCCCGGCGGCAAGGCGGCCTATCCGTCGTCGGTGCTGATGAATGCGATTCCGGCGCGGGTCGCGGGGGTGCCGGAGCTGATCATGGTCGTGCCGACGCCGGATGGCGAACGCAACCGGCTGGTGCTGGCCGCCGCCCATCTTGCTGGCGTGTCGCGCGCCTTCGCGGTCGGCGGCGCACAGGCGGTGGCCGCACTCGCCTACGGCACGGCGACGATTCCGGCGGTGGACAAGATCGTCGGCCCGGGCAACGCCTACGTGGCGGCGGCCAAGCGGCGCGTGTTCGGCACGGTCGGCATCGACATGATCGCCGGCCCGACCGAGATCTTCGTCGTCAGCGACGGCCACGGCGACCCCGACTGGGTGGCGATGGACCTGTTCTCGCAGGCCGAGCACGACGAACTGGCGCAGGCGCTGCTCGCCTGCCCGCAGCGCGATTTCGTCGCGGCGGTGGCAGCGGCGATCGAGCGCCTGCTGCCGGCGCAGCCGCGACGCGAGATCATCGCCGCCTCGTTCGCCCGGCGCGGCGCGCTGATCGTCACCCGCGACCTCGATGAGGCGCTGGCGCTGTGCAACCGCGTCGCGCCCGAGCACATGGAGCTGCTCGCCGCCGACGCGCCGGCGCTGCTGCCCAAGGTGCGCCATGCGGGCGCGATCTTCATCGGTCATTACTCGTCCGAGGCGCTCGGCGACTACTGCGCCGGCCCGAATCACGTGCTGCCGACCGTGCGCAGCGCGCGCTTTTCGTCACCGCTGGGCGTGTACGACTTCGTCAAGCGCTCGAACATCATCGCCGTGTCGCAGTCCGGTGCGCGCCGGCTGGGGCCGATCGCCGCCGAGCTGGCGCGCGGCGAGCAACTGATCGCGCACGCGATGAGCGCCGAGCTCAGGATGCAGCGGTGAACGCGCGCTCGCGAGTGTCCGATCTGTCGCCGATCCGCGACGAGGTGCGCGCCGCCAGCGCCTACCACGTGCCGTCCGCGGCCGGGCTGGTCAAGCTCGACGCGATGGAAAATCCGTTCGGCCTGCCGCCGCCGCTGGCGAAGGAACTCGGCGATCGCCTGGCGCAGGTGGCGCTGAACCGCTACCCGCCGTCCGATCCGGTGCAGTTCAAGCGGCGGCTCGCGCATGCGGCGCAGTTGCCCTCGGGCATGGCGCTGATGCTCGGCAACGGCTCCGACGAGCTGATCCACCTCGTGATCCAGGCCTGCGCGCGGCCGGGCGCGACCGTGCTGTCGCCGTGGCCGAGCTTCGTCATGTACGAGCTGAGCGCACGGTTCGACGGCTGCCGCTTCGTCGGCGTGCCGCTGACCGCCGACTTCGCGCTCGATCGCGGCGCGATGCTGGCGGCGATCGCCGAGCACCGGCCGGCGGTGATCTTCATCGCCTGGCCGAACAATCCGACCGGCAACCTGTTCGACCGCGCGACCGTGACGGCGATTCTCGAGGCCGCGCCCGGGCTGGTCGTGCTCGACGAGGCCTACCTGCCGTTCGCGCAGGACACCTGGCTGCCGCAACTGGCGCAGCGGCCGAACCTGCTCGTGCTGCGCACGCTGTCCAAGCTCGGCCTGGCCGGCATCCGGCTCGGCTACCTGTGCGCGGATCCGGCCTGGATCGCCGAGTTCGACAAGCTGCGTCCGCCGTACAACGTCAACGTGCTGAGCCTGGCGGCGGCCGAGTTCATGCTCGACCACCTGCTGCTGCTCGACCAGCAGGCGGCGACGCTGCGCCGCGAGCGCACGAAGCTACTGGCGGCGCTGCGCGCGTTGCCGCGCCTCACCGCCTTCGACTCGGCGGCCAACTTCGTGCTGTTTCGCGTCGCCGGCGGGGTCGAGGCGGCCGACCGGGTGTTTGCCGGCCTGAAGGAGCGCGGCATACTGATCAAGAACGTGGCGCGCACGCACCCGCTGCTGGCCGGCTGCCTGCGCGTGACGGTCGGCGCACCGGACGAGAACTCCCGCTTTCTCGATGCGCTGACGAGGACCCTGGCCCCATGAGCGAACGCCACGCCGAAGTCATTCGCAACACCAGCGAGACGCAGATCCGCGTCGTGCTCGATCTCGACGGCAGCGGCAAGAGCCGGCTGGCGACCGGGATCGGCTTCTTCGACCACATGCTCGACCAGATCGCCCGCCACGGCGCCCTCGACCTGACGGTCGAAGCCCAGGGCGACCTGCACATCGACGGCCACCACACGGTCGAGGACGTCGGCATCGCCATCGGCCAGGCGCTGGCGCGCGCGGTCGGCGACCGCAAGGGCATCCGCCGCTACGGCCACGCCTACGTGCCGCTGGACGAGGCGCTGTCGCGCGTGGTGATCGACTTCTCCGGCCGGCCGGGGCTGGAGATGAACGTGCCCTTCACGCGGGCGACGATCGGCGAGTTCGAGGTCGACCTGGTGCACGAGTTCTTCCAGGGTCTGGTCAATCACGCCCTGGTCACGCTGCACATCGACAACCTGCGCGGCGCCAACGCGCACCATCAGTGCGAGACCGTGTTCAAGGCCTTCGCCCGCGCGCTGCGCATGGCGGCGGAACTCGATCCGCGCGCCGCGGGCGTCGTTCCCTCGACCAAGGGGTGTCTTTGATCGGGGCCTGTCCGAAGTGATCGTCGTCGTCGACTACGGCATGGGCAACCTGCGCTCGGTGGCCAAGGCGCTCGAGCACGTCGCGCCCGGGCAGACCGTGCGCATCAGCGCCCAGGCGAGGGAGATCGACGCCGCCGACCGCGTCGTGCTGCCCGGCCAGGGGGCGCTGCCCGACTGCATGCGCCACTTGCGCGAGGCGGGACTGGAAGATGCGGTGCGGCGCGCGGCGCAGGCCAAGCCGCTGCTTGCGGTGTGCATCGGCGAGCAGATGCTGTTCGAATGGTCGGAGGAAAGCCGCACCGCGGGCGAGCGCACGCCCGGGCTCGGGCGCTTCGCCGGCGGTGTGGTGCGCTTCCGCGACGAGCGTCTGCGACAGGCCGACGGCGCCGTGCTGAAGGTGCCGCACATGGGCTGGAACCGCGTGCGCCAGACGGCGCCGCATCCGCTCTGGCACGGGGTGGCCGACGACAGCTACTTCTACTTCGTCCACAGCTACCACGTGTGTCCCGACGATCCGCGTCTGACCGCCGGCACCTGCGACTACGGCGGCGTCTTTACCTGTGTGGTGGCGGCGGATAATATTTTCGCCACTCAGTTCCATCCGGAAAAAAGCGCTGCCGCCGGTCTGCGCATCTACGAGAACTTCACGCGCTGGAACCCCTGACCGCTGCGGCTCGCCGCCGCCGCGCGCTCTCCTGACTCTCCTGCCGTCCTTCCTCCCGCTGCGCTTGCGCCTCGCTGATGCTGCGCTCCTGATGCCATGCTTCTCATTCCGGCGATCGACCTCAAAGACGGCCACTGCGTGCGCCTGCGCCAGGGCGACCTCGGCACGGCGACCGTGTTCTCGGACGACCCGGTGGCAATGGCGCGGCGCTGGGTCGAACTCGGCGCGCGCCGCCTGCACATCGTCGATCTGAACGGTGCCCGCTCGGGCCGGCCGGTCAACGAGCCGGTGATCCGCCGGATCGTCGAGGCGGTCGGCGAGCAGGTGCCGGTGCAACTGGGCGGCGGGCTGCGCGACCTCGATCTGATCGAGCGCTACATCGACGACGGCGTGCGCTACGTGGTGATCGGCACTGCCGCGGTCAAGAACCCGGGTTTCCTGCAGGACGCGTGCAGCGCCTTCGGCGGCCACGTGGTGGTGGCGCTCGATGCCAAGGGCGGCAAGGTCGCCACCGACGGCTGGAGCAAACTCACCGGCCACGACGTAATCGACCTGGCGTGCAAGTTCGAGGACTACGGCGTCGATGCGATCCTGTACACCGACATCGGCCGCGACGGCATGCTGACCGGAGTCAACATCGAGGCCACGGTGGAGCTGGCGCGGGCGGTGAAGATCCCGGTGCTCGCCAGCGGCGGCGTGCGCGACCTGGCCGACATCGACCGCCTGTGCGCGATCGAGGACGAAGGCGTCGAGGGCGTGATCCTCGGCCGCTCGCTGTACGAAGGCACGCTCGACTTCGCCGCAGCGCAGGCGCGCGTCGAAGCACTGAAGCGCTGACCGCCGGCATGCGCCGGCAGCGCTTGGCCGGCGCCGCGCCGCAGTAAGCTTCGCGCATGCTCGCCAAGCGCATCATCCCCTGCCTCGACGTGGCCGCCGGCCGCGTGGTCAAGGGCGTCAACTTCGTCGCCCTGCGCGACGCCGGCGACCCGGTCGAGATCGCGCGCCGCTACGACGAGCAGGGTGCCGACGAGCTCACCTTCCTCGACATCACCGCCAGCTCGGACCAGCGCGACCTGATCCTGCACGTGATCGAGGCGGTCGCCGAACAGGTGTTCATCCCGCTCACCGTCGGCGGCGGCGTGCGCCGCGTCGACGACGTGCGCCGGCTGCTCAACGCCGGCGCCGACAAGATCTCGATCAACACTGCCGCGGTGCTCGACCCGCCGCTGGTGGCCGAGGCGAGCGCGCGCTTCGGCGCGCAGTGCATCCTGGTGGCGATCGACGCGCGTCGCCGCCGGCGCGACGATCCGGCGCAGGGCTGGGAGGTCTACACCCACGGCGGCCGCCGCAATGTCGGACTGGACGCGATCGACTGGGCGCGGCGCGTCGCCGCGCTCGGTGCCGGCGAGATCCTGCTCACCAGCATGGACCGCGACGGCACCCGCGCCGGCTTCGACCTCGAGCTCACGCGCGCGGTGGCCGACGCGGTGCCGGTACCGGTGATCGCCTCGGGCGGCGTCGGCAGCCTGCAGCACCTGGCCGACGGCATCGTCCACGGGCGCGCCGATGCGGTTCTGGCGGCGTCGATCTTTCACTACGGCGAGTTCACGGTGCGCGCGGCCAAGCAGTTCCTGGCGGCGCAGGGCATCGCGGTGCGGCTCGACGACTGAAGCGGCGCGATCATGAGCCCGCCGGGCCGCCCCAAGGGCGAATCCCTTCGCGCGCAGCGCGAAGGCAGTCCAATGGACTGGCTCGACCAACTGCGCTTCGACGCCCAGGGCCTGGTGCCGGTGATCGCGCAGGACGCAGCCAGCGGCCGCGTGCTGATGGTCGCCTGGGCCAACGCCGAGGCGCTGCGCGAGACCGCCGCCAGCGGCCAGGCGGTCTACTGGTCGCGCTCGCGCGCCAGACTGTGGCGCAAGGGCGAGGACAGCGGCCACCGGCAGGCCGTGCGCGAGATCCGGCTCGACTGCGACGGCGACGTCGTGCTGTACGCTGTCGAGCAGGCGGGCGGCATCGCCTGCCACACCGGACGCGAGAGCTGCTTTTACCGGCGGCTCGACGGCGACCGCTGGAGCGCGGTCGATCCGGTGCTCAGGGATCCCGAACTCATCTACCGCAAATGACCGCACCGCCTGCCGACGATCGCGTGCTTGCCGCCCTGGCCGACGTGATCGAGTCGCGCCGCGATGGCGACCCGCAGTCCTCCTACGTCGCGCGCCTGCTGTCGCGCGCCCCCGATGCGATCCTGAAGAAGATCGGCGAGGAGGCGACCGAAACCGTACTCGCCGCCAAGGATGCCGACCGCGACCCCGGTGCCGCCGGCCGCCTCGTGGCCGAGACCGCCGATCTGTGGTTCCACTGCCTGGTCATGCTCGCCCACCATGGCCTGCGGCCCGAGCAGGTGCTGGCCGAGCTGCAGCGTCGCGCCGGCACCTCGGGCATCGAGGAGAAGGCGGCGCGCAAGGCCGTCGCGCGCGAGCGAAGCGAGCGCGCCTGATCCGCGCCCGCCGCCGATAGAACGGATTCAGGATTCGGGATTCGGGATTCGGGATTCGGGGAAGAATCAAGTTGCGCCTCGGTCACGGTTTTCCCTGAATCCTGAATCCCGAATCCCCACTCCCGAATCCCGAATCCGACCTATGTCCGCCTGCATCTTCTGCCGCATCGCCGTCGGCGAGATTCCCAGCAAGAAGGTCTACGAGGACGACGACATCCTCGTTTTCCATGACATCCATCCGGCCGCCCCGGTGCATTTGCTGATGGTCCCGAGGGAGCACGTCGACAGCCTGATCACGGCCGAGCCCCGGCACGGCGCGCTCTTGGGTAAGATGCTGCTTCTCGCACCCCGGCTGGCACGAGAACAAGGCGCTACGGACGGCTTCCGCATCGTCATCAATAACGGCCCGGACGGCGGACAAGAGGTCTATCACTTGCACGTTCACGTGCTGGGCGGTCCGCGCCCGTGGAAGCGT
>JBBIST010000053.1:0-22007 GCA_037441125.1 Burkholderiales bacterium
CCAACATCGAGTCGATCGTCGGCCACGAGTACTTCCACAACTGGACCGGCAACCGTGTCACCTGCCGCGACTGGTTCCAGTTGAGCCTCAAGGAAGGGCTGACCGTGTTCCGCGACCAGGAGTTCTCGGCCGACATGATGGAGGCCGACCTGCGCGCCGCCGGGCCCGACGGCGAGCGGCAGGCGGCCTGGGCGCGCGGCGTGCGCCGGATCGACGACGTGCGCGCCCTGCGCGCGGCGCAGTTCCCGGAAGATGCCGGTCCGATGGCGCACCCGGTGCGGCCGGACTCCTACCAGGAGATCGGCAACTTCTACACCGCCACCGTCTACGAGAAGGGCGCCGAGGTGGTGCGCATGCTGCAAACGCTGCTCGGCCGCGACGGCTTCCGCAAGGGCCTCGAACTGTATCTGCGGCGCCACGACGGCCAGGCAGTCACCTGCGACGACCTCGTCGCCGCGATGGCCGATGCCAACGGCCGCGACCTGGCGCAATTCACGCGCTGGTACGCGCAGGCCGGCACGCCGCGGGTGGCGGTCGGCAGCCGCTACGACGAGCAGGCGCAGGTGTTCGAGCTGACGCTGGCGCAGACCTGCCCGCCGACGCCGGGCCAGCGCGCCAAGGCACCGTTCCACATCCCGCTGGCGATCGGACTGGTCGGCCGCGACGGACGCGACCTGCCGCTGCAGTTCGAAGGCGAGGCAGCGCCCGCCGGCGGCACGCGCACGATCGAACTCGCCGACTCGACGCGCAGCGTCCGCTTCGTCAACGTGCGGCAGCCGCCGGTGCCGTCGCTGGCACGCGAGTTCTCGGCGCCGATCATCGTCGACTACCGCTATGCCGACGACGAGCTGGTGTTCCTCGCCGGCCACGACTCGGACCCCTTCAACCGCTGGGAAGCCGGCCAGCGACTGGCGGTGACGCGCCTGATCGCCGCCACCGACGCCTTCGAGATCGAGCAGCCGCCGGCGCTCGACGACGAGTTCGTCGACCTGTTCCGGCGCACGCTCGACGACGGTGCGCTCGCCACCGCCTTCCGCGAACAGGCGCTGCAGCTTCCCTCGGAGAGCTTCATCGCCGACCAGCGGGCGATCGTCGATCCGGAGGCGATCCGCGCGGCGCGCCGCTTCCTGCGGCGCGAACTCGGCGCCCGCCTGGCGGCCGACTGGCAGGCCGCCTACGAGGCCAACGACACCGGCGGCGACGATCGTCCGCTGCCGGTACTGGCCGGCCGGCGCGCGCTGCGCAACCTCGCGCTCGCCTACCTGGTCGAGGGCGGCGCGCCGCAGGCGCTCGCGGCCGCCCGCCGGCAGCTCGCCGGCGCCAGCAACATGACCGACCGCCAGGCGGCCCTGACGGCGATCGTCAACAGCGCCGCGCCGTTCAAGGCCGAGATCCTGGTGCAACTGGCGCGCGACTGGGCCGGCGAGCCGCTGCTGATGAACAAATGGTTCCAGGTGCAGGCGACCGCGGTGGCGCAGCCGGACGAGCCGCCGGTGCTGACGCGCATCAAGGTGCTGCTGCGGCATCCGTCGTTTTCGCTCGCCAACCCGAACAACGTCTACGCGCTGGTGCTGGGCTTCTGCAACCACAACGCGGCCGAATTCCACCGCAGCGACGGCGCCGGCTACGCCTTCTGGGTCGAGCAGGTGCTGGCGCTCGACCGCAGCAATCCGACCGTGGCCGCGCGTGTGGCGCGCGCCCTCGACCGCTGGCGTCGCTACACCCCCGACCGCCAGCGCCTGATGCGCGCCGCGCTCGAGGAAGTGGCGCGCCGCCCGCAACTGTCGCGCGACGTGCGCGAGATCGTCACCAAGGCGATCGAGAACTGAACCGCGCCGGCGCCTGGCTGACCGCTGCGGCGAGCGCGCCGGCAGCGCGCACAGCTCCGAGCGCCGGCCAGCCGCTGCGTCGATGAACTCGCCGATCTCCTGGCTGCTGGTGGCGCTGCAGTTCGCGCTGATCGTGGCGCTGATCGCCGGCACCGAGGCGCGCGGCACGCCGCTCGCCAACGCGATCGCCTTCGGCCTCGTCGCCGCCGCGACGTTCGTCGGCGTCGCCGCGCTCGCGTCCAACCGCCCGGGAAACTTCAACGTTCGACCCGAGGTCAAGGCCGGCGCGCGCCTGGTGACCGACGGCATCTACGCCTACATCCGCCATCCGATGTACGCGGCGCTGCTGCTGCTGATGCTGGCGGCGCTGGTGGCCGATCCGCGCCCGTGGCGGATCGCTGCCTGGATCGGGCTGCTCGCGGTGCTGCTCGCCAAGGCCGCGCGCGAGGAAGCCTTCCTGCGCCAGCGCTTCGCCGAGTACGCGCACTACCAGGCGCGCACCAAGCGGCTGATTCCGCGCGTCTACTGAGCGCCCCGGGGCCGGTCCGAGGCGCGGCCGAACCTCAAGGCGCAAGCACGCTCGAGCCGGTGGTCCGGCGCGCGGCCAGATCGGCGTGCGCGCGGGCGGCTTCGGCCAGCGGATAGCGCTGGTCGATCTCGACCTTGATCCGGCCCTTGAGCAGGTGGTCGAACAGTTCCTCGGCCGAGGCTTCCAGCCGCGTGCGCGGCACCACGTGCGCAGCGAGCGAGGGCCGGGTCACGAACAGCGATCCTTTGGCGGCGAGGATGCCGAGGTTGACGCCGGTGACCGCGCCGGAGGCGTTGCCGAAGCTCACCATCAGCCCGCGCGGCTGCAGGCAGTCGAGCGAACCCTCCCAGGTGTCGCGGCCGACGCCGTCGTAGACCACCGGCACCTTCTCTCCGTTGGTCAGCTCCTTCACGCGCTCGACGAAGTTCTCGCGGCTGTAGTTGATCGTCGCCCAGGCGCCGTGCCGGCGCGCCAGCGCCGCCTTCTCGTCGGTGCTCACGGTGCCGATCAGGCGCACGCCGAGCGCGCGCGCCCACTGGCAGGCGATCAGGCCGACGCCGCCGGCGGCGGCGTGGAACAGGATCGTCTCGTGGCCCTGCAGCCGGTAGGTCTGGCGAAACAGGTACTGCACGGTCAGGCCCTTGAGCATGACCGCCGCGCCCTCGTCGAAGCCGATTCCTTGCGGCAGGCGAACGACCGTGGCCGCCGGCATCACTCGCAGATCGCTGTAGGCGCCGAGCGGCCCCTGGCCGTAGGCGACGCGGTCGCCCTCCTTCAGGAAGTCGACCCCGCCGCCGACCGCCTCGACCACGCCGGCCGCCTCGAAACCGAGTCCGTGCGGCAGCGGCGCCGGGTACAGGCCGGTGCGGTAGTAGAGGTCGATGAAGTTCAGGCCGATCGCGCGCTGGCGGATGCGCACCTCGCCGGGGCCGGGGTCGCCGACCTCGGCCGGCTCGAGCCTCAGCACCTCGGGTCCGCCGTGACTGTGAATTCGGATCAGCTTCGCTTGCATCGCTCCTCCTCGAGTGAAATCGCCGCGCGGCCTAGGGGCTGCGCCTGATGGTCAGCACGGACACGCCGGCGAGCACGAGTGCGGTGCCGGCCAGTTGCCAGACGCCGATCGCCTCGCCGAGAAACACATAACCGAGCGCGATCGTCGCCACCGGCCCGACCATCGCCGCCAGCGCCGTGTGGGCGGCGCCGATGCGCGCCACCGCCAGCATGGTCGCGAACACCGGCAGCACGGTGCAGACGACGGCGTTGAACGCCGACAGCCACAGCACCGGTTCGCTGGCGGCCAGATTGGCGATCGGCCGCATCAGGACGAACTGCACAGCCACGGCGCCGGTGGCCACGCACATTGCGTACGAAGTCAGGCGGATCGCGCCCACGCGCGCCACCAGTTCGCCCGCCAGCACCAGGTAGGCGGCGTAGCACAGCGCGGCTCCGAACACCAGCAACGCGCCGAGCGCGACCTGCTCGCCCGCCAGGTGCAGGTCGTGCCAGAAGACAGCGACGATGCCGGCGTAGCACAGCGCCAGCGCGATCCAGTCCAGGCGCAGGATGCGGCGGCCGAGGAACAGCGCCGACATCAGCAGCACCAGAGTGGGGTTCAGGTACAGGATCAGCCGCTCGAGCGCGGCGGTGATGAACTGCAGGCCGAGGAAGTCGAGGTAACTGGCCGCGTAGTAGCCGAGCAGCCCGATCACCGCCAGCCGCAGGTGGTCGCGCCCGGACAGCGGCGCCGCGTTGCGCGAGGTCCACCACAGCGCGACCAGGAAGAACGGCAACGCGAAGATCATGCGCAGCGCGAGCAGCGTCTCGGCGTCGACCTCGTGCCGGTAGGCGAGCTTGACCACGATCGCCTTGCCGGAGAACAGCACGCTGCCGGCCGCTGCCAGCAACAGACCGACGCCGATGCCGCGCCCAGCGCGAGTCTGGGCGGTGGACGGCGGCGAAGCGTCGGCGGACACCGGCCGATTCTACGAAGTGCGCGCCGAATCGCGGTCGCGGCGGCGGTGGCGGCGCCGGTTCGCCAGCGGCCGCTGCGATACTGCGCAACCGGCAACGTGACGGAGGGTTCGATGTTCAATCTCACGACCGCGCAGGCCTGGATGCTGCTCGCGCTGGCCGGTGTGCTCGAAGTGGCGTGGGCGGTCGGCATGAAGTACACGGTGGGATTCAGCCGCCTGCTGCCCTCGCTGGCCGTGCTGGTGCTGGCACTGCTGTCGTTCTGGCTGCTCGGCCTGACGATGAAGGTGCTGCCGGTGGGCACCGCCTACGCGGTCTGGGTCGGCATCGGCGCGGCCGGCGCGGCGCTGTTCGGCATGCTGCTGTTCGACGAGCCGGCCGATGCCGCGCGCATCGGCTGCATCGTGCTGATCGTCTCCGGCGTGCTCGGACTGAAGCTGCTGCACGAGTGACCGCCGCGGCGTGCCGCAGTCTTGCGCCTCAGCGGCCGGCGCCGTTGCCGCGCCGGCCGACGCTCAGGAAGTCGGGCGCCAGCGTGTCGCCTTCGGCATCCGCGGCGGCGCCGGCCGGCTCGACGGCGAGCACCTCGATCTCGAAGCGCAGCGCGCGGCCGGCGAGCGGATGGTTGCCGTCGAGCAGCGCCACGTCATCGGTCAGGTCGACCACCGTGTAGATGCGGTCGTCGTTCGCCTGCCCGGGAACGCCCTCGAACTTCATGCCGAGGTCGACGTCGCGGCCGACCGCGGCGAGCGGCAGCAGGTGCAGCAGCGAGGCATCGTCGTCGCCGAAGGCATCGGCCGGCTCGAGTTGCAGCCGTAGCGAGTCGCCGGCGGCGCGGCCCTCGAGCGCGGCCTCGACGCGCGGCAAGATGTCGTCGGCACCGTGCAGGTAGACGAGCGCGCGCTCACCGCTGTCTTCCAGCAGCGCGCCCTGCGCGTCGAACATCTTGACCCGCAGGCTCACCAGGCAACCGCGCGAAATCTTCATCGTCGTGAGCAACGCCTCGCGAGCCGGTGATTGTCGCACCGCCGGCGCGCGCCGGCGGCCACGCGCGCGCGGCGATGGTATGTTGTCGGCTGGCTGCACGCGGGCCGGCTGGCCGCGCATCGGCCGAAGGACAGACCGCGATCGACACTGCGCTGCGCCGAACGATCGCCTCGCGCGCCGAACTGGCGCAGGCGCTGCTCGAGCTCGCCGGTCGCGCCCGGCGCGCCGTGCGCTGCTGCTCGTACGACGCCGCGGTGTTCGCGCTCGACGCCGCACCGCTGGTCGCTGCGCTCGACCGCCTGGCGCGCGACTCGCGCGGCGCGCGCGTGCAGGTCCTGGTCGAGGATCCGCTGTGGATCGAGACGCGAGCGCCGCGCTTCAAGGCGATGCGCCGCCGCCTGTGCCATGCGGTGCAGGTTCGCGCAGCCAGCGATCAAGACCCCCTCGGCGACACCGTCCTGTGGCTGGTCGACGATCGCCACGGCCTGCTGCTCGAACCTGGACCGATCGCCGCCGGCGAGCTCTGGTTCGACCACCAGCAGTTCGTGCGACCGATGCTGGCCGAGTTCGACCGGCGCTGGGCGGCCGCCGCGCACGACCTGCCGGTGGCGCCACTCGGGCTGTGAACGCAAACATCGAGGGACTCGCCTAGACCGGTGCGCCCGTGCTGCGGCGCAGCTTTATACTCCTCCCCCGACGGGCAGGTTGTAGTTGATCGACCCCGAGCGCCGATCCGTAAGGACGGCGTCGGCGCAACGAAGTCTCGCCGTCCGACATCCGGTTTTTCTCGTCCCTCCTCGCGAAAGGTCGCTCCATGAAGAAGTCCCTGTTGCTCGCCGCGATTGCCGTTTCCGTGCTGGCCGCCTGCAAGCCTGCGCCTGCTCCCGCGCCGGCGCCCGCACCCGCCCCCGCCCCCGCCCCCGCGCCCGCGCCCGCTCCGGCGCCGATGCCCGCGCCCGAGGTGAAGAAGGACGAGGCGGCGGCTCCCGCTCCGGCCCCGGCTCCGGCTCCGGAAGTGAAGAAGGAAGAAGCCAAGAAGTACTAAGCACGACGCCGGGCCGGGATCTGCCCGGCCCGGCGTTCGTACAGGCGCAGGCAGGCGGGCCCAGCGACGCTTGCCAGCGGTGCCCAAGCAGCACGGGCCGGCATCTGCCGGCCCGTGTCGTTTACGCCAACGTGATCGGCGAGCGCCGCCGGTTCAGGGGCGCCGCCCGCCGGACTTGGCTGCGGCCTTGGCGCTCGCCGCGCCGCGCCTGGCCGTCGGTGCTGCCTGGTCGAGCAACTGCTCGAGATGGCGCTCGATGTGCTGCTCGAAGCGCGCCTTGAACGGCCGCAGCAGGAAGCCGAGCTTGACGTGCAGCGCGATCTCGGCCGCGGTCACGTGCATGTAGCCGTCGACGCCGCTGCGCTGGAAGTGCAGGGTGTCGCCCTGCCACTGGCTCGTGAGGTCGTACTGGCGGGCGAGATCGTCGGCAGTCTGCTGCGCGATGCGCTTCGCCTGCGCCAGCGGCAGCCGGTGGCTGCGCACGTAGTTGATTTCCGACATCTGCGATCGCCTCCTTCGACCGGCCGGCACTCGCGCCTTCAGGACCGCGCGCGGCGCGCGGCAGTGTCCCACACCTCGGCGTTGAGCAGCGCCGCCGGCCGCCGGCCGGCCAGCACCGCATCGAGGTTGGCGATCGCCAGGCGCGCCATCGCGTTGCGCGTGGCGCGCGTGCTGGAGGCGATGTGCGGCGTCAGCACGGCGTTGTCCAGCGACAGGAAGCGCGCGTCCAGGCGCGGCTCGTTCTCGAACACGTCCAGTCCGGCCGCCGCCAGGCGGCCCGAGTGCAGCGCCTCGATCAGCGCGCCGTCGTCGACCACGCCGCCGCGCGCGATGTTGACCAGCACCGCGGTCGGCTTCATCAGCGCCAGTTGCGGCGCGCCGATCAGGTGATGGCTCGCCGCCGAGTACGGCACGACGACGATCAGGTGGTCGGCCGCGCGCAACAGCGCCTCGAGCGGCAGCCACTCGGCGCCGCCTTCCTGCGCCGCCGGCAGCCGCGTGCGGTTGTGGTAGATGACGCGCATCTCGAAGCCGGCGGCGCGGCGCGCGATCGCGCGGCCGATGCGCCCCAGGCCGACGATGCCGAGCGTGGCGCGGTGCAGTTCTGCGCCCATCAGCGTCTCGAACTCCCAGCGCTGCCAGTGGCCGGCGCGCAGCCAGCGCTCGGCCTCGCCGACGCGGCGCGCCGCCGCCAGCAGCAGCGCCCAGGCGTGATCGGCGGTGGCTTCGTTGAGCACTTCGGGCGTGTTGGTCGCGGCCACGCCGGCGGCGGTGCAAGCGGCCAGATCGAGGTTGTTGAAGCCGACCGCGATGTTGCTCACCACCTGCAGGCGCGGGCAGCGCGCCAGCAGCGCGCCGTCGATGCGTTCGCCGGCGGTGACCAGCAGGCCGTCGGCGTCAGCGGCGTGCGCCGCCAGTTGCTCCGGCGTCCAGGTGGCGTCGTCCTGGTTGTCGCTCAGGCGGTAACGCCCCCGCAGCTCATCGATCAGCGCCGGAAAGATGCGGCGCGCGACCACCACCTTCGGCGGCGTCGTCATCGCCGGCCTTTCGCGCCGCCGGCGGGCAATTGCGCGCTCGCCGCCGGCGGCGCCGGACCGGCGATCGGCACCTGCGCCAGCGTCTGCTCGCCGGTGGTCTCGCGCGTGGCGGCGCGCGCCAGCATGTGCGAGGCCACCGGCAGCGTCACCACCAGCAGCACCAGGATCGCCAGCACGCGCAGCGTCCAGCCGGCATCGCCGGCGTAAAAGGCGCTGCCGATCAGGATCAGCCCGAGCGCCAGCGTGCCCGACTTGGTCGCCGCGTGCTGGCGTGCCAGCGCATCGGGCAGCAGGAACAGCCCGGCGGCGGCCACCAGCAGCAGCGCCACGCCGAGCGCTACCAGGACGAGGGCGATCAGCGTCATGGCCGACTCACTGGTGCTCGCGCGGCGACTTGTCGATCAGCCGCGCCCAGACGATGGTGGCGACGAAGCCGACCAGCGCCAGGCCGATGGCGACGTCGAGGAACAGCGCCCGCCCGGTGTGCAGCGCCGCCGCCGCCGCCAGCGCGATGCTGGCCGAGAACACGACGTCGAGGGCGATGATCCGGTCGGCCTGGGTCGGGCCGCGCAGCATGCGCAGCACCGCCAGCGCGATCGCCGCCAGCGAGCCGGCCACCAGCAGCGTCACCAGCGTTGCGGTCATGACCGCGGCTCGGCCGGACACAACGCCCGCAGCGGCCGCTCGAAGTCGGCGTGCACCGAGGCCAGGGCGGCATCCGGATCGCTGCCGTCGAGCAGGTGCAGCAGCATCTCGCCGCGCTCCATGTCGATGTCGATGGCCGTGGTGCCGGGCGTGAGCGTGATCATGCAGCCGAGCAGCGCGGCGCCGGTTTCGTTCAGGCCGGCGAATCGCATCCGCACCAGCGCCGGCTGCGGACGCTTGCCGGGCCGCAGGATCAGCCAGGCGGTGGCGACGCCGGCGTTGACGATCTGCCACAGGAAGGTCGCGAGCAGCGCGACCGCGATGGCGAAGCGGCCGATCATGGCGCGCGCTCCAGCGAGGCCGCCGCCTGCTGCGCGAACTGCACCAGCGGCTCCGGCCACAGGCCGATCGCCACCGTCAACGCCGCCAGCGCAACGGTCGCCGCATAGGCCGGCGCCAGCCGCACCTGCCGCGGCGGCTGCCAGTGCGGATCCGGATGGCGCTTCCAGAACGCCTCGAACCAGATCTTCATCATCGAGTACAGGGTCAGGAATCCGACCACCAGCGCCGCCGCCGCCCACAGCCACTGGTCCTGCAGCATCGCCTCGCGCAGGACGATCAGCTTGGCCCAGAAGCCCGACAGCGGCGGCAGGCCGACCAGCGACAGCGCCGGCACCAGGAACAGCACGCCGAGCCAGGGCCGCAGCCGGTACAGGCCGCCGGTGCGGCGCAGATCGTAGCTGCCGGCGAGGCGGAAGACGATCGCCGCGATCAGGAACAGGTTCGCCTTCACGATGATGTGATGCAGGATGTAGAAGATCGCGCCGGCGTTGCCCTCGCGGCTGGCGAGCGCGATGCCGAGCAGCATGTAGCCGATCTGGCTGATGATGTGGAAGGCGAGGATGCGCCGGATGTCCCAGTGCCAGGCGGCACCGAGCACGCCCAGCAGCATGGTCGCCACCGCGATCCAGCCGAGCGCCTCGTACAGCGCCGGCGGCGAGACCGTGAACAGGTCGCCGAGCAGGCGCAGCACGGCGTAGACGCCGACCTTGGTCAGCAGCGCCGCGAACAGCGCCGCCAGCGGCGCCGGCAGCGTGTGGTACGAGGCCGGCAGCCAGGCATAGAGCGGGAAGGCGCCGGCCTTGATCAGGAACGCCGCCGCCAGCGCCGCTACGAACGGCAGCAGCCGCAGCGGGTCGATCGCCTGCGCGGCGTTCTCCAGGGCAGTGAAGTTCAGGTGGCCGGTGATGCCGTACAGGTAGGCGATCGACATCAGCAGCAGCATCGTGCCGAGCACGTTGAGCACGAAGTACTTGAGAGTCGCGTCGAGCTGGCGCGCGCTGGCACCGTGCGCGAGCAGGCCGAGGGCGGCGATCAGCATCACCTCGAACCACACGTACAGGTTGAACAGGTCGGCGGTGACGAAGGCGCCGCCGACCCCGGCCAGCAGGAAGTGCACCAGCGGCAGCAGGGTCGGCGATGGCGGCGCCGGATCGGCGTCGGAGAGCTGGAACACGAGCGTGGCCGCGCCCATCAGCGCCGTGATCAGCACCATGCTGGCGCCGAGCCGATCGGCGGCGAACTCGATGCCGAACGGCGCCGGCCAGTCGCCGAAGGCCACGCGCAAGGTACCGCTCGCCTCGACCGCGGCCAACAGTGCCACCGCGCAGGCGAGAAACGCGAACACGCCGACGAGGCTCAGCGCCCGCTGCAGGCGCGGGTGCTCGGCCGCCAGCAGCGCAACGAGCCCGGTGGCCAACGGCACCAAGAGCGGCGTGGCAACGAGAACGCCGGCCATCAGTGCGCCTCGTCCTCGGCCGGCTTGCCGTCGGCACCGGGCGGCGGCTCGGCCAGTCGCAGCCGCTCGCTGTCGGCAATGCCGGCGCGGCTGCTCAGCGCCAGCACCAGCACGAGCGAGAAGCAGGTGAGCGCGAAGCCGATCACGATCGC
This sequence comes from Burkholderiales bacterium, assembly GCA_037441125.1. GTDB lineage: Bacteria > Pseudomonadota > Gammaproteobacteria > Burkholderiales > Burkholderiaceae_F > JALHMQ01. The sequence continues at coordinate 10,495 of JBBIST010000053.1, forward strand.
GGTCAGCACCAGCGCCTGCGTCAGCGGATTGGCGGCATCGACCAGCGCCGTCTGGCCGGCCGGGATCACCGGCGGCACGGCCACGCCGACTCGCCCGGCCGCGAACATCACCAGGTTGGCGGCCGAGCCGATCAACGACACGCCGATCACGCAACGCAAGAGGTCGCGCGCCAGCGCCAGGTAGACGCCGGCGGCGACGATCGCGAAAACGGCGGCGGCGAGCGCCCAGATCATGCTTCGCGCTCCGCCGCCGATCCGGCGTCCTCGTCGCGGCGCGACTCGTCCAGGCTCACTACCTGCGCGCACAGCCCGCCGAGGGCGCCCCACACCGCCAGGTACACGCCGAGGTCGAACAGCATCACGGTCGAGACCTTGAGATCGGTGAAGCCGAGCGGCACGCTCGCCCACAGGTGCGTCATGTAGGCGCTGCCGACGGCCCAGGCCGGCAGGCCGCTGGCGAGCGCCAGCAGCACGCCGGCGGCGGCCAGTCGCAGCGGCCCGAGCGGCATGCGCTGCTGCGCCTGCAAGGCGCCGCTGCCGACCGCGAGCATCGCCGTGGCAGCCACCGCGATCATGCCGCCGATGAAGCCGCCGCCCGGCGCGTTGTGGCCGCGCAGCAGGATCCAGACCGACACCACGAGCATCAGCGGGTACAGCCCGCGCACGAACACGTCGAGGATCACCGCGCGCGGCGTCATCGCCCCTCCTCGCCTGCGGCCGGCGAGCGCCTGGCTCGCGCCCGTTCGTAGGCCAGCCGCAGCAGCGGCAGCGCGGCGACGAAAGCGACCGCGACCACCGCGATCTCGCCCATGGTGTCGACCGCTCTGAAGTCGACCAGGATCACGTTGACCACGTTGCGGCCGTGCGCCTGCGGCACCGACTGCGCACCGAAGTACTGCGCCAGGGCCGGATCGAGCGGGCCGCCGACCGCCGCCAGCAGCAGCAGCGTCGCCAGGGCGCCGAAGGCCAGTGCGATCACGATCCGCGGCCAGGCGCGCTGGCGGCCCGCCGGCACCAGATCGAGACGGCGAACGCGCAGCAGGATGGCGGCGATCACGACGACGAACGCGACCTCGACCGCGAACTGGGTGAAGGCCAGATCGGGCGCGCCGAGGAACAGAAACAGCAACGCCGATCCAAAGCCCACCAGACCGGCGGCCAGCAGCAGCACGAAGGAATCGCGCACCACACAGGCGGCCAGCGCCGCCACGATCAGCAGCGCGCTGGCGCCGGCCACCGCCAGCGACGGCAGCTCGCGCGCCGGCCACACGACGTTGGCCGCCGCCAGGGCGGCCGCGAGCGCCGCCGCCACTGCCAGCAGCAGCCAGACCGTGTAGCCGACCAGGCTGCCGCTTTGCAGACGCGGTGTGATCGCCGCCGCCTTTGGGATCGCCGCCACCAGGGCGCGGTACATCGCCGCGGTGCTGACCTGGTCGAGCCAGGGCAGCCGGTCGAACTGCGCGTGCAGCCGGTCCCAGAAGGCGTAGATCACTGCCCCCGCGGCCACCGCCGCCGCCAGCGCTCCGAGCACCGCGCGGTCGGTCGGATCGAAGACGAGGCCGCGAATCTCGGCCGTGGGCAACATCGCCTGCGCCGCGCTGCGGATCAGCGGATCGACCAGGTGCGGCGCCAGCCCGAGCACAACGCCCGTCAGCGCGATCAGCAGCGGCGGCACGATCAGCCCCCAGCCACCGTCGCGCACGCCGACCGGTCTGCGCCCGCCGCGATGCCAGAACACGCGGATCGCCGCTACCGCCGCCACCGCGACCGACACCGCGCTCACGAACAGGCTCGCGTAGCCGACCCAGGCAAAGCCGCCGTCGCCGGCCTTGGCGATCGCCATCATGTCCTTGGCGACGAAGCCGAAGGACAGCGGCATCCCGGCCATCGACAGCCCGGCCAGCAGTGCCGCCGCCGCAGTCCACGGCATGACCGGCGCCAGCCCGGCCAGATCGTCGATCCGGCGTGTGCCGGTGGAATGGTCAACGTTGCCGGCGACGAAGAACAGCGGCGCCTTGTACAGCGCATGCGCCAGCAGGAATGCGACCGCCGCGGTCGGCGCGCCGTCTCCGGGCACGCCGATCAGCATCACCATGGTGCCGAGTGCGGCCACCGTCGACCAGGCGAGGATCCGCTTCAGGTCGCGCTCGCGCAACGTCAGCGCCATCGCCAGCGCCGCAGTAAAGCCGCCGACCGCGGTCAAGGTGAACTGCCACAGCGGCAGCTCGCCGAAGGCCGGGTGCAGGCGTGCCAGCAGATAGACGCCAAGCTTGACCATGGTGGCCGAGTGCAGGTACGCGGACACCGGCGTCGGCGCACTCATCGCGTTCGGCAACCAGAAGTGGAACGGGAACTGCGCGCTCTTGGTGAAGGCACCGACGAAGATCAGCGCCAGCGCCACCGGCACCCGCGCGTCGTCGATCCAGGCCGGGTGGCTGGCGATCAGCGCTCGAATCGAATAGGAGCCGCCGATCTCGGCCAGCAGGATCAATCCCGCCAGCAATACCAGGCCGCCGCCGCCGGTGACGAACAGCGCCTGCTGCGCTGAACGGCGGCTTGTGTCGTCTTCGTGCTTGAAGCCGACCAGCAGGAACGAGGTCAGGCTGGTCATTTCCCAGAACACGAACAGCGCGATCACGTTGTCGGTGCTGACCGCGCCCAGCATCGACAGCATGAACAGCAGCAGCAGCACGAACAGCCGTGCCCGGTCCGGCACGCCGGCCATGTAGGCGGCGGCGTAGACGAATACGAGGGAACCGATGCCGCAGATCAGCAGGATGAACAGCAGCGCCAGGCCGTCGATGTTCAGCGTCAGCTCGACGCCGAGCGTCGGCGACCAGGGCAGCTCCAGCACCCAGGCCGGGATCGGGTCGGCACGTTGGCCGTGCACAGCAGCGGCCAGCGCGAGCGCCAGCGGGATCAGCGCCAGCAGCCCGAGGCGCGAGATACCGTGGCCCTTCACGCCCATCGCAGTTCCCGACGGCCGCCGGCAGCAGACGCAAGGCGCGCGGCACGGGCGGCGGCGCGCGGCGGCCGCAGGCGGGCGCCGGTCGCCACGGCGCCGGGGTCGACCGCGGCGGTCTTCATCGAGGTGTCGGCCGCCGCAGCAGCATCACGATCAGGGTCACGATCGTCAGCGGGATCACGAAGCCGAGCATCACCTGCGAGAAGCGCGGCAGCAACTCGTGCTGCTGCGAGGCGAGGATCAGGTAGGCGGTGTAAGCGACGTAGTAGCCGATGAACACGCCGCCCTCCCAGCGTGCGATCTCGCGTCCGGTGAGGAACACCGGCAGGCAGGCGAAAGCCACGACCAGCATCACCCAGAGATCGAAGTTCAGCACCGCCGGCGCCAGCGGCATACCGTCGCCGGCGACCACCCCGGTCAGCCCGAGGACGCCGAGGATGTTAAAGGTGTTGCTGCCGACGACGTTGCCGACCGCGATGTCGCGCTCGCCCTTGATCGCCGCCACGATCGACGTGGCGACCTCGGGCATCGAGGTGCCGGCGGCGACGATCGTCAGGCCGATCACCAGATCGCTGACGCCAAGCGCGCGGGCGAAGGCGACCGCCGCCGTCACCAGCCAGTCGGACCCGATCACCAGCAGCGCCAGGCCGCCGACCACGAGCGCGATCTGCACCGCCCAGTGCCGGTCCCACTGACTGCGCGGTTCGAGCGCCTCGGCGTACTCCTCGGCGTCGGCCTGCGTCTGGCGGCGCGACTGCACGATCAGGAACGCCGTGTAGGCGAGCAGCAGGCCGAGCAGCAGCGCCGCGTCGGCGAAACTCAGCGCGCCGTCCAGACCCAGAGCGAGCAGCAGCAACGAGGCGCCGATCATCACCGGCACCTCCTGGCGGATCAGTTGCGTGTGCACGACCAGCGGCGCGATCAGCGCCGACAGACCGAGGATGAACAGCACGTTGAAGATGTTGCTGCCGACGACGTTGCCGACGGCGATGTCGACCCGATCTTCGAGCGCGGCGCCGACCGACACCGCCAGCTCGGGCGAGCTGGTGCCGAAGGCGACGATCGTCAGTCCGACCACCAGCGGCGAGACGCCAAGCGACAGCGCCAGGCGCGAGGCGCCGCGCACCAGCAGCGAGGCGCCGGCGACGAGCAACACCAGGCCGACGACGAACAGCACGACGTTCATGACAGCGGACGGTCAGGGGCGAGGAGCGCGACGGGGGCGAAGCATCGCATATTGACGCAGCCGACTGCGCCGCTAGACGAAGAACAGGAAGGTCAGCAGCAGGTACAGCGGCAGCAGGAACGCGCCCGACCAGGCCATGTAGCCGAAGAAGCTCGGCATCGGCACGCCGCGCGAGAGCGCAACCGCCCGCACCATGAAGTTGGGCGCGTTGCCGATGTAGGTGTTCGCCCCCATGAACACCGCGCCGGCCGAGATCGCGGTCAGCGTCGACGCCAGCGGTCCCATCAGCACCTGCGCGTCGCCGCCGGCCAGGTTGAAGAACACCAGGTAGGTCGGCGCGTTGTCGAGGAAGCTCGACAACGCGCCGGTGAGCCAGAAGTAGACCCAGTCGATCGGCGCGCCCGACGGATCGCTGACCAGCGCCACCAGCGGCGCCAGCGCACCGGCGTTTTCGGCCTGCAGGATCGCGATCACCGGCACGATCGTGACGAAGATGCCGGCGAAGAGCTTGCCCACCTCGACCATCGGCCCCCACTCGAAGTGGTTGTCGGCGCGGATGCGGCTCGAGGTGAACCAGAGCGAAAGCAACGTGATCGCCGCCAGCGCGAGGTTGCGCACGAGATCCTGCAGTTCGACCGGCGTGCCCAGGATCGTGACCTTGATGCCGGGCTGCCACAGGCCCGACATCAGCACCGCCGCCAGCACCGCCGGTCCGAACACGAGCACGTTGATCCAGCCCTCGATGCGGATCGGCGCATCGGGCGTCGGGTCGACCGGGATCTGGTCCTCCTGGCGGAAGAACCAGCGGTCGAGAAAGTAGAAGACCACGAGCAGCACGATCGCCGACACCAGCATCGGCCCGAGCATCGCGCGCGTGGTCCAGAAGAAGTCCACCCCCTTGAGGAAGCCCAGGAACAGCGGCGGGTCGCCGAGCGGCGTCAGCGAGCCGCCGATGTTGGCCACCAGGAAGATGAAGAAGATCACCACGTGTGTCCGATGGCGGCGCGCGTCGTTGGCGCGCAACAGCGGCCGGATCAGCAGCATCGCCGCGCCGGTGGTGCCGATCACGCTCGCCAGCGCCGTTCCGATGCCGAGCAGCGCCGTGTTGACCGCCGGCGAGCCGCGCAGGTTGCCGCGGATGTAGATGCCGCCGGCGGTCGCGTACAGCGCCGTGAGCAGAAGGATGAACGGGATGAACTCGGCCACGAGCGTGTGCGCCAGCGCCTGCAGCGCCGGGCCGACGCCTACGTGCTCGGCGAACGGCAACAAGAACGCCGCCGCGCACGCCGCCGAGACCTTGCCGTAGTGCCGGTGCCAGAACGCCGCGGCGAGCAGCGGACCGAGCGCGATCGCCAGCAGGATCGACGCGAACGGCAAGGCCCAGAGCAAAGACAGCGCGGCGCCGTCGAGACCGCTGGCGCCGGCGTCGCCGGCCACGCCGAGCAGCAGCACACCGGCCCACCGCCGGCGGCGGCCGGCGCCGGTTGCGAGCGTCAACTCAGGCTCCGCTGACGATGACCAAATGGACGCGGAACGGTCCGTGCGCGCCGAGCACGATCGTCTGCTCGATGTCGCCGGTGCGCGAGGGCCCGCTCACCATGTTGATCGCGCGCGGCATCATCGACTCGGCGCCGCGCTCGGTGCGCAGCAGCGCGAAGGCATCTTCCATCGTCGCCACGATGCGCGCTGCCGGCACCAGCGCGATGTGCGTGGCCGGCAGCAGATGCGTGGCCGCCGGCGTCTGCGGCGACGACAGCAGCACCAGCGTCCCGGTCTCGGCCAGGGCGCAGTAGCAGCCGGTGATGCCGACCGGATCGGCGCCGTCGCGCTCGTCGCGCTTCGGCGGCCTGGCCTCGACCGCGAGCCCGGCGCCGGCCCAGTCCAGATGGGCAAGCGTGTCCCAGGCCACCGCGCTGCGTCCGAGCCCGTGAGTCGCCAGATAGCGCGCCACCGCCGCCGGCGCCGCCGCCCAGTCGGCAACCTCCTCGACCGTGCTCGCCATGCGTTCGGCGGCCGCGCGCAGGCGCGCCACGAGATCGCCGGCGAGCGGCGGACGCGGACCGCTCGGATGGCGCACCAGGTAGTCGGCCACCGCTGCGCGCTCGGATTCGGTGACTGCACCGCCGCGCTTCTGCGCGGCGCGGATGCCGGCGAAGATGGCGGCGCGTGCGCGGGCGGTGTCGAGTTCGTCCATGGCGAGGGCCCTGGTGGGCGGGCGATTCTATCGGCGCGGCGCGGCGCCTAGGCCTTGATCTGGAACACCTGGCGCAGATAGGCGAGATAGGCCTCGTCGTCGCACATGTTCTTCTCCGGCGAGTCGGACAGCTTGGCCACCGGCTGACCGTTGCAGCGGACCATCTTGATCACGATCTGCGGCGCTACGTAGCCGAGGTCGTTGGTCAGATGGGTGCCGACGCCGAAGGCGGTGCGCGCGCGGTCGCGGAAGCGCAGATAGAGCTCGACCACGCGCGCGAAGGTCAGTGCGTCCGAGAACACCAGCGTCTTGGTGCGCGGGTCGATGCGGTGCGCCTCGTAATGGCGGATCATGCGCTCGCCCCAGGCGATCGGATCGCCGGAGTCGTGGCGCGCACCGTCGAACAGCTTGCAGAAGTACAGGTCGAAGTCGCGCAGGAAGGCGTCGAGCCCATAGACGTCGGACAGGGCGATGCCGAGGTCGCCGCGATACTCGCGCGCCCAGGTCTCGAAGGCGAAGGTCTGCGAATCGCGCAGGCGCGGGCCGAGCGCCTGACAGGCCTGTAGATACTCGTGCGCCATCGTGCCCAGCGGTATCAGCCCGTGCTTCATCGCGAAGTGGACGTTGCTCGTGCCGGCCAGATGGGCGCGAAAGTCGCGCTTCAGGGTCTGCAGCACCTCGTCGTGCCAGGCGCGCGAGAAACGGCGCCGGGTGCCGTAATCGGCGATGCGCGGGCCGTCGCCGCCGGCTAGGCGCGCATCGTTGGCGACGAGCTCGATCTTGGCGCGCAGCCGCCGCCGGCCCTCGGCGTAGTCCGGGTTTGGCTGCGTGGCACGGAAGTAGGCCTCGTTGACGATCGCCAGCACCGGGACTTCGAACAGGATCGTGTGCAGCCACGGCCCGCGGATCACGAGCTCGAGTTCGCCGTTGGCCGCGGCGCTGACCGCGATGTACTTTGTGTTGAGCTGGAACAGGCCGAGGAAGTCAACGAAGTCGCTCTTGATGAAGCGCAGCGCGCGCAGATAGACGAGTTCGTCCTCGGCAAAGCGCAGCGTGCACAGCGCCGCCACCTGCTCGCGGATCGCGCCGACGCAGGGCGCGAAATCAACGCCGGCGGTGCGGCACTTGAAGCGGTACTCGACCTGGGCGCCCGGAAAGTGATGCAGGACGACCTGCATCATCGTGAACTTGTACAGGTCGGTATCGAGCAGACTGGAGATGATCACGGCGCGGATCCCGGGCGAGGCGGACGGCGCGATCGCTCGAGCCGGACGCGCCGCCGGCGCCGATCGCGAGTATCGCGCATGCCGGCGCCGCCTCACCGACGCGCCGCCGGCCAAGCTCGAAACGCCGATGCGCGGCGCTAGAATGCGGTGCCGAATTCACGCTGCAACGCCTGCGCCGGCGACCCGGCCCAACCTGCATCATGACCCACGTCGTCACCGAGCCCTGCATCAAGTGCAAGTACACCGACTGCGTCGATGTCTGTCCGGTCGACTGCTTCCGCGAAGGGCCGAACATGCTGGCGATCGAGCCCGACGAGTGCATCGACTGCGCCGTGTGCATCCCCGAGTGCCCGGTGACCGCGATCTACGCCGAGGAAGACGTGCCCGAGGACCAGCGCAAATTCATCGCCCTGAACGTCGAGCTGGCGAAAAAGTGGCCGTCGATCACGCGCATGAAGCCGCACCCGGCCGATGCCGACGAGTGGAAGGACGTGCGCGCCAAGATGCAGTACCTCGAGCGTTGAACGAGACCGCCTGCGATCGCCCGCGCCGCCGGTCGGCCGGCCGGCGAGGCGCCGGAATCGACGCCTTGGCGACCGCAGTTGCAGCGATCGCCGGCGGCAATCCGCCCTACACTGCCAACTATTACCGCAATCGGGCCACCGGCAAGGCAGGCGCAGACCTGCACCGCCCGGTTCTGCCGCTGAGGGGAGATCGGCGTGCTCTATCACCTGCATGACCTGCAGCGCAAACTGCTCAACCCGCTGTCGCTGTGGGCGCAGGCCACCTCGGAGTTGTTTTCTTCGCCCTACAGCCCGCTGTCGTACACGCCCTTCTCGCGCCGGCTCGCGGCCGGCTACGACCTGCTGCACCGGGTCGGCAAGCACTACGACAAGCCGCCGTTTGCCCTCGCCTCGACCCGCGTTGACGGCGCCGAGGTGGCGGTGCGCGAGGTCACCGTCCTGAGCCGGCCGTTCTGCCGGCTGCTGCACTTCGAGCGCGACCTGTCGCAGGCAGCGGCCTCTCGCCGCACCGATCCGCGCGTGCTGCTGGTGGCGCCGTTGTCGGGTCACCACGCGACCCTGCTGCGCGACACGGTGCGCGCCCTGCTGCCCGAGCACGAGGTCTGGATCACCGACTGGATCGACGCCCGGCTGGTGCCGCTGGCGCAGGGGCCGTTTCACCTCGACGACTACGTCGCCTACGTGACCGAGTTCATCCGCCTCCTCGGGCCCGACGTGCACGTGATTTCGGTGTGCCAGCCGACCGTGCCGGTACTGGCGGCGGTGTCGCTGATGGCGGCCGCCGGCGACCCCAAGCTGCCGCGCTCGATGACGATGATGGGCGGTCCGATCGACACCCGGCGCAATCCGACCCAGGTCAATGCGCTCGCCACGCGCAAGTCGATCGAGTGGTTCGAGACGCACGTGATCTTCAAGGTGCCCGAACAGCACCCGGGCTACCTGCGCCGTGTCTACCCGGGCTTCCTGCAGCACGCCGGATTCGTGGCCATGAACCCGGACCGGCACCTGAACTCGCACTGGGACTACTACCTCGATCTGGTCAAGGGCGACCTCGAGGACGCCGAAGGTCATCGCCGCTTCTACGACGAGTACAACGCCGTGCTCGACCTGCCGGCCGAGTACTACCTGGACACGATCCGGATCGTGTTCCAGGAGCATCGGCTGCCGCGCGGTGCCTGGCAGGTCGGCGGCGAGCGGGTCGCGCCCGAAGCGATCCGCACCGTGGCGCTGTTCACGATCGAGGGCGAACTCGACGACATCTCGGGCAGCGGCCAGACACGCGCCGCGCATGACCTGTGCCGGAACATCCCGGCCGAGCGCAAGCGACACCTGACCGCGCAGGGCGCCGGCCACTACGGCATTTTCTCCGGCCGCCGCTGGCGCGAGTCGATCTACCCGCAGATCCGCGAGTTCATCCGCGAAGCCGCCTGAGCCGGCCGCGCCGGCCTGTGCCGTGTCAGCAGTTCCAGCGCAGCGCGTGCACGCGCCGGCGCAGGGCCGGCATGACGTAAGCTTTCGCCCGCGAGCCGCGACCGTCGTCGCCGGCCACTACCGCAAGGAGTCCCGGATGCCCGCCTTCCGTCGCACCGTCGCCGCGATCGCTGCCGCCAGCGTGCTCGGCACCACCTTCCCCGCGCTGGCGCAGCCGGCGGCCGTCGAAGCGCCGGCCCTGGTCACGACCACGGAAGCGCTCGCCGGCAACAGCGTCCAGCAGCGTCTCGGCGCCCTGCTCGAGCGCGCCGAGGTGCGCGAAGCGCTGGCCGCGCGCGGCGTCGATCCGGCGCAGGTCGAAGCACGCGTAGCCGCGCTCAGCGACCAGGAGGCGCGCCTGCTGGCCGAGCAGCTCGACCGCCTGCCGGCCGGCGCCAGCGACGTGCTCGGCGTGCTGTTCGCGGTGTTCCTGATCCTGCTGATCACCGACATCCTCGGTCTGACCAAGGTGTTCCCGTTCACCAAGGCGATCCGCTGACCGTGGACACGATGGCGACCGGTTACGAGTCCGAACTGACGCGCTTCCTCAAGGAACTGAAGGCGCGCGACCCCGATATCGAGCGCCGCCAGCGCGAGGCCCGCGCCCTGTGGTGGGACCGCGAGCTCGACCGCGACCAGTTGCGGCGCGCGCAGGAAGCGCGCGTGCCGCAGCGCGGCTACGTCTACTTCACGCCAGAGGAAGCGTGAGTGAACTGAGCGCGCGCGCAAGTGCCGAGCCGGCGTTGCCGCCGCCGGCCGCCGACGCCGCAGATGTCTCGCCGCAGGTGATCGACGGCGTGGCCCTGGCGCGCCTGTACGGCGAGCCGCTGTTCGCGCTGCCGCAGGACCTGTACATCCCGCCCGATGCGCTCGAGGTCTTCCTCGAAGCCTTCGAAGGCCCGCTCGACCTGCTGCTGTACCTGATCCGGCGCCAGAACTTCAACGTCCTCGACATCCCGATGGCGCCGTTGACCGAGCAGTACCTCGCCTACATCGACCAGATCCGCAGCCGCAACCTGGAGCTGGCGGCCGAGTACCTGCTGATGGCGGCGATGCTGATCGAGATCAAGAGCCGGATGCTGCTGCCGCCGCGCGCCGCCCGCGACGGCGAAGACTGCGAGGATCCGCGCGCCGAGCTGGTGCGGCGCCTGGTCGAGTACGAGAGGATCAAGCTCGCCGCGGCGCGCATCGACGAGCTGCCGCACCTCGGCCGCGACTTCGTGCGCGCCGCGGTGGCGATCGACCGCGAGGCGCAGCGCCGCTGGCCCGAGCTTGGCCTGATCGACCTCGCCCAGGCCTGGGCCGAAGTGCTCCGGCGCGCGCGCCTGTACACGCACCACCGGATCGGCCGCGAAGAGCTGTCGGTGCGCGAGCACATGAGCTTGATTCTCAAGCGCCTGCAGGGCGCGCGTTTCCTGGAGTTCGGCGAGCTGTTCGACCCCGCGCGCGGGGTGCCGCTGGTGGTTGTGCACCTGCTGGCGCTGCTCGAACTGGCGCGCGAGAACCTGGTCGAGATCACCCAGGCCAGCCCCTTCGCGCCGATCTACGTGCGCCTGGCCTACACGCCGAGTTGAGTTCCGCGGTGGCTCTCGCGACCCGGCGGCGCGCGCCGCCGTACCCGCAACTGATCCTGCGCATCGAACTGGCCGGCGGCCGCCTCGGTCACGGCAAGATCGAGCTGCTCGAGCACATCCGCGAGGGCCGGTCGCTGGCGGCGGCGGCGCGCGCGATGGGCATGTCGTACAAGCGCGCCTGGGAGCTGCTCGGCGCGCTGAACGAGATGTTCGAGCAGCCGGTCGCGCACACCCACCCCGGCCGCAATCAGGCCGGCGCCACCGTGCTCACGCCTTTCGGCGAGCATCTGATCGCGCTCTACCGGGCGCTCGAGCGGCGCGCGCTGCGCGCCAGCGCCGCCGGGCTGGCGGAACTGGCGGCCGCCGGCCGCAGC
>JBBIST010000054.1:0-21966 GCA_037441125.1 Burkholderiales bacterium
GCCAGCGCCGACAGCGGCGTCTGCTCGGCCGGCTTGACCACCACCGTGCAGCCGGCGGCGATCGCCGGCGCCGCCTTGCGCGTGATCATCGCGTTCGGGAAGTTCCACGGCGTGATCGCCGCGCACACGCCGACCGGCTCCTTGAACACCAGCAGCCGCTTGTCGGCGGCGTGGGTCGGGATCGTGTCGCCGTAGATGCGCCGGCCTTCCTCGGCAAACCAGTCGATGAAGCTCGCGCCATAGGCGATCTCGCCGCGCGACTCCGCCAGCGGCTTGCCCTGCTCGGCGGTCATCAGCTTCGCCAGGTCTTCCTGCGCCGCCAGCATCAGCTCGTACCACTTGCGCAGCAGGAGCGCGCGCTCCTTGGCGGTCTGCGCGCGCCAGGCGGGCAGCGCGCGCGCGGCAGCATCGATCGCGCGCTGTGCGTCGCCGGCGCCGCAGTTGGTCACCTCGAGCAACCGGCCGCCGTCGGCCGGGTTGCGCACGCCGAAGCGGCCGTGGGCGCCGTCGCACCACTGGCCGTCGATGTAGGCCTGGGTCCTGACCAGCGCGCCGTCGGCGAAGGACGGCAGGGGCGAGATTCGCTGCGACATGGGAGCTCCCGAAGCGGACGCGGCGACTCGAAATGCCGCGTTCAGGTGAGTGCGGTTCAGCTTAGCGCAGCGATCGCGCGCGGCCGGGCGCCGGGCGCCGCCGCGCTATCGTTGACCGCCGGGTGTGGCCGCGTGGCGGCGCCCGTTGAACCTGCGGGGTAGGCCATGCAATTCGAATCGCTCGCCGTCGATCTGCGGCACTGGCTGAAAGACAACATCGAGCGCGGCTTCGAGCGCGAGGCGCTGGTGCAGTCGCTGCGCGCCGCCGGACACTCGCCGAAGTTCGCGCGCCAGGCGGTCGAACTGGCGCTGGCGCGCGCCGGCCGGCAGAGCACTGCGATCCCGCCGCCGATGGTGGCCGCGGTCGCCACCCCGGCGCCGATCGCCGATGGCGGCGCCACGCCGGCGACCGCCTCGCAGATCATCGCCGAGTCCGGCAACTCGATCGAGACCTCGGATCGCACGGTCAACATCCTGTTCGCGTTGAACGCCCCGCGCGTGGTGCTGTTCGACGGACTGTTGTCGCACGAGGAGTGCGAGGAGATGATCCGCCTGTCGCGCGACAAGCTGCAGCGCTCGACCGTGGTCAACGCCGCCACCGGCGACTACGACGTGCATCCCGACCGCACCAGCCGCGGCACCCACTTCCAGCGCGGCGAAAACCCGCTCGTGCGGCGCATCGAGCGCCGGATCGGCGAACTCACCGGCCATCCGGTCGAGCACGGCGAGCCGATCCAGATCCTGCACTACACGCCGGGCGCCGAGTACAAGCCGCACTTCGACTTCTTCGATCCCGGCCTCGAAGGCAACGACAAGGTGCTGGCGATGGGCGGCCAGCGCGTGGCCACCCTGATCATGTACCTGAACGACGTCGAGGCCGGCGGCTCGACCGTGTTTCCCGATCTCGGCCTCGACGTGCTGCCGCGCCGGGGCAACGCGGTGTTCTTCGCCTACTGCACCGACGATGGCCAGCTCGACCGGCGCACGCTGCACGGCGGCAGCCCGGTGGCGCGCGGCGAAAAGTGGATCGCCACCAAGTGGCTGCGGCAGCAGCCCTACTGCGGGCCGAGCGCCTGAGCGCCGCGGCCGCGCGCTACAGCAGCGCGCTCACGCCGACGAACAGGCTGCGCGGCTGCGCCGGGAACAGGTAGGTGCCGCCCCAGGCGGTGGTCGGCGCCTCGCGCCAGTAGGCGCGGTCGGTCAGATTGCGCACGCCGGCGCGCCAGGTGGTGGTGACACCGCCGACGCTCGCCGTCGACGACAACCACAGATCCCACTGCCACCACGACGGCAGCGTGACGGCGTTGTCGGCGGTGATCGCGCGGCTGCCCGAGAACGCGATGCGGTTGCTCAACGCCAGGCCGCGGTCGGCGCGCTGCCAGTCGAGCTGCGCCGCGCCCGCCGCGCGCGGCACGTTGGTGGCGCGCCTGCCGGCAGCCGCCGGATCGAGCGTGCGCACGAGCACGGCGTCGAGCAGTGCCGCCTGCGCGGTGACCGACCATGGGCGCGCGAAGCGCCAATGGCCTTCGAGCTCCAGTCCGCGGTGGCGCGCTTCGCGGCCGCCGGCCACGCGCTCGAGGGTGGCGCCGGCGGCGTCCGGGGCAACGGCGCGATCGTCGCTGTGCGGGCGGCGGATCTCGAACAGGGCCACGCTCGCGCGCGCCGTCGGCGAGAGCTCGCCGCGCCAGCCGACTTCGGCCTGGGTGCTGCGCGCGGCCGGCAGCAACTGGCCGGCATTGGTGAACAGCGCCGGGCGGTTCGGCACCGCCTCGACCTCGAAGCCGCGGTTGGCCGACACGTACACCAGGTTGTTCGGCGCATAGGTGTAGGTGAGCGCCAGCCAGGGCGTGGCGGCGCTTTGCGTGAAGCGCAGCGCGCGCGAGCCGTCGCTGCGCCAGCTCGCCGCTTCGACCCGCACCAGCCGCGTGCCGGCGAACAGGCGCCAGCGCGGGCTGAGGTCGATCGTGTCGGACAGCGCCAGGTCGTCGATCGCCAGGTCGCGGTCGGTGTTGAGCGCAGTCGGCGTCGGATCGGGCGCGAGCGGCACCGGCGCCAGCGCGTTGATCGTGCCGACGAAGTTGAACGCCTGCATCGGCTCGTTGCGTTCGCTGTAGCGCGTGCTGCGCGGCGCCAGGCGCAGGCGGTGCGTGAAGCCGCCCAAGCGCAACTTGCCGTCGAGGGCGACGTCGACCACGCGCGTGCTGCGCCGCTCGTTGTCGTTGCGGTAGTCGTACAGGTCGACGTCGTAGTTGCCGCACATTCCCGGGTAGACGTAGGCCGGCCCGCTGCTGCAGCCGTCGGGGAAGGCGACCCGGTCGTGGGTGACGATGCGCTGCGCCAGTCCGGAGAAGGTCAGCGTCCAGTTTTGCGCCAGCGGCAGCGCCAGGCGCGCGCTGCCGACGCGCGAGCGGTTGTCGAAGGGCTGCGTCCACGGCTGGTTGTTCAGGTTCAGGCGCGGGTCGATCGGCGGCGGCAGCGTCTCGGCGACGCCGTCGCCGTCGCGATCGAGCAGGCCGAAGCCGGGCACGCTCACCTGGCGCGAGTTCTGCACCTCGAACTCGAGGTCGGCGCGAACGCCGCCGCGGCCGCGCCAGTCGAGCGCGGCGGCGAGCACGCTGCCGCGGCCGTCGGCGTCGCGCGCCGCCGGCTCGCGCGTCCACAGCGCGGCGTTGACGCGCACGCCGAAATCGCCGCCGGCCAACGGCGGCAGCTTGCGTCCGAGGTCGATCGCCGCCATCAGCGATCCGCGCTCGGAGGCATCGAGGCTCAGCTCGGTGATGTCGATCGTCGCCGGCTTGGTCAGGAAGTTCAGCGCGCCGCCCGGGCTGCCGGTGCCGCTCACCGGTCCGGCCGCGCCCTTGAGGATCGCGATGTCCTGCTTGGTGGCCATGTTGAACGGCGTGAAGCTCGAGGCCGGCAGGCCGTTGCGGCGATGGTTGAGCAGGCCGTCGAGCAGGAAGCCGCGCACCTGCACCGACTCGACGTAGCCGATCGTGTTGTAGGCGTCCGACGCCGAGGGATCGAAGCGGATCGCATCCGACAGGCTGATCACGCCGGCGTCGCGCAGCTCGCGCGAGCGCAGCACGCTCAACGACAGCGGCAGTTCGCCTAGCGGCAGGTCGCCGAACTCGGCGAAACCGCTCGGCTCCAGCGCCGGCGCCGGCCGCGCCAGCACCGTGACCGCGGGCAGTCGCTCCTGCGCCTGCGCGCTGCCGGCGGCCGCTGCGAGCAGCGCCGCCGCCGTGCATAGAGTGGAAAGGGGAAGGGATTGGCCAGCCATCGCACGTCGCTCCGAGTCGATGGCAGGGAACACGAGGCGGCAAGCAAGCGCATCGAATCGGCCGTGCGCACCGCTTCCCGCCGACGCTTCCCTGCGCAAGCATTAACTTGATCAGGTTCGAAGGGTTCTGTCTCACCCGTCCCGGGCGCGGCATCGCTGCCGCGCCCGGGACCGCACCTGCCGGTGCGGATTTGTGCGGGACCCCTAGCGTGTGAAGAAGTCTACTCGCTCGCGCCGGCGCGAGCGCCCAGGGCGAAGTCGATCGCCGCCAGCGCCGACGCCAGTCGCGCCGGCGGCGATCCGCCGATCAGCCGGTACGGCAGCGCCTGCGCGCGCAGCCAGTCGAGCAGCAGCGCATGGAAGCGCGCCCGCATCGCCGGTCCGTCGCGCTGGGCGCCGTCGGGCTCCCACGGCAGATCGATCTCCGTGACCAGCGTCAGCCGATAGCGACGCTGATGGTCGGTCGCCTGCGCCAGCAGCGAGTCGTCGCCGAAGTACATGCGGCTGTAGAGCGCGGTGGCCAGCGGCACCGAGTCGAACGCGACCACAGGCCGCTGAGAGTGGCGCGCCTGGTGCAGCGCGCCCGATTCGCGCGCGAGCTGCTCGGCGAGCACCTGCGCCTGTTCGTGCGCCAGCGGCGCGCGCCCGGCGGCATCGACGAACTCGCGCAGGAACTCGGGCACCCACAGGCCGGCGCGAGCCTGCGCGAGCGCGCGGCACAGCGTTGTCTTGCCGCTGCATTCGGCGCCGATCACTGCCACCGTGAGCACGCCGCCGCTGCGCGCGCCGCTTGCGTCGGGCTCGCCGCCGGCCATGCGGGCAGTGCTCATCGGCGCGCGGCGCGCGACCAGGCGCGCCAGCCGGCCAGCGCCAGCGCCGCGAACAGCGCGTACAGCAGCGCCGTCAGCCACAACTGCTGGCCGGCGAACAGCGCCACCGCCACCGTGTTGACGACGATCCACACCGGCCAGGCGTCGACGTACTTGCGCGCGATCAGCACCTGCCCGAGCACGCTGCCGGTCGTGGTGAAGGCGTCCAGCGCCGGCGCTGCGGCGTCGGTGAGCCGCGCCAGCAGCAGCGCGCCGGCGACGGCGGCGGCGAGCCAGACGGCGGCAACGCCGATGCGCGCGCGCGGTGCAAGCAGGGTCACCGCCAGCGGCCGGTCGTCCTTGCGGCCGCGGCGCCACTGCCACCAGCCCCAGCAGGCGATGGCGATGAAAAGCGCCTGCAGCGCCGCCTGCCCGTAGAGCCGGCTGCCGGCGAAGAGCCACCCGTACAGCAGGCTGCTGGCGATCATCAGCGGCCAGGCCCAGACGATCTGCCGGATCGACAGCAGCACGTAGCCGACGGCAAGCGCGAACGCGCTCCACTCGAGGTACGGCGCGAGGACGGCGGGCGGCGCGAACTCCATCGGCAGGCGTGGCGATGCAACGGGGGGCGCGAGCGTACACGGGGCGGCCGCGCGCCGAATGCTGATGCGCCGGCGTAGGTCGCTTGCCGCGCCGCCGTCCTTGCGCAGCCGTGCGGCCAGCCGCCGGCAGAACTAAAGATCGAAGCGCACGCCCTGCGCCAGCGGCAGTTCGCGCGAGTAGTTGACGGTGTTGGTCGCGCGCCGCATGTAGGCGCGCCAGGCGTCCGATCCGGACTCGCGGCCGCCGCCGGTGTCCTTCTCGCCGCCGAAGGCACCGCCGATCTCCGCCCCCGAGGTGCCGAGGTTGACGTTGGCGATGCCGCAGTCGGAGCCGCGCGCCGACAGGAAGATCTCGGCCTCGCGCAGGTCGTTGGTGAAGATCGCCGACGACAGGCCCTGGGCGACGCCGTTGTGCAGCGCCAAGGCCTGGTCGAAGTCGCGGTACTTGAGCACGTACAGGATCGGCGCGAAGGTCTCCTCGCAGACGATCGCCGTCTGCGCCGGCATCGTCACCAGCGCCGGGCGCGCGTACCACGCCTCGGGCCAACGCTCGGCCAGCGCCCGCTCGCCGCCGGCGACCACCGTGCCGCCTTCGGCCGCGGCGCGGCTCAGCGCCCCTTGCATCGACTCGAAGGCGCCGCGGTCGATCAGCGGCCCGACCAGGGTGCCGGGTGCGCGCGGGTCGCCGATCGGCAGGCTGGCGTAGGCGCGCGCCAGACGCGCCACCAGTTCGTCGTGCAGCGACTCGTGCACGATCAGCCGGCGCGTCGTCGTACAGCGCTGGCCGGCGGTGCCGGCGGCGCCGAAGACGATGCCGCGCAGCGCCAGGTCCAGGTCGGCGCTCGGCGCCACCACGATCGCGTTGTTGCCGCCCAGTTCCAGCAGGCAGCGGCCGAAGCGCGCCGCCACGCGCGGCGCGACTGCGCGCCCCATGCGCGTGCTGCCGGTGGCCGACAGCAGCGCCACGCGCGCATCGTCGGCCAGCGGCTGGCCGAGTTCGGCGCCGCCGAGCAGCACCTGCGACAGATGCGCGGGCGCATCACCGAAGCGCCGGCAGGCGCGCTCGAACAGCGCCTGCGCCGCGAGCGCGGCAAGCGGCGCCTTCTCCGACGGCTTCCACACGACCGGGTTGCCGCAGGCCAGTGCCAGCGCGCTGTTCCAGCTCCACACCGCGACCGGGAAGTTGAAGGCGCTGATCACGCCGACCACGCCGAGCGGATGCCACTGCTCCATCATCCTATGGCCCGGCCGCTCGCTGGCGATCGTCAGCCCGTGCAACTGGCGGCTCAGGCCGAGCGCGTAGTCGCAGATGTCGATCATCTCCTGCACTTCGCCCAGGCCTTCGCTCGTGATCTTGCCGACCTCGAGCGACACCAGCTCGCCCAGCGCGCTCTTGTGCGCGCGCAGTTCCTCGCCGAACAGCCGCACCAGCTCGCCGCGGCGCGGCGCCGGCACTTCGCGCCAGGCGACGAAGGCCTGCTGCGCGCGCGCGATCGCCGCGTCGGCATCGGCGCGCGAGTGCACGGGCAGGCGCGCGATCGTCGCACCGTCGATTGGCGTTCGCACCACCAGCGGCCCATCGAGCACCCCCGGATCGACCCCCAGGCCACGCAGCAGTCCATCGCTCGTCATGCTCTCCGCCCCCTCTCAATCCGAACCCCGAATCCCGAATCCTCTCTGTTCACCCAATCGACTCAACCTGCCGCCACTGCTGGAAGGCGCGGCCGAAGCGGTTGGCGAGGAACTCGGGCAGCTCGATCTCTTCCTGACGGATGAAGCCCTGGCGCGGCAGCCGGCCCTCGCGGAACAGATCGAGCGCCGCACACACGCCGGCGGCGGTCGTGATCTGGATCGCCGACTGCGGCGCGCCGGCGGCGCGGTCGGCGAAGATCTTGCGCGCGAACACTTCCTGCACCAGCACGCCGTCGCGCATGCCGCTGGCGGTGACGAACACCAGCACCACGTCCTGCATCGTGCTCGGGATCGACCGGCGCAGGATCTCCTTCAGCGTCTCCTGGTCGGACGCGAGCCCAAGGTCGTGCAGCAGCAGCTTCATCGCCGCGCAGTGGCCCGGATAGCGAACCGACTTGTAGTCGAGCGTGCGCACCTGTCCGCTCAGCGTCTCGCACAGCGTGCCCAGCCCGCCCGAGGTGTTGAACGCCTCGTACTCGACGCCGTCGAGCGAGAAGTGCTCGAGCCCTTCGAGCGCCAGCACCTCGATGCGCTGGCCGTCGCGGATCGCCTCGCACGGGTGGCAGTACTCGTTGATCAGCCCGTCGACACTCCAGGTCAGGTTGTACTTCAGGGCGTTGGTCGGGAACGCCGGCAGCGCGCCGACGCGCATCTTCAGCTCGTGCAGGCGCTCGAAGCCGCGCGCCAGGTGCTGGCCGACGATGCCGATGAATCCGGGCGCCAGTCCACACTGCGGCATGAAGGCGGTGCGCGCGCCCTGGGCGAGCTGCTTGATCGCGCGCGTGGCGGCGACGTCTTCGGTGAGATCGAAGTAGTGGCAGCCGGCGGCGCCGGCCTGCTGCGCGGCGCGCGTGGCCAGGTGATAGGGCAGGGCGTTGATCACCGCGTCATGGCCGTCGATCGCGCGCCGCAGCGCCTCGGCGTCCTCGCCTTCGAGGCGCAGCGTTCGCGCGGCGCCGACGCGGGCGAGCGCCGCCTCGCTGCGGTCGGCGACCGTCAATGCGTAGTCGCCGCTGGCGCTCAACTGCTGGGCGATCGTCTGGCCGATGTGGCCGGCGCCGAGCAGTGCCACTTTCATCGCTGCCATCGTCTTGTTCTCGCGTCGGGGGTCGCGGCGCGCAGTCTAGGGCCTGCCCGCGTGGCGATCGAACGCCGGACCGCGGCCTGTAAGATCGCGCCACCACGTTCCGCACTCAACGGCGACGCGCGATCCGGCGAACGCCGTCAACACCTCCCGCCATGTCCGACTCCGACGCGACCGGCAGCGTGTCCGACCGCGATCTCGCCAACGCGATCCGCGCGCTGGCGATGGACGCCGTGCAGAAGGCCAACTCGGGTCATCCGGGGATGCCGATGGGCATGGCCGAGATCGCGCTGGCGCTGTGGCGCGATCACCTGCGCCATAACCCGGCCAACCCGAACTGGGCCGACCGCGACCGCTTCGTGCTGAGCAACGGCCACGGCTCGATGCTCCAGTACGCGCTGCTGCACTTGAGCGGCTACGACCTGCCGATGCAGGAACTGGCCGATTTCCGGCAACTGCACAGCCGCACGCCGGGCCACCCCGAGGTCGGCGTCACTCCCGGCGTCGAGACCACGACCGGTCCTCTCGGGCAGGGACTCGCCAACGCGGTCGGAATGGCGCTTGCCGAGCGTCTGCTGGCGGCCGAGTTCAACCGTCCCGGGCACTCGATCGTCGACCATCGCACCTATGCCTTCGTCGGCGACGGCTGCCTGATGGAAGGCATCTCGCACGAGGCCGCTTCGCTCGCCGGCGTGTGGAAGCTCGGCAAGCTCGTGGTCCTGTACGACGACAACGGCATCTCGATCGACGGCGAGGTCCGGCACTGGTTCGGCGACGACACCGGCCAGCGCTTCCGCGCCTACGGCTGGCAGGTGATCGGGCCGATCGACGGCCACGACGCGGCCGCCGTCTCGCGCGCGATTGCCGCCGCCAAGGACAGCCCGCGGCCGACGTTGATCGCCTGCCGCACCGTGATCGGCAAAGGCTCGCCCAACCGCGCCGGCTCGGAGAAGGCGCACGGCGAAGCGCTCGGCGAGGCCGAGGTCGCGGCCACGCGGCAGGCGATCGGCTGGCCGCACGCGCCGTTCGAGATCCCCGAGGCGGTGCGTCGCGCTTGGGACGCGCGCGGCCGCGGCGCAGAGCTGGAGGCCGACTGGCGCCGGCGCTTCGCCGGCTATGCGGCCGCCCATCCGCGCCAGGCGGCCGAGTTCGAGCGCCGGATGCGCGGCGATCTGCCGGCGGACTTCGCGGCGGTGGTGGCGCAGGCGCTGCGCGCCGCGCACGAGGCGCGGCAGACGGTGGCCACGCGCAAGGCCTCGCAGCTCGCGCTCGAGGTCCTGGCCGAGGCGGTGCCCGAGATGCTCGGCGGCTCGGCCGATCTCACCGGCAGCAACCTCACCCGCTGGAGCAAGGCCGCCAGCCTGCGCACCGACGGCGAGTTCCAGCCGGGCCGCCACATCAACTACGGCGTACGCGAGTTCGGCATGGGCGCGATCGCCAACGGCATCGCCCTGCACGGCGGCTTGATCCCCTTCGCCGGCACCTTCCTCGTCTTTTCCGACTACAGCCGCAACGCGCTGCGCATGGCGGCGTTGATGAAGTGCCGCGTGATCCACGTGTTCACGCACGACTCGATCGGGCTCGGCGAAGACGGGCCGACGCACCAGGCGGTCGAGCACGCCGCCAGCCTGCGCCTGATCCCGAACATGGATGTCTGGCGGCCGTGCGACACGGTTGAGACGCTGGTCGCCTGGGCCGAGTCGCTGGCGCGCCGCGACGGGCCGTCGAGCCTGCTGCTGTCGCGCCAGCCGGTGGCGTTCGTGCGCGAGACCGCGCAGGCCGAGTCGATCGCCCGCGGCGCCTACGTGCTGCGCGAGGCGCCGGGCGGGCCGGCGCGCGCGCTGCTGATCGCCACCGGCTCGGAAGTGCCGCTCGCGGTCGAGGCGCAGGCAAGGCTCGCCGACCAGGGCGTGCCGGTGCGCGTGGTGTCGATGCCGTCGACCACCGCCTTCGACCGCCAGAGCGCCGCCTACCAGGCGAGCGTGCTGCCGCCGGGACTGCCGCGGATCGCGGTCGAGGCAGGCGCCACCGGCCTGTGGTGGAAGTACGTGCGCGGCCACGGCGCCGTGCTCGGCGTCGACCGCTTCGGCGAGTCGGCGCCGGCGGCCGCCGTCTACCGCGAGGTCGGGCTCACGGTCGAGCGCCTGGTCGAGGTCGTGGCGCAGGTGCTGCGCGACGACGACCGGCGAGCGGATTGAGAACGTGCGGGAGGAACAACCTCAGTGAAGGAGATCCAGACATGACCATCAAAGTCGCCATCAACGGCTATGGCCGCATCGGCCGCAACATCCTGCGCGCGCACTACGAGGGTGGGAAAAGACACGACATCCAGATCGTCGCCGTCAACGATCTCGGCGATCCGAAGACCAACGCCCACCTGACCAAGTACGACACCGCGCACGGGCCTTTCCCGGGAACCGTCTCGGTCGACGGCGACTACATGGTCGTCAACGGCGACCGGATCAAGGTGCTCGCCAACCGCGATCCGGCGCAACTGCCGTGGGCCTCGCTCGGCGTCGACGTCGTGCACGAGTGCACCGGCTACTTCACCAGCAAGGAAAAGGCCTCGGCGCACCTGAAGGGCGGTGCCAAGAAGGTGATCATCTCGGCGCCCGGCGGCAAGGATGTCGACGCCACCATCGTCTACGGCGTCAACCACGGCACGCTCAAGAGTTCGCACACGGTGATCTCGAACGCCAGTTGCACGACCAACTGCCTGGCGCCGCTGGTCAAGCCGCTGCACGCCAAGCTCGGCGTGGTCAACGGCCTGATGACGACGATCCACGCCTACACCAATGATCAGGTGCTGACCGACGTCTACCACGAGGATCTGCGCCGCGCGCGCAGCGCCACGCAGTCGATGATCCCGACCAAGACCGGTGCTGCCGCCGCGGTCGGCCTGGTGCTGCCGGAGCTGAACGGCAAGCTCGACGGCTTCGCGATCCGCGTGCCGACGATCAACGTCTCGATCGTCGACCTGACCTTCATCGCCGCGCGCGACACCACGGTCGAGGAAGTCAACGGCATCGTGCGCGCCGCCGCCGACGGCGAATTGAAGGGCATCCTCGGCTACAACAGCGAGCCGCTGGTGTCGGTCGACTTCAACCACAATGCCCTATCGAGCGTGTTCGACTCCACCCTGACCAAGGTCAGCGGCCGACTGGTCAAGGTCTCGGCCTGGTACGACAACGAGTGGGGCTTCTCCAACCGCATGCTCGACGCGACCGTCGCGCTGATGAGCGCGAAGTAAGAGGCGGGTGGAAGCTGCGCCGCACAAACGGCCGCCTCGCGCGGCCGTTTGTGTTTCGACGTGTTGCCGGGGTCAACGCCGGCCACTGCCGCGGCGTGCTTGGCTGCGGGTCGCGCCGCTGATCCGGCCGGCTTCGTCCGAACGCCGCCGGCCGCGGGCTGTCGCGCGGCGCCGGCTTCGCGCTATAAGCGCTGCCGCACCGTTGTGCTCAGGAGCCCGTTCGTGAAGCAAACGCTGGTCATCGCCGTTGCGCTCGCCTG
The DNA here is from genome assembly GCA_037441125.1 of Burkholderiales bacterium. Lineage (GTDB taxonomy): Bacteria > Pseudomonadota > Gammaproteobacteria > Burkholderiales > Burkholderiaceae_F > JALHMQ01. The sequence continues at coordinate 11,571 of JBBIST010000054.1, forward strand.
TTTCGTCGCTTCGGCAGCGGCCGTCGCGCAGGCGCGCAAGCTGCCCGCCGACGCGCGCGCCGAGGAGCCGATGATCGGCCAGTTGATCGTCAAGCTGCGCCAGCCCACGGCCGCCGAGCGCGTGCAGCGGCTCGGTGCGCAGCGGGCGGCGGCGTTGTCGCGGTCGGCCTCGGTCACGCTCGAGCCGGTGCGCGCAATGTCGGGCGACGCCGCGGTCGTGCGCCTGCCGCAGGCGATGAGGCTGGCGCAGGCGCAGCAGGTGGTCGAGCGACTGCGCGCCGACCCCGCGGTCGAGTGGGCGGTGCCCGATCTTCCGGTGCGCCGCCAGTACGCGTTCCCGGTCGACCCGGGCTTCGCGAGCAATCAATGGAATCTGTTCGAACCGACGGCACCGTTTACCGCCACGACCGTCGGCGGCGGCACCAAGACCCATCAGCCGGCCGGCGGCGCCAACCTGCCGCCGGCCTGGGCGGTCACGCTCGGTTCGCCGCAGGTGACGGTGGCGGTGATCGACACCGGCGTTGTCTACACCCAGCGCGACCTCGCCGGCAGGCTGCTGCCCGGCTACGACTTCATCTCCTCGTCGGCACTGACCTCGTTCGGTGCCCCGCTCAACTTCGTCGCCAACGACGGCAACGGCCGCGATGCCGACGCCTCCGATCCCGGCGACTGGGTCACCGCCGACGAGGAGAGGCTTTATCGGAACGCCTGCGCCGGGGCGCAGACCGACAGCTCGTGGCACGGCACGCACATGAGCGGGATCATCGCCGCCAACTGGGGCAACGAGATCGATCCTGCGACCGGTCAGCTCTACGCGGGAACTCGTACCGCCGGCATGGCGCCGCAGGTTCGCATCCTGCCGGTGCGCGTGCTCGGCAAGTGCGGCGGTCTGTCCTCCGACGTGATCGACGGCATGCGCTGGGCCGCCGGACTCGACGTGCCGGGCGTGCCCCGCAACCCGACCCCGGCGCGGGTGCTGAACCTAAGCCTCGGCGGCAGTGCCGGTCAGTGCAATCGCGCCTACCTGGACGCGGTGCAGGAAGTCCAGTCCACCGGCGCCGTGATCGTCGCTGCCGCCGGCAACGAGGCGACCGAGGCGGCGCTGCAGCCGGCCAACTGCCCCGGCGTGATCTCGGTTACCGCGCACGCGATCAATGGCGACAACGCCGACTACGCCAACGTCGCGCGTCGTGGCAACCCGTCCGAAGTCACGATCAGCGCCCCCGGCGGCGGTCTGCCGACCCAGCTTGCCGTGCAGCCGGCGCTGCTCGCCAGCGACAACGCCTACCTGATCTGGTCGACCGGTCTTTTCGGCACCACCTCGCCGACCAGTACCGTGAGCATGACCGATCTGCGCCGCGGCGACGCGATTCTCGGCCTGGTCGGCACCAGCCCCGCGACCGCGCAGGTCTCGGCCGCGGTGGCGCTGATGCTCTCGGCCGATCCCGGGCTGAGCGCGACCCGGATTTGCGGCGTTTTGATCGCGACCGCGCGGCCGCACCCGGCCGGCGGCTACTGCGCGCAAGGAGGCGCCGGCAACGGCCTGTGCGGCGCCGGGCTGCTCGACGTCGGCGCTGCGCTGGCGGCGGTCGCGCCGCCGCCGCCGTCGGGCGGTGGCGGTGCACTGCCGCTGCCGTCGCTGCTGCTGCTGGCCTTGCTGGCGCTGGTGAGTTCGGCGCGACGCTCAGGCTTCGCGCGCTGAGTCTTCGCGTTCGCGCGCAGCCGCCGCATCGCCCGCCCACGCACTCGACGCCAGACCGACGACGACGCCGGCCAGCGCGCCGAACAGGTGCGCCTGCGGCACGGTCTGCGCGCCGAGCCACTGCGCGTGCGGCGTGGCGCTGCCCGCGGGCTGCTCGACCAGCACCTTGACCGTGCCGCCGGCCACGAGCAGCGCCGGCAGCCACAACCGGCGAAGCGTGCGCGCACCGCGCAGCGCCGCCAGCAGCCACTGCACGGCGCCGGCGAAGAACAGCGCATGCAGCACGCCCGAGAAGCCGCGGTACCAGGCGATCGCCGGGTGCAGCAGCACCAGCCCGGCGCCGACCGCGAGCGCGGCCGCCAACAGCACCAGCGCCTGGGTGCGCGCCGCGAGTTCGGGCGCGAACAGGCGCGCCAACAGGACCCAGCCGGCGGCGTTGATCAGCAAGTGCGTCGTGTTGATGTGCACCAGGTGCGCACTGAGCAGGCGCCACGGTTCGCGCCAGGCCAGATGGGGCCGCAGCTCCAAGGCCGTGGCCGGTACCTGCCCAGCAGCGACCGCTGCGTGCAGCACGAGCAGCGCCATGCTGCCGGCCACGGCAAGCTGTTCGCCGGAACTAAAGGTGCGCACGGTGTTGGGCAGCGGTTCGGTTCGGGTCGGGGCGAGGCACGGCAAGACGGCGGCGCGAGCGCGATTGCCGCGCATGCCAGCCGCTGCGTGCCGCTGGGGCTGGCGGCCACCGCAGCCGGCGTCGCGATCACCCAAGGTCACCCGGCCGGCACGAGGCGGTTCCTATAATGCCCGACACGCATCGCCGCAGGCGCGACCGGCGCGATTCGGCGCGCCGCCGTCCGTCCCCGACTGCCGGTGTGCCGCGCGCGCATCGCCCGCGCCCCGCCGCACGGCCCGCTTCCGCTTTCATCCTCCCAGACGAGCCACGTCATGAACGTCCAGACCTTGAAGGACCTCGCAGCCGCCGGCCAACTCTCCGGCCGGCGCGTTTTCATCCGCTCCGATCTGAACGTGCCGCAGGACGACGCCGGCCGCATCACCGAGGACACGCGCATCCGTGCCTCGGTGCCGGCGATCGAGATGGCGCTGGCCGCCGGCGCGGCGGTGATGGTGACCTCGCATCTGGGTCGGCCGACCGAGGGCGAGTTCAAGCCCGAGGACTCGCTGGCGCCGGTGGCGCAGCGCATGTCCGAACTGCTCCAGCGGCCGGTGCCGCTGCGGCGCAACTGGCTCGACGGCGTCGAGCTGCGTCCGGGCGAGGTAGTGCTGCTGGAGAACTGCCGGATCAACAAGGGCGAGAAGAAGAACAGCGACGCGCTGGCGCAGAAGATGGCGGCGCTGTGCGACGTCTACGTCAACGACGCCTTCGGCACCGCGCACCGGGCCGAGGCGACCACGCACGGGCTGGCGCGCTTCGCCAAGGTGGCCTGCGCCGGTCCGCTGCTGGCGGCCGAGATCGAGGCGCTGTCGCGCGCCCTCGGCAACCCGAAGCGGCCTCTGGTGGCGATCGTCGCCGGCTCCAAGGTCTCGACCAAGCTCACGATCCTGAACAACCTGGCGCAGCGGGTCGACCGCCTGATCGTCGGCGGCGGCATCGCCAACACCTTCCTGCTCGCCGAGGGGATCGCGATCGGCAAGTCGCTCGCCGAGCCCGACCTCGTGCCCGAGTGCCGCAAGATCATGGCCACGCTGGCCGAGAAGGGCGCAACCCTGCCGCTGCCGAAGGACGTGGTGGTGGCCAAGGAATTCCGCGCCGACGCGCCGCCGCGCACCTGCCGCGCCGACGCGGTGGCGGCCGACGAGATGATCCTCGACATCGGCCCGTCGACCACGCTCAACCTCGTGCACGTGATCAACGAGGCCGGAACCATCGTCTGGAACGGCCCGATCGGCGTGTTCGAGTTCGACGCCTTCGCCGAAGGCACGCGCCAGATGGCGCTGGCGATCGCCGGCGCCACCGCCAACGGCGCCTACTCGCTCGCCGGCGGCGGCGACACGCTGGCGGCGATCGCCAAGTACGGCATCGGCGATCGCATCAGCTACATCTCCACCGGCGGTGGCGCCTTCCTCGAGTTCCTCGAAGGCAAGACCCTGCCGGCGATCGCGATCCTCGAGCAGCGCGCGGCCGCGCGCTGAGCCGGCAGCAGACCATGCCCCGCTCCACCAAAATCGTCGCCACCCTCGGTCCCGCCTCGGGCGACAAGCTCGTGCTCGAGCGCATGCTCGCTGCCGGGGTCGATGTCGTGCGGTTGAACTTCTCGCACGGCAGCGCCGAGGACCACCTGCGGCGCGCGCAACTGGTGCGCGAGTGCGCGCGCGCCTGCGGGCGCGAGGTCGGCATCATGGCCGACCTGCAGGGGCCGAAGATCCGCATCGGCCGCTTCCAGGGCGGCAAGGCGATGCTCGCGGCCGGCGCCCGCTTCGTGCTCGACGCCGGCTGCGAGCTCGGCGACGCCGGCCGCGTCGGCCTCGACTACGAGGACCTGCCGCGCGATGTGCGCGCCGGCGACACGCTGCTGCTCAACGACGGGCTGATCGTGCTCGACGTCGAGCGCGTGCTCGGACGCGAGATCCACACGATCGTCCGCATCGGCGGCGAACTGGCCGACAAGAAGGGGATCAACAAGCAGGGCGGCGGCCTGTCGGCGCCGGCGCTCACCGCCAAGGACGTGAACGACATCGACACGGCGATGGCCTGCGGCGCCGACTACGTCGCCGTGAGCTTCGTCAAGAACCGCACCGACGTCGAGATGGCGCGCCAACTGGCGACGATCGCCGGCGCCCGCCACGGCCTGCGGCCGGCGGTGATCGCCAAGATCGAGCGCGCCGAGGCGATCCCGGCGCTCAAGGAGATCGTCGAGGCTGCCGACGGCATCATGGTGGCGCGCGGCGACCTCGCGGTCGAGGTCGGCAACGCCGTCGTGCCGGCGCTGCAAAAGCGCATGATCCGGATCGCGCGCGAGCACAACAAGCTGGCGATCACGGCCACGCAGATGATGGAGTCGATGATCGTCAACGCCGTGCCCACCCGCGCCGAGGTGAGCGACGTCGCCAACGCCGTGCTCGACGGCACCGACGCCGTGATGCTGTCGGCCGAGACCGCCTCCGGCCGTTATCCCGTGGAGGTGGTCGAGGCGATGGCCTCGATCGTGCGCGAGGCCGACCAGTCCGAGACCGTGCTGCTCGACTCGGCATTTCTCCACCAGACCTTCACCCGCGTCGACCAGTCGATCGCCTATGGCGCCCTGTTCACCGCCTTCCACCTGCGCTGCGCGGCGATCTGCGCGCTTACCGAGTCGGGCGCGACCACGCTGTGGATGAGCCGGCACGACGTCGACATCCCGATCTACGCGCTCACGCCGAGCGTGGCCACCGCGCGCCGGCTGGCGCTGTACCGCAACGTCCATCCGCTGCACTTCCCGATGAGCGACGAGCGCGACGCCGCGCTTGCCGCTGCCGAGCGACGCCTGCTCGAGCAGGGCGTGGTCGAGCGCGGCAACCTGATCGTGATCACGGTCGGCGAGCCGATGAACCAGCCGGGCGGCACCAACACGCTGAAGATCGTTCGCGTCGGAGAACATGCGTGACGTTGGACTCGGGATTCGGGATTCGGGATTCGGGGTGGGCTCGGCACGCCTCGCGGCCCTGACTCCCAAAGTGCGACGCCCGGATTTGCGCTGGCGGCGCATCGGCGCGGCTTGCGCCGCCGCCCTGGCGGTCGCGTTCGTCGCCGGCTGCGCGCAACTGCCGTCGCGTCCGGCCTCGGGGCCGATCGCCGATCTCGCGCACGATGCGCAGGCGTCCCACGATCGGGCGCTGTCGCCGGTGTACGCGAGCGAGCGCGCGCGTCGCGCCACCGCGCTTGCCGTCTGGCGCCTGGTGCAGGAACGCTTCTACGACCCGCGCCTATACGGCGTCGACTGGCCGGCGGTGCGCGAACGCGCGCTGCCGGCGGCCGCCGCCGCGCGCAGCGACGCCGAGCTGTACCGGGTGCTCAGGCAGATGACGGCCGAGCTGCGCGAGCCGCACACCGAGGTGCTGACGCCGCGCGAGTCGCTCGACCGGCGCCGCTTCGTCGCCGCGCGCAACGGCGTTGTGTTCGGCGTGGTCGAGGGCGAAGTTGCGGTGCTCGAGGTCGAGCCCGGATCGGCGGCGGCCGCAGCCGGAGTGCAGCCGGGCGACCTCGTGCAACGGTTGAACGGCACGCCGATCGACGCCCGCTTCGTGCGCGAGGCGGCTGCCGATCCGGCCACGCTCACCGCGCAGCCGCTGGCCGGTGACGGCCCGCAGGCGCTGCCGGCCGACGCGCGCGACGCCGAACGCGTGCGCGCGATGCGCGCGCTGCGCCGCCTGATCGCCGCCGACGCCGACGGCGCGCGCGCGCCGGCGCGCATCGCGCTCGAGTTGAGCCGCCCCGGACTGACGGCACCGCTTGCCGTCGAGGCCGTCGCCGAGGTGCGCGCGCGCGCGCCGAGCGCGCAGATGCGCTGGCTGCCGGGCGAGATCGCCTGGATCCGCTTCGATCGCTTCGACACCTCGCTGCGCGCCGAGCTCGAGCGCGCGCTGGACGCCGCCGCCGCGGCGCGCGCCTTGATCGTCGATCTGCGCGGCAACGGCGGCGGCCAATTGCAGATGTTTCGCTGGTTCGCCGGCCAGTTCCTGCCCGAGCGGCGCGTGGCGATGCACGCCAGCGCGCGCGATCGCACCGATCCGCAGGCGCGCAGCCTGACCGAGATGGCGATCGGACCGGGCGCGCGGCCGCTGCTGCAGCCGCTGGCGGTGCTGATCGACGGCCGCACCGCGAGCTCGGCCGAACTGGCGGCGCTCGCTCTGGCCGAGCAGCGCGAGGCGCTACTGGTCGGCGAGCCGAGCTGCGGCTGCGCCGTGGCGGTGCGGGTCGAGTACGTCTTGCCCGACGGCGGCGGCCTGCGCATCGCCGAGACCGGCTTTGTCTCGGCGCGCGGTGCGCGCATCCAGGGGGCGCCGATCGCGCCGGCGCTGCGCGTGCTGCCGACGCTGGCCGACCTGCGCGCCGGCCACGACCCGGTGCTCGAAGCGGCGCGCCAGCGGCTGGCGCGGGCGACCCAGTCGGCGGCCGCGGCCGCGGGACGCTGAGGCCCGGGGCCGGTCGCTGCGGTCACGCCCGGTGGCGAAGCCTCCGATGTCGACTGCGACCGGCGTCACCGTCGCGCGATGGCACCGGCGCCGGCGCTTCCTTTATTCTCGACACCGAGCCGCGCCCCTGGCCGTCGTGGCGGTGCGGCGCTCGATCCCCGTCTTGCGCGGTTGCGGCCCTGCGCCGCATCCTGCGACTCACCCACGTCCACGGAGAACGTCATGGCACTGGTTTCGATGCGCCAATTGCTCGATCACGCCGCCGAGCACGGTTACGGCGTACCGGCCTTCAACGTCAACAACCTCGAGCAGGTGCAGGCGATCATGGAAGCGGCGCACGAGGTCGGCGCGCCGGTGATCATGCAGGCGAGCGCCGGCGCGCGTAAGTACGCGGGCGAAGCCTTCCTCAAGCACCTGATCCAGGCCGCGGTCGAGAGCTACCCGCAGATTCCTATCGCCATGCATCAGGACCACGGCCAGAGCCCGGCGGTGTGCGAAGGCGCGATCCGGCTCGGCTTCTCCAGCGTGATGATGGACGGCTCGCTGCGCGAGGACGGCAAGACGATCGCCGACTACGAGTACAACTGGCAGACCACGCGCCAGGTGGTCGACCTCGCGCACGCGCTCGGCGTCAGCGTCGAGGGGGAGCTCGGCTGCCTCGGTTCGCTCGAGACCATGCAGGGCGACAAGGAGGACGGCCACGGCGCCGAGGGCAAGATGACCAAGGAGATGCTGCTCACCGACCCGGACCAGGCGGCCGACTTCGTCAAACGCACGCAACTCGATGCGCTGGCGATCGCCATCGGCACCAGCCACGGCGCCTACAAGTTCACGCGCAAGCCCACAGGCGACATCCTCGCCATCGGCCGGATCAAGGAGATCCACCGCCGCATCCCGAACACGCACCTGGTGATGCACGGCTCCTCGAGCGTGCCGCAGGATCTGCTCGACGAGATCCGCAAGTACGGCGGCCAGATGAAGGAGACCTACGGCGTTCCGGTCGAGGAGATCCAGGAGGCGATCAAGCACGGCGTGCGCAAGATCAACATCGACACCGACATCCGCCTGGCGATGACCGCGGCGACGCGCAAGTTCCTGGCCGAGAACCCGAGCCACTTCGACCCGCGCGACTTCCTCAAGCCGGCGCGCGCCGCCGCCAAGAGCATCTGCAAGCAGCGCTACCTGCAGTTCGGCTGCGAAGGGCAAGCCGGGCGGATCCAGCCGGTGCCGCTCGCGGCGATGGCGGTCAGGTACCGCAGCGGCGAGCTGAGCCAGCACGTGCACTGAGCGCGCCGGCCGGCACGCGGCCGCTGCCGCCGGCATCGTCGCCGTCCGTCGGCGCCCGCTTCGCTCTGTGCCGCCTTGCGCGCCGGCCGTCGCAGCGGCCGGCGCGCCGGTGCGACCGCGCCATACTGTGCGCGCACCGTCTCCGCCATGAAAGCGATCGCCGCACTGTTCGTCTTCGCTGCCGCCGCACTGTCGGCGCCGGTCGCGGCGCAGAGCGGCGCGATCGCCGGCGCGAGCCGGGTCGAGGGCTCGGGCCGCGTGATCGAAGACGTGCGGGCGCTGGCGCCGTTTTCGGCGCTGGTGGTGGCCGGCCCGATCGACGTGCACCTGAAGCGCTCGGCCACCGAGAGCGCGCTGGTGCGCGCCGACGACAACATCGCGCCGTTGATCGAGACCCGCGTCGCCGGCGACCGTTTGACCATCGGCCTGCGGCCGGGGGCGTCGTTTCGCACCCGCAGCCGGCTCGCGGTCGAGGTCGGGTTCCGCCAGCTCTCGAGCGTGCGCGTGAGCGGCAGCGGCGATGTGCGCGTCGACCGGATCGAAGCGCCGATCGTCGATGTCACGGTCCGCGGCAGCGGCGATGTCGCCATTGACCGGCTCGAAGCCGAGGCGCTGGCGGTATCGATCGCCGGCAGCGGCGATGTCAGCGTCGCCGGGCGCGCGACGCGGCTCGGCGCGGTGATCGAAGGCTCGGGCGACCTGCGCGCCGACCGGCTGGAAGCCAAGCAGGTCGCGGTGCGCCTGCGCGGCAGCGGCGATGCGCGCGTGCACGCGACCGAGTCGCTGCAAGTCGATCTGGCCGGCAGCGGCGATCTGCGCTACCGCGGCGCGCCGGCGCTGAGCAAGAAGGTGGCCGGGTCGGGCGAGGTCGCGCCGCTGCGCTGAGGCGGCGCGCGGCGCCGCTACGAGTGGATGTAGTTTTCGAGCTGGGCGATGGTCAGCTCGTGGTCGGCGATGATGTCTTGCATGATGTCGCGCATCGAGATCATGCCGAGCACCTCGCGCCCGTCGACCACCGGCAGGTGGCGGATGTGGTGCTGCTTCATCAGCGCCATGCAGTCGCGCGTGCGCGTGCGCGGCGACACCGCGACGATCGCGGTCGACATGATCTCGGCCACCTTGGTGTCGCGCGAACTGCGGCCTTCGAGCGCGATCTTGCGCGTGTAGTCGCGTTCGGAGAACACGCCGACCAGCTTGCCGCCGTCCATCACCAGCAGCGCGCCGACGTCGTGCTCGGCCAGCACTTCGAGCGCTTCGTAGACCGAGTCTTCCGGATGCACGTGCCACAGGGTCGTCTGCGGGCGCTTGAGTAGTTCGATCACCGGCTTCATGCGGCCTCCTCGGTTGGACCAGCCTGGTGCGGCTCGACGTGACGCTCGGCGCAGGCCGCGCGACCGACCCTAGCCTAGCGCCGGCGCCGCCGGACGGACAGCACCCACTGACGGGTAGGGTCGGTCCCGGATCAGCGCGCCGCCGCGGCCAAGCGCGCGTCGACCCACTCGATCCAGTGCAGCACCGGCGTATCGGTGCCCGATTGCAGATGGGCGATGCAGCCGATGTTGGCCGACAGGATCGCCGCCGGTCGCGGCGCGCGCAGATGCGCGAGCCGGCGATCGCGCAATTGCGTCGCCAGCGCCGGCTGCAGCACCGAGTAGGTGCCGGCCGAGCCGCAGCAAAAATGCGCCTCGGCGATCGGCATCACCTCGGCGCCGGCCGCGCCGAGCAGCGATTCGACCGCGCCGCGGATCCTCTGTGCGTGCTGCAATGTGCACGGCGGGTGGAACACGACCGGCTGCGCCGCGCCGGCGCCGGCGAGCGCGCGCAGCTCGCCGGCCATCGGCGCCAGCAGTTCCACCGGATCGCGCGCGGCGGCGCTGACCCGCGCCGCTTTGGCCGCATAGGCGGAGTCGTTGCGCAGCAGATAGCCGTAGTCCTTGACCATCGCGCCGCAGCCGCTGGCGTTGACTACGATCGCTTCGGCGCCGGCCTCCAGGTGCGGCAGCCAGGCGTCGATGTTGCGGCGCGCGTCGGCCAGTCCGCCTTCGTGGTCGTCGAGGTGGTAGCGGATCGCGCCGCAGCAGCCGGCCTGCGGCGCGACCACGGTCCCGATGCCGAGCGCGTCGAGCACGCGTGCGGTGGCGGCGTTGATGTTCGGCTGCATCGCCGGCTGTACGCAGCCGGCGAGCAGCAGCACGCGGCGCGAATGGGCGCGCGCCGGCCAGGTGCCGGCGGCGCGCGCCACCGGCACCTGGCCGCGCAGCGTGCGCGGCAGCAGCGGCC
>JBBIST010000055.1:0-21365 GCA_037441125.1 Burkholderiales bacterium
GGCCTCATGTCGCGCGTGCACGTGGAGTCCGACCGCGACGACCGGCGCCTGCGGCGCAGCCGGCGCGGCCGACGCCGGACACGCCGCCGCCGCAGCCAGCCAGCGATCATCACTGCATTGCGCTGCGATCGCTGTTCGCGCGCCTGGCGACTTCACCTGCTGGGCTGAGCACGCAGGAGGGCGGCGCAAGATTGCGGCGCGACGGCGCCAACGAGATCTGCGACATCGCTTCGCGCACCGACCTGGAGATCCTCGCCGACCAGTTCAAGTCGCTGCCGGTGGCGCTGCTTGCCGGCTCGGGCGCGGTGGCGCTGGCGGCGCGCGACTTCGGCGACGCCGCGGCCATCGCCGCCGTGCTGGCGGCCAACGGCGGCATCGGCTACGTGACCGAGCGGCGCGCCGAGCAGACCGTGAGCGCGCTGCGCAAGCTGGCACCGCGCTCGGCCATCGTCGTGCGCGACGGCGTCGAAGTGACGATCGCCGCGCGCGAGGTGGTGGCCGGCGACGTGCTGGTGCTCAAGCCGGGCGAGGCGGTGGCCGCCGACGCGCGCGTGATCGAGTCGCACCGGCTGTCGGCCAACGAGGCGCCGCTCACCGGCGAAAGCCTGCCGGTGCGCAAGGAGCCGGGCGAGAAGGTGGCCGCGGCAGCACCGATCGGCGAACGCAGCAACATGCTGCACATGGGCACCGTGATCTCGGGCGGCACCGGCCGCGCCGTGGTCGTGGCCACGGGCAGCCGCACCGTGCTGGGCGGCATCCGCGCGTTGGCGCAGGACGCCGAGGCGCCGCGCACGCGCATGCAGGCCGAACTCGACGCGCTCGGCTCGCGGCTGGCGATCGGTGCCACGGTGCTGTGCGGTGGGCTGTTCATGCTCGGGCTGGCGCGCGGCCGCCCGCTGCTGCCGCTGGTGCGCACCGCGGTGTCGCTCGGCGTGGCGGCGATTCCCGAGGGTCTGCCGACGGTGGCCACGAGCCTGCTGGCCTCCGGCATCCGCACGCTGCAGAAGCGCAACGTCTACGCGCGCCGGCTCGAGGCGATCGAGAACCTGGGTGCGGTCGACGTCGTCGGTTTCGACAAGACCGGCACGCTGACGCTGAACCGCATGACCGTGGCCGAGGTGCTGGTCGGCCGGCGCCAGGTGCGATCGAACGGTCGTTCGCGCGATCGGCTCGATCTGCCCGCCGACTGGCTGCTGGTATGCACGCTGTGCAACGACCTGACGCCGGCCGACAGCGGCGGCGCACCCGCGCGCTGGATGGGCTCATCGACCGAGACCGCGTTGCTCGAGTTTGCCGAACTGCACGGAGCCAACGCGCAGGCGCTGCGCGCGCGCCACCCGCGCCTGGCGGTCAAGCAGCGCTCCGAACATCACCCGTACATGGTGACCCTGCACGCCGACGGTCGCGCGGCGCTGGTCGCGGTCAAGGGCCGGCCGGCCGAGGTGCTCGAGCGCTGCGTGAACTGGTTCGACGGCCTGCGCGTGGCGCCGCTGTCGGCGGCGCAGCGCCGGCGGCTCCTGGCGGCCAACGAGGCAATGGCGGCGCGCGGCCAGCGCGTGCTCGCCTTGGCGGTGGCGCGCCAGCGCGGCCGCACGCTCGGCACGACCGAGGGATTGACCTGGCTCGGGCTGGCCGGCCTGTCTGACCCAGTGCGCCCGGGGGTGGCCGAGTCGATCGAGCGCTTCCGCGCCGCCGGCATTCGCACGCTGATGATCACCGGCGACCAGATCGGCACCGCCACTGCGGTCGCGCACGAGATCGGCCTGGACCGCGAGCGGCCGATCGCCGACGCCGGCACGTTGCCCGAGGACGCCGACCGCCTGGGCGAGGCGGTCGAGCGCGCCTCCGGTTTCGCCCGCAGCAGCCCGGCGATGAAGCTCGAAGTCATCCGCGCGCTGCAAGCCAAGGGCCACGTGGTGGCGATGACCGGCGACGGCATCAACGACGGACCGGCGCTGAAGACCGCCGACGTCGGCGTGGCGATGGGCGCGAGCGGCACCGACTTCGCCCAGGCGATGAGCGCGCTCGTGCTTCAGGACGATCACCCGGATGGCCTGCTGACCGCGATCGGCGAGGGCCGCACCTCCTACCTGAACGTGAAGAAGGCGGTGCGCTATCTGGTGGCGACCAATGTCAGCGAGTTGGCGTTGATGGGGGCAGCGATGGCGGTCGGGCTGCCCGATCCGCTCGACCCGCGGGCGTTGCTGTGGACCAATTTGATCACCGACGTGTCGCCGGCGATCGCGCTCGGGCTGGAGCCGCCGGAGCCGGACATCCTGCAGCGGCCGCCGTTTGCACGCAGCAAGGATCTGCTCGGCGCCGCCGACTGGCGGTCGGTCGGCATCGACAGCGCCATGATTGCCGCCGCCACACTCGCGGCCTTCGTGTACGGTGTCGGTCGCTACGGCGCGACCCCGCGCGCCAACACGCTCGCGTTCATGACCTTGACCAACGCCCAGTTGCTGTACGCGCTCAGTGCGCGTTCGGAAAAGCCGCTCTCGCTGTTCGGCCGCAGCCCGCTGCGCCGCAACCCGTGGTTGTCGCGCACCGTGCTCGCCTCGCTCGGGCTGCAGGCGGGCACGGTGCTGTTGCCGCCGTTGCGCGCCTTGCTGCGCACGACGCCGATCGGCCCGCTCGACGCCGCCGTGGTCGCCGCCGCTGCTGCCGCGCCGATGCTCGGGCGCGAGCTTCTCAAGCGTCTGCGCCGCGACGGGGCAGGGCAGGAGTCGCCACCGGCCGGCGACGCACGACAGGCCAAGGCGGCGCGATGAGTGCCGATCTGCAGCGGCCCGAACTGGTGCACGAGACGGACACGCGCTTGCGGCTGCGTTTTGCGCGCGGCGAACAGGCACTGGCGGCGCGCGCGGTGGTCGAGTCGCTTGCCGGTGTCACGACGGTGCGTGCCTCGCGCGCGGCGCGCTCGCTCGTCATCGGCTACGACGGCCGCGCGAGGACGCGCGCGAACGTGCTCAAGGTGGCCGCGGCGTTGCCGCCGCGCGCGCCCGGGCTGGCGCTGCCGCCGCGGCGCGGCGAGGTGCTTCCGGTCGAGTTGCCGCTGCTGGCGGCCGCACTCACGCCGCTGCTGCCGCCGGCGGCGCGGCAGGCGGCGGCACTGGTGCTGGTCGCCGGTCGCGCCTGGCGCTCGTGGCAGCGCGGCGAGGACGTGACCGCGGCCGCACTCGACTCGGTGGCGCTGATCTCGACCGCGCTCACCGGCCACCCGCTGACCGCAACGCTGTCGCTGCTGATGGGAAGCATCGCCGAGCGCGGCCGCAACGCCGCCTTGCGCGCCACCGACACGATGCTGGCCGGGCTCGCTCCCGCGCTCGGCGAGCGGCTAGAGGTGCTGCGCGCTGGCCAGTCACTGTCCTTGGCGCCCGAAGAGGTCGAGGCCGGCGACCGGATGCGGATTGAGGCCGGGCAGTTCGTGGTCGCCGACGCGATCGTGGTCGACGGCCAGGGCGAAGTCATCGCGCTGCCGAGCGAGGCCGGCGAGCCGCTCGCGCGTGGTCGCGGCGCGCGGCTGACCGCCGGCACGCTGGTCGTCTCCGGCGAGCTCGAGGTGCGTGCCGAACGGGCGGCGGCGAACTCGCGCGTGGCGCAACTGCGCGAGCACCTGCGCCACCTGCTGCGCACGCGCGATGCGCCGGGGACGCTGACGCCGGATCTGGAGCGGTTGGTCGCGGTGCCGCTGACCGCCGCCGGCCTGGTGCTGGCGATGACCGGCGATGCGGCGCGCACGGCATCGATGCTGCAGGCCGATCCGCAGCTTGGCATTTCACTGGCGCAGCCGGTGGCGCGTGAGGCGGCCGTCTACGCCACTGCGCGCAGCGGCCTGCTCCTGGGCGGGCTGGAGTCGCTCGACCGGCTGGCGACGGCAGACACCTTCGCCTTTGAGGACGTCGGCGTGATCGCCGAGCCTTTCTGGCGCGTCGTCCAGGTCAAGGTGCTGCGCGACGATCTCGATCCGACCCAGGTGCTCGACTGGCTCGCGCGCCTGGCCGGCCACGACGATCCGGCGCTGATCGACGCCGGCTTCGGCGACCCCCTGGTGGCGCGCTGGCGCGAGCACGGCGCGCTGCTGCGCATCGGCGAGCGGCTGCTGCACGTGGCCGGCGCGCGCCAGATCGCGCAGACCTGGGGCCTGACCCTGCCCGAGCCCGACCGGCGCAGCCTGGTGCGGCGGCTCGGCGTGGTCGAAGCCGGCGAGCTGCTCGCCACGGTCCACCTCGGCTGCGAGTTGCGCGCCGGCGTCACCGCGCACTTCGCCCGGCTGCGCGCGCTCGGCGTGCGCCGGATCGCGATCTTCACCGAAGACCCGACCGCACAGCCGGCACTGGCGCTGACGCAACTCGGCGCCGACGAAGTGGTGAGCCGCGACCGCGCCGCGCAGGAGCGCTGGCTGGCGCGCGCGGCGCAGCGCGGCGAACGCGTTGCGCTCGTGCACACCGGCCTGCGCGATCTGCTGCCGCCGGGCGGACTGAGCCTGTGTCCGGTCGATGCCGAGTCGGGCGCGCACGGCGTGCTGCTCGGCGATCCGCTGGCCTCGCTCGCGGCCGCGCGCGCCACGGCGCAGCGGATCCGCACGCGGATGCGCGTACAGACCGGCGGCTCGGTGTCGCTGAACGCGGCGCTGATGGTGGCGGCGGCGATGAACTGGCTGCCGCCGATTGCCACCGCGATGATCAAGCACGGCATCGGCCTGGCCCTGCTGCAGCAGTCGAGCGCGCTGGCGCGGCTGCGAGGTGCGCCGCCGCCGGCGCCGGAAGAACCGTCCGACGCGTTCAGCCCACGGCGCGCGACCGCGATCGGCGAGTGAAGGTTTCAGCAGGATTCGCGAACCAAGGAGCATGAGCATGAATGCGCAAGACCTCTTCAAGCCGGGTGCGCTGGTGATCGGCATCGCGGCGGCCGCGGCACTGGGCTTCGCCGCCGGCTATCTGGTGGCCAGGGACCCGACGCTGCTGCGCCGCCTGTTCGGTTCGGCGGCGGGCGGGTTCGAGCGGCTGGTGGGCGCTGCCGCCGAGACCCGCGAGGAACTGGCCGATCTGTGGGCCGACAGCCGCGCCGGCGCGCGCGAGACGATGGAAGATGAGTCCTTCGCCGCCGCGGCGGCGAGCGCGGCGGTGGCCGCCGCCGCCGGCAAGGCCGCGGCGCCGGCCGCCGAGGTGAGCGCCCCGGCCGCAGCCAAGCGCGGCAGGCGCACTGCCGCCAAGTCGCGCCCCGCCGCCCGCAGGCCGCGGGCAGGCGCCGCGCCTGACCGATAATCGCGCCGTATCGAAGGAGTACGCGATGCCGATTTTCGAATACGTCTGTGACGACTGCGGACACGGCTTCGAGGCGCTGGTGCGCTCGGCCGACGCACCGAGCTGCCCGCAGTGCGGGTCGAGCCATTTGGAAAAGCAACTGTCGGTATTCGCCACCGCCGGCGCTTCGGCCGACGCGCCGATGGCCGGACCCTGCGGCACCTGCGGCCACCCGGACGGACCGGGCAGTTGCGCGTTTCGCTGAGCTGCGCGCCGCCGGCGTTGACCCTCGCGGTCTGACCGGCGACGCCGTTCCGCGGTCGCGGCGCGCCGATCGCTCGCGGTGCAGCGAGACGCCGGCTACAGCCGGGCCGCGAGCCGCGTGCCCTGATCGATCGCGCGCTTGGCGTCGAGTTCGGCGGCGCGATCGGCACCGCCGATTAGATGCACGGTCATGCCGGCGGCGGCCAGCGGTGCCTGCAGTTCGCGCTGCGGCTCCTGGCCGGCGCAAAGCACGATCGTGTCGCACTCGATCAGTTGCCCGTCGCGGCGCTGCTCGCCGAAGCTGACGAACAGCCCCTGCGGCGTGATCCGCTCGTAGTTGACGCCGCCGATCATCTCGACGTCCTTCATCTTCAGCGCCGCGCGGTGGATCCAGCCGGTGGTCTTGCCCAGGCTCTTGCCCGGCCGGCCGGGCTTTCGCTGCAGCAGCGTCACACGACGCACCGGCGGGGCGGGGCGGGCGCGGACCACGCCGCCGCGCGCTTGCTCAGGATCGGTGACACCCCATTCGGCAAGCCAGGCCGTCAGATCGAGCGTCGGCGAGTGGCCCGGCGCGGTGACCAGGAACTCGGCGACGTCGAAGCCGATGCCGCCGGCGCCGACGATCGCGACCCGTTCACCGACCGGCTTGCCATGCAGCAGCACGTCGACGTAGCTCAGCACGTTGGCGCCGTCGCCGCCCGGGATCTTCGGGTCGCGCGGGCTGACACCGGTGGCCAGGATCACCGCATCGCAGCCGCTGGCGGCCAGTTGCGCGGCGTTGACGCGCGCATCCAGGTGCAGGCGCACCCCAGTGGCCAGCAGGCGGCGCGCGAAGTAGCGCAGCGTCTCGTTGAACTCTTCCTTGCCCGGAATCCGCTTGGCCAGGTTGAACTGGCCGCCGATTCGCGATGAGGCCTCGTAGAGGTCGACCTCGTGGCCGCGCTCGGCGAGCGTGCATGCGGCGGCCAGTCCGGCCGGACCGGCACCGACCACCGCGAAGCGCTTGCGCGCGACCGCCGGGCCGATGACGAACTCGGTCTCGCGGCAGGCGCGCGGATTGACCAGGCAGGTCGCCAGTTCGTTGTTGAACGCGTGGTCGAGGCAGGCTTGGTTGCAGGCGATGCAGGTGTTGATGTCCTGCGCCCGGCCGGTGCGGGCCTTGGCGACGAACTCTGGATCGGCGAGCAGGGGACGTGCCAGGCTCACGAGGTCGGCGCAGCCGTCGGCGAGGATCCGTTCGGCCACCTCGGGCGTGTTGATCCGGTTGCTGGTGACCAGAGGCACGTCGATGCCGGCGGCGCGCAGCTCGGCGCGCATCTTGCGCGTGACCCAGGCGAAAGCACCGCGCGGCACGCTGGTGGCGATCGTGGGCACGCGCGCCTCGTGCCAGCCGATGCCGGTGTTCAGGATCGTCGCGCCGGCGCCCACGACCGCCTTGGCGAGCGCGACCACCTCGGGCCAGCTGCTGCCGTCGGGGATCAGGTCGAGCATCGACAGCCGGTAGATGACGATGAAGTCGCGGCCGACCGCCGCGCGCACGCGCGAGACGACTTCGACCGCGAGGCGCATGCGGTTCTCGTAGGCGCCGCCCCAGTCGTCGCGGCGATGATTGGTGTGCGCGACCAGGAACTGGTTGATGAAGTAGCCCTCGCTGCCCATCACCTCGACGCCGTCGTAGCCGGCCTCGCGCGCCAGCAGCGCGCAGCGCACGAAGGCGCCGATCTGGCGCTCGATGCCGCGCGCGCTCAGTTCGCGCGGTGCGAACGGCGAAATCGGGCTCTTCAGGCGCGACGGCGCCACGCACAGCGGGTGATAGCCATAGCGGCCGGTGTGCAGGATCTGCAGCGCGATGCGGCCGCCTTCGGCATGCACCGGTGCGGTCAGTTGGCGGTGGCGGCGCGCGCCGGCCGAGGTCGACAGGGTGCCGGCGAAGGGCTTGGCCCAGCCCTCGATGTTGGGCGCAAAGCCGCCGGTGACGATGAGCCCCACGCCGCCGCGCGCCCGTTCGGCAAAGTAGGCGGCGAGCGCCGGAAAGTGCCGGCGGCTGTCCTCGAGCCCGGTGTGCATGCTGCCCATCAGCACACGGTTCGGCAGGGTCACGAATCCGAGGTCGAGGGGCGCCAGCAGGTGCGGGAAGGGCCCGTTGGGCGAGCCGTTGGCGGTCGCCTGTGTCAAGGACGAAGTTTGGTTTACATAATCCATCTTAGATGCAGTTCAGGCTGCTGGCGTTCATCTGCGGCGGGTTGCGCCGCTCAGGTCGGCGTTGTCGCCCGTTCGTGCATCCAGGCGGCGTGCCGGGGTGCGCGCCGGGTCTGGCTCCACTCGTCGAGCATCTGCCACTTGACCTCGTCGAGACGCTCGAACATCTGCGCCGTACCGGTGTTGACCGCCAGTTCCAGCCGGTGGCCGTTGGGATCGAAGAAGTAGATCGACTTGAAGATCGTGTGATCGGTCGGCCCGACGACGTCAATTCCGGCCGCCTGCAGCCGCGCTTTGGTCGCCAGCAGCGTCTCGACCGAGTCGACCTCCAGCGCCAGATGCTGGACCCAGGCCGGCGTGTTCGGGTCGCGCCCCATCGGCGAGCTGTTCGGCAACTCGAAGAACGCCAGCACGTTGCCGCCGCCGGCATCGAGGAACACGTGCATGTACGGGTCCGGTTCCTGCGTCGACGGCACCCGGTCCTCGGCGATCGCCAGCACGAACTTCATACCGAGGTGCTGTTCGTACCACTGCACAGTCTGGCGCGCGTCGATGCAGCGGTAAGCGACGTGATGGATCTTGCGCACGAGCATGCTGGTCTCCCAGGGGCGGACGCCGGTGTCGGCTCGACGCCAAGGTTAACGCCGCCGCGGCCGTGCCGGCGCCAAGTCCGACCGGGCTCGGATCAGGTCGTCGCGCCCACTGTCCGCGTATGCTTGGTGCGGACTTTGTCTGGCAGTTCGTGACTGACGAATGTTTCTGCGCGGCCGATGTGCAGTGTGGCTGGTGTGCGGCTCGCTCTGGACCGCGCCGCTCGCCGTCGACGCGCGAACTTTTGCGTTACCGAACCAAGACAGCGCTCTCATCGGCACCATGAGCACTGTCATGGCTCGGCACGAAGACACCTTGCCGAGCATCGCCCGAGCCCATGAGGTCGGCTTCGAGGAGATTGTCGCCGCCAACCCGGGCGTCGACGTGTGGTTGCCCGGCGAGGGCACGCGCGTCGAACTGCCGACCCGGCACATCCTGCCGGACGCGGAGCGCACCGGTCTCGTGCTCAACCTGCCGGAGTTCCGCCTCTACCACTTCCGCGCGTCGCGGCCCGGCAAGCCGGCTCAGGTGTCGACCTATCCGGTCAGCATCGGCGACGTGGACTGGAGCACGCCGCTGGGGCTGACCCGCGTGGTGTCAAAAGAGAGGAATCCGTCCTGGCGTCCGCCCGCCTCGATCCGCGCCGAGCATGCGCGTCGCGGCAGGCAGTTGCCGGCGGTCGTGCCGCCGGGCCCGGACAATCCGCTTGGACGATACGCGCTGCGCTTGGCGCTGCCCGGTTACCTGATCCACGGCACCAACCGGCCGTACGGGATCGGGATGCAGGTGACTCACGGCTGCATACGGCTGTATCCCGAGCACGTCGCCAGGCTGTTCCGCGACGTGCCGGTCGGCACCCCGGTACGCATCGTCGACCAGCCGGTCAAGTCCGGCTGGGACGACGGCGTGCTCTACCTCGAAGTGCACGCGCCGCTGGAGGCAAGCCGCTCCGACGCCGATCTCACCGCAGCGGTGCGCGCCGTGATCGCGGCAACGAATGACCGCTCGGCAGCGATCGACTGGGACGCGGTCGCACGCGCGGCGCAGGAGCGCCGCGGCGTGCCGATCGCGGTCTCAGTGCGCTGACTACTTCTTCAGCGCCTGCTTGAAGACGCGGTCGAGCCTCTCGCTGAGCGCCTGCGTCGCTGCGCGGGCTTCGTCGGCCGCCCGTTTTGCCTCGCCTGCCACCCTTGCCGCTTCGCTGGCAGCCTTGCGGGCTTCGTCGGCCGAACGCTGCGCGGCCGTGGCTGCGTCGCGCGCTGCGCGCGCATCGGCAGCCGCGGCGGTGGCGACAGTGCTTGCCTGAGCCGCCGCCGCTCTCGCCTCCTGCGCTTGCTTCGCCGCCGCGTCGGTCTGCGCCTGAACCCGTTCAACGTCGCCGGTCGTAGCGCAGCCCCCCGCGAGTAAGGCAGCAGACAGTATCGCCGAAAGGCCCAGGTACCGATTGCGCACTGTGATCATCGATTGACCTCCTTGGTGTCCGACCGCAGAACGTAAATTGCCTTGCCCTCGCCTTCAATCGCGCAAGTCCACAGTGTTGTCGCACGTCAACCGGCGTTGGTCTGCGGCAAGGTGCTGCGGGCTGGCGAAAGCGAACGTGTTGCGGCCTTCAATCTTCGAGAAATTACTTTTAATGTTAAATGTTATGTTTACTAGGTAACGCATTGAATACGTTTATGAAATTATCTGAAGATGCAGCCGCAACAGTGCCTGGTTCGAGACCCCGCAGCGCCTCGATCCTCGATGCCACGTAAGCGACAAACGCCGGCTCGTTGATCTTTCCCCGGTGCGGGACTGGCGCCAGATACGGGGCATCGGTTTCGATCAGAAGGCGCTCCAGCGGCACCCGCTTGGCGACCTCCTGCAATGCCGTGGCGCTCTTGAACGAAACGATGCCGGAAAACGACACATGGAAATTGAGGTCGAGCGCGGCACGGGCGACTTCCCAGGACTCGGTGAAACAGTGCATGACACCGCCGACCTCGGCGGCGCCCTCCTCCCGCAACAGGCGCAGCGTGTCGTCGGCCGCGGCGCGGCAATGGATGATCAGCGGCTTGCGGGCGATGCGCGCCGCGCGAATATGGGTGCGAAACCGGTCACGTTGCCAGTCCAGCGGCTCCTTGAGCCGGTAGTAATCGAGACCGGTCTCGCCGATGGCGACTACCCGCGGGTGATCGGCGAGCTCGACCAGCCGTTCGACTGTGGGCTCCTCGATCGGCTGGCCGCCGTCCGGCGCTTGCGCAACGTAGTCCGGGTGCACGCCGACCGAGCACCAGATCTGTGCATGCCGCTCGGCCAGCGCGCGAACGCGCGGGAACTCCTCCAGGGTTACACAGACGTTCAGGGCGCCAACGACGTTGGCCGCCGCCATGCGCGCCAGCACGCCGTCGATCTGGCCAGCCAGTTCAGGGAAGCTCAGGTGACAGTGCGAATCGATCAGCATGGCGACAGTGCGGCGCCCGCTCGTCGGCCGGTCGCCGCCGGCGCCGGACTGCCGGCGCTGGGCCGGCCTCGGAGTCAACAGGGCTAAATCGTGTGGGTGGGCCGCGGCGACTTCAGCGCGCTACCCAGAAGATTCTCGATTCGCTTGCGTGCGTTGATGCCGGTCTCATCGGCCGGGAAGTGCACGCCGATGCCCGGCTGCCGCGAGCCGCCACCGGCCGGACTGATCCAGACCACTTTGGCCGCCAGCGGCAGCTTGGTCGGATCGTCCATCAGCGTGAGGATCAGATAGACCTCGTCGCCGAGCTGGTACGGCTTGCTCGTGGGCACGAAAATGCCCCCATTCTTCAGATAGGGCATGTAGGCCGCGTACAGGGCCGCCTTCTCCTTGATCGCCAGCGACAGCACCGACGGCCGCGCACCGCCCGCCGCCGCGGCGTTGGCGCCGGCCGCTGCTGCTGCCGACGCGGCAACCAGGCGGGTGATCGGCCCTTCATTCATTGCTGCCACCTCGGCTCAAGGAGAAGACCGCTTCTGCGGCGCCGCCAAGCCGGCACCCTGAAAGCAGCCGATGTAGTCGATCAAGGCGGCCTCGATCACGAGTCGGGCGTTGAGCGGATGGTCCTGGACGGCGCGGCTGGCACTCAGTCGGTCGAGCCAGGTCAGAAGCGCTCTACGGTCGCACTGGACCGACAGTCGGCCAACCAGGGCCGACTGGCGGCGATGATAACGAACGGCCATCGTCGAGCGAAGCGTCGAAAAGGCCAGCAAGTCCCAGCCCCAGCGCTGCAATAGCGCCAAGGCGGCAGCCACCGGCACCGTCTTCGGCACTCTGGCCGCGACCTCCGCTGCGGCGAGTTGCCCGCCACGCGCCAGCAACTCGCCGAGAACGGCTCGCGTTTCCGGGTCAAGACCGCTGCCCGAGGCCAAGGCAAGCGCCAGCAGGGGCGCACCGCCGGCATCGTCCAGCGCCGACTCGGCATCGTCGATCGCCTGCGTTCGCAGCCAGGCGAGCGCCTGCGCCGGCGCCGGTGCCGGCACGCGCACCAGCACGCAGCGCGAGCGGATCGTCGGCAAGACCTCGTCGACCGCATCGGCAACGAGCACGAACAGGCTGCCGGCAGGCGGCTCCTCGAGCATCTTCAGCAGCGCGTTGGCGGCGGCCGCGTTCAGCGCCTCGGCCGGCGCGAGAACGACCACCCGGTGGCCGCCGCGGTGGGTCGAGGTAGAAAGGAAAGGCGCGAGCGAACGGACCTGCTCGATGCGGACTTCGCGCGAAACGCGCTTCGCCCGGCTGGTCCGGCTGCCGCCTTCGGCGTCGTCGTCCGGCGCCACAGAGTCGGCTTCGCCAGAGTCTTCGGACTCGTCGTCGTCCTCGGCCGCCTGCGCGCGCCAGGCCGCCAGCGTGTCCGGCACGACGATGCGCAGATCCGGATGGCTGCCGGCGGCGGCCAACAGGCAGCCGGCGCAGGCGCCACAGGCGCGGCCCTCGCCAATGCGCGCCTCGCACAGCGTCGCGCGCGCCAGATCGACCGCGAGCGACTTCTTGCCGATGCCGGCGGCGCCGGTGAGCAACAGTGCATGCACGCCGCGCGCCAGCAGCGGTTGCAGCGCCTGCCAGGCTTCTGCGTGCCACGGAAGCTGCGGCAGGTAGCCTTCGTTCACGTCGCTACCTTGAGGCAGACGCCGGCTGCGAGGGTCGCGGCGGCAGCGCGCCGAGCAGGATCGACGGCGCAGAGGTCACGGAAACGACCTGCCGATGTGGGCGCTGATCAGCGCCGGCGACTGCGTGCCGTCGAGCACCAGGAAGCGGCGCGAATCGCGACGGACACGATCGAGGTAGACGGCGCGTACGCGGGCGAAGAAGGCGGCTTCCTCGGCCTCGAAGCGGTCGGCGCGGCGCGCCACTGCCAGGCGCAGGGCCGCGACTTCCGGCGGCAGGTCGAACAGCAGCGTGCGGTCGGGCAGCAGATCGGGATGGACCCAGCGCTCGAGCGCTTCGATGTCGGCCATCGGCACCTGCCTGCCGCCTCCCTGGTAGGCGTAGGTGGCGTCGGTGAAGCGATCGCAGACCACCCAGCGGCCGGCCTCCAGTGCCGGCATGATCACCTTCGCCAGGTGCTCGGCGCGCGCGGCGAACATCAGCAGCGTCTCGGTGCGCGCATCCATCGCTTCGGTGAGCAGCAGTTCGCGCAGCTTCTCGCCCAGAGGCGTGCCACCCGGTTCGCGCGTCACCAGCACGTCGTGACCCTGCGCTCGCAGCCGCTCGACCAGGAACTCGATCTGCGTGCTCTTGCCGGCGCCGTCGATGCCCTCGAAGGTGATGAACTGACCGTCAGTCATGTCAGCGCTGCCTCGGTGTCAATTGATACTTGACTACGGCGCGGTTGTGCTGCGCCAGTGTTTCGGAGAACGCCGAACTGCCGTCGCCGCGCGCCACAAAGTACAGCGCGCGCGTCGCCTGCGGCCGGGCGGCGGCCTCGAGCGCGGCGCGGCCCGGCAGCGCGATCGGCGTCGGCGGCAAGCCGGCGCGCGTGTAGGTGTTGTAGGGGCCGTCGGCCAGCAGGTCGCGCTTGCGCAGGTTGCCGTCGAAGGCACTGCCCAGCCCGTAGATCACGGTCGGATCGGTCTGCAGCCGCATGCCGATGCGCAGCCGGTTGGCGAACACGCCGGCCACCAGCGCGCGTTCCTCCTCCCGTCCGGTCTCCTTCTCGACGATCGAGGCCAGGATCAGCAGCTCGTAGGGCGAGGCCAGCGGCAGCCCGGCCGCCCGCCCCTGCCACGCCTGCTCCAGCGCCGCCGCCTGGGCGCGATGGGCGGCGCGCAGCAGGTCGAGATCGCTCGATCCGGGGTCGAACAGATATGTATCCGGCGCGAACAGGCCTTCCGGGTGCGACTCGGCAGCGCCGATCGCCCGCAGCAGTTCGGCGTCGCTCAGCTTGGCGCTGTCCGGCCGCAGGTCGGCGTGCGCGGCCAGCGCCGCGCGCAGCTCGCGGAAAGTCCAGCCCTCGACGATCGTCAGCCGCTCGCGCAGAACATCGCCGCGCCGCAGCTTGTCCAGGAGCCGGCGCAGTGTGGTGCCGCGCTCGACTTCGTAGCGGCCGGCGCGCAGCCCGCGTGTGGCGTCGGTGGCGCGTGCGGCGATCACGAACAGATGCTCGTTGACCTGGATGCCGGCGTCACGTAGTTGGCGCGCGATCGCACGCGCCGACGAGCCGGGTGCCACCCTGACTTCGACCCGATCGGCCGCCATCGGCAGCGGCTGCTCGACCCAGCGCCAGGCGACGGCGGCGGCGATCGCAACGAACAGCAGGATGACGGCGGTGAGCGACCGCCAAGGCAGGCGCGAAACAGGCACGCTCGGGGTCCGGGAGGCGCGGCAGCGAAGGCCGGCGCAGGCAGCAACGCGCGCATGATAGCGGCGCTTACCGGCGTTGGCGGCCGCGCACGCGGCGCCCGTTTTGTGATCTGATGCGCGCCGTGCCGGTACACCCGTGCCTCATGCTTGCCGGCCCGCTCTAACTGCGAATGCCCCGATCCAATCGATGACGCCGACCACCGCCGCTACCGTCTCCTGGCATGCGCCGCAGGCCGATCTGGCGCGCGCCCTGAGAGAGCCGACCCTGGCCGCGCTCGACGAGCTCGGCGTGATCGCCGTTGGCGGCGACGACGCAGCAGCTTTCCTGCACGGTCAACTCACCAACGACAGCAAGGGCCTGGACGCGCACAGTGTTCAACTGACCGGCTACTGCACGCCCAAGGGCCGGCTGCTCGCGGTGTTCGATCAGTGGCGCGACGGCACGACGATCTACCTGCAACTTCCGCGCGAGATCCTGGCGCCGGTCATGAAGCGGCTGGCGATGTTCGTCCTGCGCTCCAAGGTGACGCTGGCCGATGCCTCGGCGCGCTGGGCCACCTTCGGGCTGGTTGGCCCGGGCAGCGCGCAGGCAGTGGCGGCGGCTTTCGGCGCCGCGCCAGAGCCCGGCGCGACCGCGCTCTTCGAGGGCGTGCGCATCACGCGCCTGGCCGACGGCACGCGCGCGCGCGAGCGTTTCGTGTTGCGCGTCGCGGCCGACCGAGCCGGCGATTTGCGCCAGCGACTGGCATCGGTGGCGCCGGTGGCCAGCGGCGTCTGGTGGTGGTCGCAGGTCGACGCCGCGGTGCCGACCGTGGTCGCCGCCACGCAGGAAGCCTTCGTGCCGCAGATGATCAACCTCGAGGTCCTGGGCGGCGTCAACTTCAAGAAGGGCTGCTATCCGGGTCAGGAGGTGGTGGCGCGCAGCCAGTTCCGCGGCCAGTTGCGCCGGCGCATGAGCCTCGCGCACGCCGACGCCGACGATCTGGCCGCCGGTGGCGACGTGTCGCTGCACGGCCGCGACGAAGCGGTCGGCCGCATCGTGCTCGCCGCCGCCGCTCCCGGCGGCGGCATGGACCTGCTGCTCGAGTGCCCGCTCGACTGCCTCGAGTCCGGGGCGCTGCACGCCGGCGGCCGTGCCCTGCAACTGCGGCCGCTGCCCTACGATCTGATCGACGTCACCGCCTGACACATCGCCGTGGAGCACTGGTACGTGTACTACAAGCTCGCCAGCGCCGATCTGCCGCTGCTGCTGCCGCGCCTGCGCGCGCTGCAGGCGCAGATCGCGCCCGCGGTCGCGCAGGCCCGGCTGCAGGCCCGCGTCGACATCGTCGACGGCGTCGCCACGGTGATGGAGGTCTACAGCGGCGTCGCCGATCCGGCGCAGTTTGCACGGCGGCTCGATGCCGCCGCCGGCGCCCTGCCCGATGCGCTGCGCGCCGCGCGGCGCACCGAGCGTTTTCGCGACCTGTAGGAGCGGCCGCCATGTGTATCGCCGCGGTCGCCTGGCGCGTGCATCCCGACTACCCGCTGATCGTCGCCTCCAATCGCGACGAGTTCTACGCCCGCGCCACTCGCCCCGCCGCCTGGTGGGGCCAGTCGCTGTCGCTGCTCGCCGGCCGCGACGAGGAGGCAGGCGGCGCCTGGATCGGCATCAATCGCAGCGGCCGCTTTGCCCTCGTGACCAACGTGCGCGCGCCGAGCGAGCGCAACCCGCAGGCGCCGAGCCGCGGCGCGCTGGTGGTCGCGGCGCTGCAGTCGGCGCGGCCGCTCGATGTCTGGTTGCGCGCGACCGCGCCGCGAATGCAGGCCTACAACGGCTTCAACCTGCTCGCCGGCGATGCGCTGCCGCTGCGCCGCGACGCCGGCACGCGCGAGGCCAGCCTGTACTACTGCAGCAACCGCCTGGACACCGGCCCGCGTGCGCTCGCCCCCGGCATCTACGGGCTGTCGAACGCCTTCCTCGACACGCCCTGGCCGAAGCTGGTGCGCACGGTGGCCGCGTTCGCGGTCAGCGTCGCGCAGCGGGTCGATGTCGAGCGGCTGTTCGGCCTGCTCGCCGACCGCCGCACCGCACGCGACAGCACCTTGCCGCGCACCGGCGTGCCGCTCGACTGGGAGCGGGCGCTGTCGGCGGTGCAGATCCGCGCCAACGGCTACGGCACGCGCGCCAGCACCGTGCTCACGGTGCGCTGCGACGGTCTGGTGAGCTTCGTCGAGCGCAGCTTCGCCGCCGACGACCCCGAGCGCTACAGCGACCGCAGCTTCGAGTTCGTCGTGCCGTCGGTGGCGCCGGTAAACGACTTGCGTCCCGGAGCGCGCTGAGCGAGGCGCAGGCCTCAGAGGGGGCAACGCATGTCGACGTGGGCGATGCCGGCTTCCCGGTAGACGCTGCCTTCGGCGACGAAACCGTGCCGCCGGTAAAACGGCACCGCGTGCAACTGCGCGCTCAACATCACCTGGCGCTGGCCGCGGGCGCGCGCGCAATCCATCAGCGCCCGCAGCAGCGCGCTGCCCACGCCGCCGCCGCGCGCCGTCGCCAGCACCGCCATCCGGCCGATGTGGCCGTCGGGCAGCAGGCGGCCGGTGCCGACCGCGCTGGCGCGGGCATCGAAGGCGAGCGCGTGCAGGCTCACCGCATCGTGCTCGTCGAGTTCGATCGCCGCCGGCACCTTCTGCTCCTCGACGAACACCGCGAAGCGGATCGGCGCCGCCAATGAGCACAACTTCTGCCAGGTGCCTAGCTCGATGCGGACGGCGTCAGCCATGCGGATCCTCCGCTGCGATCGCCGCCCAGGGTTGCGGGCGCCGCGGTGCGCGCTGGCGATCGTCGATGCACTTCATCGCTCGGCCCTGCCCTACTTCACGCCCCGCGCCGGATCGCCGGCGATGCTGACCGTGAACCGCGCCGGGTCGATGTGGCGGCGCCAGGCAGCGTTCAGATCGGCCAGCGTCAGTGCCCGGATGCGGTCCTCGACCTGTTGGCTGAAGGCGAAGCTGCGTCCGAGGTACAGATTGGCGACCCAGGCTGCGGCCAGCGTGCCGTTGTGCGACCGCGCCAGCGCGCGCTCCTGCAGCAGGCCGTTGCGGGCGTCGTCGAGTTCCTTCTGCGTGAAGCCTTCGCGCGTGGCCCGCTCCAACTCTTCGCGCACCGCGGCCTCGATTCTGGCCAGGTTCTGCGGCGCGCCGATGGCGACGATGCCGAAGCTCGAAGCGCGGTCGATACTCGACAGCGCCAGTCCCGAGCCGGCGCCGTAGGACAGGCCGTCGCGCTGGCGCAGTCGGTCGATCAGCCGGTTCGACAGGCCGCTGCCGCCGCCGAAGATCGTGTTGGCGACGATGAGCGCCGGCGCATCGGCGTCGTCGTCGCGCGCGTCGAGCACCAGGCGGGCGCGGAAGAATGCGTTTTCCTTCTCGGGCGTGGCCGACACCAGCCGTGCCGGCGCCACCGGCCGCGGCTCGTTGAGCAGGCGCGCATAGGGCGCGCGCGACACGAAGCCGGCGAACAGTTCGCGCAGCAGCGGCTCGATCGCCTCGGCATCGAAGTCGCCGACGATCGCGATCTGCCCGCGCGCGCTGCCGAAGAAGCGCGCGTGGAAGTCCGCGAGCTGCTGGCGCGTGACCGCCGGGATCGCGGCGATGCGCTCTTCCAGGGTCAGGTAGCGGCGCGGATCGCCGCTCGGATGGACGTTGAAGTGTGCGCGCAACCGGTCGGCCGAGCGCGCTGCCGGGTCGGCCAGTTGCGCCTGCAGCTCGGTCAGCGTCTCGCGCTTGAGCAGCTCCAGCTCGGATTCGGGGAAGTTCGCCTCGCGCAGCACCTGCGCGGTCAGCCGCAGCGCATCGGCGAGCAGCGGCCGCGTGGTCTCGAACTGCCACAGATCGCCCTCCATTTTCAGCCGGCTGCGCTCGTCGGCGAGCTGCTCGCGCGTGCTGCGGCTGGTGCCGCGCAGGAGCATCGCTGCCGTCAGATCGCGCACCAGCGACAGTCCGTGCAGGCTGGCGGCGTCGCCGTAGCGAGTCGCGAGGCTGACGCTGACCGTCTCGCCGCGCGTGCGCTTGGGCAGAAGCGCGATCCGCAGCTCGCCCAGTTCGACGATGCTCGTGCGCCGGTCGATGTTCGCCTGGGTCGGCTCGAAGGCCTCGCCTGCGGCGGTCGCCGCGCGCGGCTTGAAGTCCTGCATGAGGTCGGCCAGCGCCAGCGGCGCCGGGATCTCGGCGCGCTGCGGCCGCTCCTCGGGGATGAACTTGCCCAGGCCGCGGTTGTCGCGCCGGAAGTAGCGCGCCGCCGCGGCCGCGATCGCCGGCGACTCGACCGCCGCCTGCCGGTCGCGGGCGACGAAGAACAGCCGCCAGTCGCCGAGCGCGATGTACTCCGAGAGGCCGACGCCGAACTCCTGCGGATCGGCGAGCACGCGTTCGTGGCGCGTCTCGCTGTCGCGCCGGAAGCGACCCAGTTCGTCGGCGCTCGGCGGCTGCGCGGCGAGGCTGCTCTCGATCACCTCGATCAACCGCGCCTGCACCGGTTCGATCGGATCGCCCTGCTTGACCACGGCGCCGAACACCATCAACCCGGGGTCGCGCAGGAACAGCGGCTCGGCGAACACCTGCGCCGCCAGCCCCTTCTCGACCAGTTCGCGGTGCAGTCGCCCGGTGGGCGTGTGGCCAAGGACATGTGCGGCCGCCGCCAGCGCCGCGGCGTCGTGGCTCAGCGCCGAAGGGATCCGGTATCCGAGCACGACGAGCTGGAAGTTGCCGGCGCGGCGCACGACGAAGCTGCGCTCGCCGTCCTGGGTCGGTTCCACCGTCCACTGCGGCGGCAGCGTGCGGGCGGGCGGCGCGATCCTGCCGAAGCTTTCCTGGATCCAGGCGAGCGTGCGCGCCGGGTCGAAGCGGCCGGTGACGATCAGCACCGCGTTGTCCGGCTGGTAGTAGGTGCGATAGAACGCCTGCAGATTCTCGATGCGGACGTTCTCGATGTCGCTGCGGTTGCCGATCGGCAGGTTCGAGTAGTTGTGCCAGTCGAACATCATCGCGAACAGGCGCTTGAACAGCACCTGACCGGGATCGCTCTCGCCCATCTCGTACTCGTTGCGCACGACCGTCATCTCGGCCTCGAGATCGGCGCGCGAGATGAACGAGTTGACCATCGCGTCGGCCTTCCAGTCGAGCGCCCAGCGCAGGTTGTCGTCGCTCGCCTGGAAGGTCGAAAAGTAGTTGGTGCGGTCGAAGCTCGTGGTGCCGTTGTTGCGAAAGCCGCGGCGATTGAACTCCCGGTCCGGCTGCGGATGGTTCTTGCTGCCCTTGAAGATCAGGTGCTCGATCAGGTGTGCCATCCCGGTCTCGCCGTAGTTCTCGTGGCGCGAACCGACCAGATAGGTGACGTTGACGGTCACCGTCGGCCGCGCCGCATCCGGGTACAGGAGCACGCGCAGGCCGTTGGCCAGGCGGTACTCGTCGATGCCCTCGACGCTTGCCACCGCCGTGACTCCCGGCGGCAGCCGCACCTCGGCGGCGAGCGCCGGCACGAAGCAAAGCGCCGCCGCCAGCGCAGCGGGCGCAGCACGCGCAAGCAGGCGGTTGAGCACGGCGTCGCTCCTCACCCGAGCTTGACCAATTGCTTGCCCAGGTTGCGGCCGGCGAGCAGACCGATGAACGCCTCGGGAGCGCTCTCCAGACCCTGCGAGATCGTCTCGCGGTAGCGGATCTGGCCGCCGGCCACCTGCGCGCCGAGCGCGCGCAGCGCCTGCGGCCACAGATCCATGTGGTCGCTGACGATAAAGCCCTGCAGCTTCAGGCGGCTCACCAGCAGCCAGGTCGGGTTGACGATCGGGATCGGCTCGCCGTTGTAGCCGGCGATCAGCCCGCACAGCGCGATGCGGCCGAAGGGCTTCATGCGCGGCAGCACCGCCTCGAGGATCGTGCCGCCGACGTTTTCGAAGCAGCCGTCGACGCCTTGCGGCGCCGCCGCCTTCAGCGCGGGGCCGAGATCCTCGCTCTTGTAGTCGATGCAGGCGTCGAAACGCAGCTCGCGCACCACGTAGTCGCACTTCTCGCGGCCGCCGGCGATCCCCACCGTGCGGCAGCCGGCGAGCCGCGCCAGTTGTCCGGCCACGCTGCCGACCGCGCCGGCGGCGGCCGAAACGACGATCGTCTCGCCAGCGCGCGGCTCGATGATCCGGTTCAGCCCGATCCACGCGGTCACCCCCGGCATGCCGACCGCACCCAGGTACGCGGGCAGCGGGATGTGCGTGGTATCCACCGCATACAGTCCGCTGCCGTCGCTGACGCCGTACTCCTGCCAGCCGAGGTAGCCGACCACTTGGTCGCCCGGCTTGAACTGCGGATGGCGCGACTCGACCACGGTACCCGCGGTGCCGCCGACCATCGTCTCGCCGAGCGCCTGCGCCGGCGCGTAGCTGCGGCCCTCGTTCATCCGCCCGCGCATGTACGGGTCGAGCGACAGCCACTCGTTGCGCACCAGCAATTGGCCTTCGGCAAGCGGCGGCGTGTCTACCGTCTCGAGCCGGAAGTTGTCGCGGCTGACGGCGCCGGTGGGCCGGCTGGCGAGGACGATCCTGCGGTGGGTGGTCATGGCGATTGCATCGCTCTCGGCTGTTGACTGCGTAGTGCTCGCAAGAGCCCACGCCGCAAGCCAAACACTCTTTCCGTTGATGCGTACCAGTCTATGCGAAAGCACAAGATTGCCCGTTGCACGGCAGCCCCGACGAGTGCGGCCAACACCGGCTCATCCCGTGCGCGCGGGTAACGACAACGTGGACGATGGCACCTGCTGCCAGTGCAGGCTCGTCCACACGCGTGTGGGGATCGCGGAGGCCTGCCGCTGTGCTGACAGGGTTCATCCCCGCGCGTGCGGGGAACGCACCGCCACCGGTACCGCGCCGTCGCTGCGGATCGGTTCATCCCCGCGCGTGCGGGGAACGCGACCTGATTGCTGGTGCAGCAGGCAGCAAGGACGGTTCATCCCCGCGCGTGCGGGGAACGCGAGCACTCGGAGTAGGCATTCGGGCGCCTGCGCGGTTCATCCCCGCGCGTGCGGGGAACGCGCACTAGGGCCGGTGCGGGGCGGCTGCTGCTGGCGGTTCATCCCCGCGCGTGCGGGGAACGCGCCCTGCGTAATCCAGATCGCGGCCAATTCGGACGGTTCATCCCCGCGCGTGCGGGGAACGCCTCTTCGACCTCGCGCAGGCCAGAGTGAAGCGGTACCCGTTCGATGGACGCCACGATTCGGCACGAAGCGTTGTCCACGG
>JBBIST010000056.1:0-20572 GCA_037441125.1 Burkholderiales bacterium
CTGCTGAGTGGACTCGAACCACCGACCTACTGATTACGAATCAGTTGCTCTACCAACTGAGCTACAGCAGCGACTGACCGGCACAGGAAGGCGCGGATTATAGGCCCGAAGCGCGCCGCCGCATGTCGGCACCTGCGGCGCCACTCGTGCACTTCGTCGATCAAGTCCGGCACGCCGGACTGGTGCCTGTCGCCGCATGGGCGCAAGGTCCGAGCCGGTCCGCGGCGCGCTCAGACCGCGGGCAGCGTCGCCAGCGTCGCCGCCACCGTCGGCCAGCGCAGCCGCAACCGCAGTTCCTGCTTGAGGCGCCGGTTGCGCAGGCGGCGCGACTCGGTCATGAACGAGTACTGGATCGGCGACAGCGACTGCCGCAACTGCGCGCGCGGCAGCCGCGGCGGGCGAGCCAGGCCGCAGGCGTCGGCCACGGCGTCGAAGTATTCGCCCATTTTCAGTTGCGTGTCGTCGACCGCGTGATAGACGCGTGCGCGGCGTCCGCGCAGCAACGCAGCAAGCGCGATCCGCGCCAGATCGTCGGCGTGGATGTGGTTGGTGTGGACATCGTCGGCCGGGGCGAGCGCCGGTGTGCCGGCGCGCAGGCGCGCCAGCGGCAGCCGGTCGTGGGCGTAGATCCCGGGCGTGCGCAGCACCGAAGCGCCAACCGCGCGCATCTCGCTTTCGGCGCGCAGGCGGCGCCAACCGCGATCGTTGGCGGGCGCGGGCGCGGCGGTCTCGTCGATCCACTGTCCGCCGCGGTCGCCGTAGACGCCGGTGGTGCTGACGTAGACCGCGCGCCGCGGCCGCTTGAGCACCGACAGCAGCGAGCGCGTGCGCGGATCGTCGCGCCCGCGATCCGGCGGCGGCGCCAGATGGATCAGCCAGGGTGCCAGCGCGCGCAGGCGCCTGAGCGAGGCGCGGCAATCGAGATTGCCGGCGATCGGCAAGGCGCCGGCGGCGCGCAGCAGCGGTGCGCGCGCCGGGGTCGAGGTCAGGGCAATGACGCGCAGTCGCCGCCGCACGCGTGACACAATGCGCAGCCCGACGTCGCCGCAGCCGACGATCAGCAGGCGTGGCGCGCCGAAGCGCGGCCGTGCCTGAACGCGACTGTGCTCGGTTTCCAACGACGGCGGCGTTGCGCGCTTTTTCATTGCCAGATTCTATGGTTCACACGGTCACGGTCCGTCCGTCCGGACACCGGTTCACGGTCGAGGACGACGAGACCATCCTCGCCGCCGCCCTGCGCGCCGACGTCGGCCTGCCCTACGGCTGCCGCAGCGGCACCTGCGGCACCTGCAAGAGCACGGTGCTCGACGGCCGCTGGGAGCAGGGTGCGCATGCGGCCGCGGCGTTGAGCGACGACGAACGCGCCGCCGGCCGGCTGCTGGTGTGCAGCAGCCGCGCACTGACCGATCTCGTGCTCGAAGCGCGCGTGCTGAGCGAACCCGGCGACCTGCCGGTGCGCAAGATGCCGTGTCGAGTCGCGCGCATCGAGCGGCCGACCGCCGACGTGGCGATCGTGCACCTGCAACTGCCGGCCGGCGAGCGCCTCCAGTATCGCGCCGGCCAGTATCTGGAGTTCGTGCTCAAGGGCGCGGTGCGCCGCTGCTACTCGATCGCCACGGCGCCGCACGCCGACGAGCAGATCGCGCTGCACATCCGCCACCTGCCCGGCGGCGCGTTCACCGACGCGCTGTTCGGACGCAGCGCAACGGTGATCAAGGAGCGCGACATCCTGCGCTGCGAAGGCCCGCTCGGCAGCTTCTTCCTGCGCGAGGCGAGCAGCAAGCCGATCGTGCTCCTTGCCAGCGGCTCCGGCTTTGCGCCGATCAAGGCGATCGCCGAGCACCTGTTCCACCAGCGCATCAACGTCGAGCAGGCGCAGCGGCCGGCGCGCAAGGTGGCGCTCTACTGGGGCTGCCGCGCGCGCGCCGATTTGTACCTGGACGAACTGCCGCGCCGCTGGGCGGCCGAGCAGCCGAACTTCGACTACGTGCCCGTGCTCTCGGAGCCGGCGCCGGCCGATCGCTGGAACGGCCGCACCGGGCTCGTGCACCGGGCGGTGATGGCCGACTTCCCGGACCTGTCGCAGCACCAGGTCTATGCCTGCGGCGCGCCGGTGATGGTCGCCGCGGCACGCGCCGACTTCAGCGCGCACTGCGGCCTGCCCGAGTCCGAGTTCTTCGCCGACGCCTTCACCTCGCAGGCCGACCTGGCGCGCGGCTGAGGGTCGCGCGCACACCGCACGAAAGCCCCGCATGCCAGCCACGGTCTTCATCGACGGCGAACACGGCACCACCGGTCTCGAGATCCGCGGACGCCTGGCGCCGCGCACCGACCTCGAACTGCTGAGCCTGGCGCGCGAGCGCGCCAAGGACGAGGGCGCCAAGCGCGAGGTCCTGGCCGCCGCCGATTGCGTGATCCTGTGCCTGCCGGACGACGCGGCGCGCGCCACGGTGGCGCTGATCGACGCCGGCGGCAACCGGCGCACGCGCGTGATCGACGCCAGCACCGCGCATCGCACCGCCGACGGCTGGGTCTATGGCTTTGCCGAGATGAGCCGCGGCCAGCGCGCGGCGATCGCCGCCGCCGCGCGCGTGTCGAACCCGGGCTGCTACCCGACCGGCTTCATCGCCCTGGTGCGGCCGCTGCGCGAGCGCGCGCTGCTGCCGGCCGACTATCCGCTCAGCGTGCACGCGGTCTCGGGCTACTCGGGCGGCGGCCGCAAGATGATCGAGAGCTACGAGCAGCCTTTGGCGGGCGCGGTGCCGCCGCAGGCCTTTGGCGCTTACGGGCTCGGCCTCGACCACAAGCACCTGGGCGAAATGCAACGGCACGGACTGCTCGCTGCGCCGCCGGTGTTCTCGCCCGCGGTCGGCCGCTTTGCGCGCGGCATGCTGGTGCAGGTGCCGCTGCATCTTGCGCGGCTTCCCGGCGTCGGCGTCGAGCGCCTGCACGCGGCCTACGCCGAGCACTTCGCCGGCGAGCCTTTCGTCACGGTGCGCGCGCTCAACGATCGCTCGGCGCTGCGCGACGGCGCTTTTCTCGAGCCCGAGGCGTTGAACGGCAGCAACCGGCTCGAGATCTTCGTCTATGGCGACGACGCGCGCGGCCAGGCGCTGCTCGTGGCGCGGCTCGACAACCTCGGCAAGGGTGCGAGCGGTGCTGCGATCCAGAATTTGAACCTGATGCTCGGCCTGCCGGAGTCGGCCGGACTCCTCTGAGACGCGCGGCCGCTCAGTGCGCTTCGCCGAGATAGGCGGCGCGCACCTTGGGGTCGTCGAGCAGCTCGCTTGCCTTGCCCGCGAGCGTGATCAGGCCAGAGTCCATCACGTAGGCGCGGTGCGCGGCTTCCAGCGCCAGGCGCGCGTTCTGCTCGACCAGCAGGATCGGGATCTTCTGCTCGGACACCGAGCGCACGACATCGAACACCTTCTCGACCATGATCGGCGCCAGCCCCATCGACGGCTCGTCGAGCAGCAGCAGCCGCGGCCGGCTCATCAGCGCGCGCGCCATCGCCAGCATCTGCTGTTCGCCGCCCGACAGCGTGCCGGCGAGCTGCCTGGCGCGCTCCTTCAGGCGCGGAAAGGTCTGGTACATGCGCTCGATGTCGGCCGCCACCTCGCGCCCGTCGCGGCGCAGGAAGGCGCCCATCTGCAGGTTTTCGGCCACCGACATGCGCGCGAACACGCCGCGTCCCTCAGGCACCATCGCCAGCCCCAGTTCGAGCAACTGATGCGAGGCCATGCCCTTGATCGATCGGCCCATGTAGTCGATCTCGCCGTGCCAGGCCTGCGTGCCGGTGACCGCCTTCAGGGTCGTGGTCTTGCCGGCGCCGTTGGCGCCGATCAGGGTTACCAGTTCGCCGGCGCGAATCTCGAGGTCGATGCCCTTGACCGCCTGGATGCCGCCGTAGGCGACCTTCAGCCCGGCGATGCGCAGGATGACCTCGGCGGTGCGTGCCGTGCCCGGCGGCGGCGCCGCGGCCGTGCTTGCCGTTTCGCCCGCCGTACTCATGCCGACTCGCGCGTCGCCACCTGCTTGTGCGACTTGCCGAGGTAGGCCTCGATCACCGCCGGGTCGCGCTGCACCTGCGCCGGCGCGCCGGCGGCGATGATCTTGCCGTAGTCGAGCACGGTCACGCGGTCGCACAGACCCAGCACCAGTTTCACGTCGTGCTCGATCAGCAGGATCGTGACGCCGTCGCGGCGGATGTTCTCCAGCAGGCCGCGCAGGGCGACCTTTTCGGTCGCGTTCATGCCGGCGGCCGGCTCGTCGAGCGCGAGCAGCTTGGGCTCGGTGGCGAGCGCGCGCGCGATCTCCAGCCGGCGCTGGTCGCCATAGGCGAGCGTTCGCGCCTGATAGTCGGCGTAGCGGGCGATGTTCACGTACTCGAGCAGTTCCAGCGAGCGACGCCGGATCGCCGCCTCTTCGTCGCGCGTGGCGCGGGTGTTGAGAACGGCGCCGAGGACGGTGGCGCGCGTGCGCACGTGGCGGCCGACCATGACGTTTTCGAGCGCGGTCATGTCGGGGAACAAACGGATGTTCTGGAACGTGCGCGCGATGCCGGCCGCCGCGACCTTGTGCACTTCCTTCGGCGAGTAGGCCTTGCCGTCGAGTTCGAACTGCCCGGAGTCCGGCGTGTACAGGCCGGTGATGACGTTGAAGAAGGTGGTCTTGCCGGCGCCGTTCGGTCCGATCAGGCCGTAGATCTCGCCGCGCTCGATCTCGATGCCGACGTCGGCCAGGGCCTGCAGGCCGCCGAAGCGCTTGTTGACACCGGTCACGCGCAGCAAGGTCGCGCTCATCGGCCCATCCCTAGCCGGCCGCCGGCCGAGGCGCGGCACTGACGCCGTGCTCGGGCGCCGGCCACAGGCCCTTGGGCCGGTACAGCATGATCGCCACCAGCGCCAGGCCGTAGATCAACATGCGCAGCACCTCGGCCTCGATGATCACGGTGCCGAACAGCGCCTCCTGCACCGGCACCACGGTGTGCCGCAGGACT
Organism: Burkholderiales bacterium; assembly: GCA_037441125.1. Taxonomy (GTDB): domain Bacteria; phylum Pseudomonadota; class Gammaproteobacteria; order Burkholderiales; family Burkholderiaceae_F; genus JALHMQ01. Next base: position 5,000 of record JBBIST010000056.1, read on the forward strand.
TCGGGGAACACCGCCAGCAGAACGGCGCCGAGGATCACCCCGGGGAGGTGGCCGAGACCGCCGAGGACGACCATCGCCAGGACGATGATCGACTCCATGAGCGAGAACGATTCGGGCGAGACGAAGCCCTGGAAGGCCGAGAACATGGCGCCGGCGACACCGCCAAAGGTGGCGCCGAGCGCGAAGGCGAGCAACTTGACGTTGCGCACGTTGATTCCCATCGCTTTGGCGGCAACGTCGTCCTCGCGGATCGCCATCCAGGCGCGACCGAGACGCGAGTTCTGCAGCCGGATGCACACGATCAGGCTGGCGATCGCCAGCAGCAGGAACAGGTAGTAGTACAGGTACACCGAGGGCAGAGTGACGAAGCCCAGGTCGAGCGGGCGCGCGAAACTGACGCCGCCGATCGTCACCGGGTCGATCAGCGTGATCCCCTGCGGGCCGTTGGTGATGTTGTACGGCGCGTTCAGGTTGATCAGGAAGATGCGGATGATTTCGCCGAAGCCGAGCGTGACGATCGCCAGATAGTCGCCGCGCAGCTTCAGCACCGGCGCACCGAGCAGGATCCCGAACAGTGCCGCCAGCCCCGCGCCGAGCGGGATCACGAGCCAGATCGGGTTGTGGAAGCCGTCCGGAAACATTGCCGCCAGGGCCGGGAAATTGTCGGTCAGGTGCGGCGAGGCGAGCAGCGCGTACATGTAGGCGCCGACCGCGTAGAAGGCGATGTAGCCGAGGTCGAGCAGGCCGGCGTAGCCGACGACGACGTTCAGGCCGAGCGCGAGCATCACGTACAGGGCGGCGAAGGCGAGCGCGCGCACCCAGGCGTTGCCGAACATGCCGACCACGAACGGCAGCGCGATCAGCACCGCGCCGACCACAAAGGCGGCGACGATCGCCGCGGTCGGGTTGTCCTTGAGCTGCGGGAAGAAGAGCTGCATCGGCTTGCCCTCAGGCGCGGTCGGCGACGCGCTCGCCGAGCAGGCCGCTCGGGCGGAAGATCAGCACCGCGCACAGGACGATGAAGGCGAACACGTCCTGGTAGTGCGAGCCGAGCACGCCGCCGGTGAGCTGGCCGATGTAGCCGGCGCCGAGCGCCTCGATCAGGCCGAGCAGCAGGCCGCCGAGCATCGCCCCGGGGATGTTGCCGATGCCGCCGAGCACGGCCGCCGTGAACGCCTTCAGTCCGGGCATGAAACCCATGTGAAAGTGGGCCACCGAGTAGGAGGCGGCGATCATCACTCCCGCCACCGCCGCCAGCGCCGCACCGATGGCGAAGGTGAGCGCGATCACGTAGTTGGGGTTGACGCCCATCAGTCCGGCGACGCGCGGGTTTTCGGCGGTGGCGCGCATCGCGCGCCCGAGCCGGCTGCGGTTCACCAGCACCATTAAGCCGATCATGATCAGCGCCGACAGCGCGATCACCAGCAGCTTGGTGACGGTGATCGTGGCGCCGCCGATCACGATCGGGTCGGTCGGCAGCAGCTCGGGGAAGGTCATGTAGTTGCGGCCCCAGATCAGCATCGCCAGCGTCTGCAGCACGATCGAGACGCCGATCGCGGTGATCAGCGGCGCCAGGCGCGGTGCGTTGCGCAGCGGGCGGTAGGCGACGCGCTCGATCACCAGGCTGACGGCGATGCACACCGGAATCGCCACCGCGGTACCGAGTACGAGCAGCAGCCAGCCGGGCAGCTCGGGGAAGTTCGCCATCAGGAACAGGATCACCGTGAGCGCAGTCAGCGCCCCCACCATCAGCACGTCGCCGTGAGCGAAGTTGATCAGGTTCAGGATGCCGTAGACCATCGTGTAGCCGAGCGCGATCAGCGAGTAGAGGCTGCCGAGCACGAGGCCGTTGATGACCTGCTGGATGAAGGTGTCCATCGAATCTCCGGCGCCGTCGGGCGGCGCGACCGGAAGCTAACTGCGGATGGCGGTCAATCGCTGCGAAGCTGCTGCCGCGGCAGCGGCGATGCACGGTCGGGCCTGGGTGCCCATAAAAAAGGCGGCACCCGCGGGGTGCCGCCTTGTCTGCCGCACGGCGCGGCTCAGCGCACGGTCTTGATGTGGTTGAGCTTGCCGTCCTGGACGCTGAACATCGAGATCGCGCCGCCTTTGATGTCGCCCTTTTCGTCGAAGGCGATCGTGCCGGTGACGCCGTTGAGGTTGGTGGCCGGCATGGCGGCGGTGATGGCCGCGCGCTCGGCGCTGCCGGCGCGCCGGATCGCGTCGGCGATCACGAACACGGCGTCGTAGGAGTAGGGCGAGTAGATCTGCACGTCCTGGTTGAACTTGGCGCGGTAGCGGGCGACGAAGTCCGGGCCCTTGGGCAGCTTCTCGACCGCCTCGCCGGCCTTCGAGCAGGTCAGGATGCCGGCGGCGTCACCGGCCAGTTCGATGAACTTGGGCGAGCACACGCCGTCGCCGGCGAGCATCGGCGCCTTGATGCCGAGCTGGCGCATCTGGCGCGCCATCGGACCGGCGGTGGCGTCCATGCCGCCGTACATCACGACGTCGGGCCGGGCGGCGCGCACCTTGGTCAGGATGGCGTTGAAGTCGGTCGCCTTGTCGCTGGTGAACTCGCGCGCGACCACCTTCAGGCCGCGCTCCTTGGCGACGCGCTCGACCACGTCGGCCAGGCCCTGGCCGTAGGCGGTGCGGTCGTCGATGATCGCGATCGTCTTCGCCTTCATCTGGTCGGCGGCGAAGTTCGCCAGCACCGCGCCCTGCTGGTTGTCGTTGGCGACGACGCGGAAAGTGGTCTTGAAGCCCTGCTCGGTCAGGCGCGGGTTGGTCGCCGACGGCGAGATCTGCGTGATGTTGGCGTCGGCGTAGATTTTCGAGGCGGGAATCGAGGTGCCGCTGTTCAGGTGGCCGACCACGGCGACCACGCCAGCGTCGACCAGCTTCTGCGCCGCCAGCGTGCCTTCCTTCGGATCGGCCTTGTCGTCCTCGGCCACGAGCTCGAGCATGATCGTCTTGTCGCCGACCTTGATGCCGCCGGCGGCGTTGATCTCGTCGACCGCCATGCGGGCGCCGTTCTCGTTGTCCTTGCCCAGGTGGGCGATGCCTCCGGTCAGCGGCGCGACGTGGCCGATTCTGACCGTCTGCGTCGCCGGCGCGGCGGCCTTGGCAGCTTCCTTCTTCGCCGGCTCTTCCCTCTTGCCGCAGGCGGCCAGCGCGACCGCTGCCGCAATGGCGATCGGCGCGATCTTCAACAGGTGGTTCATCAATGATCTCCTCGAGTGAGTCTTGTCGACCGTGCGGTCCGTACTCGCCGGTGATGTCTTGTGCGTGGTTTTTCGGCCCGCGTGCGCTACCGGGCTGCACGCCGGATCGGACCGAAGGGGCGGGATTGTACTTAGGCGGTGGCGATTGGCAACGCGGGTGCCGCCGCATCGATGCGGCTGGGTGCGTGCTCCCGAAGCCCGGCGCGCTCGGCGGCGCGAGCACGCCGCCGGCGCGGGCAGGGCCGCGCCGGCGGTCGTGCTTACTTGGTTGCCAGGATCCAGCGCGCCAGGGTCAGCGCTTCAGCTTCGCTGACCTGCGGATTGGCCGGCATCGGGATCTGACCCCAGACGCCGACGCCGCCGTCGCGGATCTTGCGTGCCAGCCGGGTCGCGGCGTCGCGGTCCTTGGCATAGCGGGCCGCAATGTCCTTGTAGGACGGGCCGACCATCTTGCGCTCGGCGGCGTGGCAGGCCTGGCAGTTCTTGGCGCGGGCCAGTTCGTCGCTCGCGAGGACCGATCCGCTCGCGAGTGACAGTGCGATGGCGGTAACGGCTAGCAGCTTGTTCATCCAACGGACTCCGGTGCAGGGTTGAGGGCAGGGCGGGCAAGGACGCGAGCACACAGTCTAACGGCCGGTTGCGGTGCGCGTTGACTGCGGGAAAGTGCGGGCGCGGCCGCCGCAACTGCTGCGGCGCCGCGATCGTGGCGCCTGTCGGCCCAGGTTCGTCTGGGCGGCCGCGCAAGCGGCGGCTATAGTGGGGTTCGCCGTGGGTTTGCGGGAGACCGCCATGTGGATTCTCTGGGTTGCCGTCGTCGCGGCGCTGCTGTGGTACTTCGATGTCGGCTTCTTGGGCCAGATCTCCGGCTGGTGGATCGCGGCATTGTTCGGCCTAGCCTTCATCTGGTTCGAGATCTTCGAGCGGCGCCTCGGGTTGGACAAAAAGGCGGCGTTCGACGAACTCGACAAGGCGAAGAAAGAGCGCATCGCGCGCCAGATGGAACAGACGCGCGACTTCCGCTCGCGCCGGATGTAGAGGCTCGGGTTGCGCCGCGGCGGCGGCTTCAGTCGAACGCGTCGGTGACCGCGCCGCGGCTTGCGCTCGACACCAGGCGAGCGAACTTGGCCAGCAGGCCGCGGCGGTAGCGCGGCTCCGGCTGGGTCCAGGCGGCGCGGCGCCGCGCCAGTTCGGCTTCGTCGACGTGCAGGTGCAGCAACAACCGGTGGGCGTCAATCGTGATCGTGTCGCCTTCCTGCACCAGCGCCAGGTTGCCGCCGACATAGGCCTCGGGCGCGACGTGGCCGACCACCATGCCCCAGGTGCCGCCGGAGAAGCGGCCGTCGGTGATCAGGCCGACGCTTTCGCCCAGGCCCTTGCCGACCAGAGCCGCGGTCGGGCTGAGCATTTCGCGCATGCCCGGACCGCCCTTCGGGCCCTCGTAGCGGATCACCAGCACGTCGCCGGCGCGGATGCGGTCGGCGAGGATCGCCTCCATCGCTTCGTCCTCGGAGTCGAACACGCGCGCCGGGCCGGTGATCGCCGGGTGCTTGAGGCCGGTGATCTTGGCCACGGCGCCCTCGTGCGCCAGGTTGCCCTTAAGGATCGCCAGGTGGCCGCTCGCGTACAGCGGCCGGTCGATCGGTCGGATCACGTCCTGGTCGGCGCGCGGCTGCGACGGCACGCCGGCCAGCGTCTGCGCCAGGGTCTGGCCGGTGATCGTCATGCAGTCGCCGTGCAGCAGTCCGGCGTCGAGCAGGATTCTGAGCACCTGCGGGATGCCGCCGGCGCGGTGCAGGTCGGTGGCGACGTAGCGGCCCGAGGGCTTGAGGTCGCAGATCACCGGCACCCGGAGCCGGATGCGCTCGAAGTCGTCGATCGTCCAGTCGATGCCGGCGGTGTGCGCGATCGCCAGATAGTGCAGCACGGCGTTGGTCGAGCCGCCCACCGCCATGATCAGCGCCACGGCGTTTTCGATCGACTTGCGGGTGACGATGTCGCTCGGCTTGAGTCCCTTCCTGATCGCTTCGACCAGCACGCGCGCCGCCTGCACCGTCGAGTCGATTTTTTCCTGGTCGGGATTGGCCTGGGTCGACGAGTACGGCAGGCTCATGCCGAGCGCCTCGAACGACGAGCTCATCGTGTTCGCCGTGTACATGCCGCCGCACGAACCCGAGCCGGGGATGCAGCGGCGCTCGATCTCCTTGAAGTCGGTCTCGCTCAGCCGCCCGGCGCTGAACTCGCCGACCGCCTCGAAGGCGGAGACGATGGTCAGATCGCGGCCCTTGTAGTGGCCGGGCTTGACCGTGCCGCCGTAGACGTAGATCGCCGGCACATTGCAGCGCAGGATCGCCATCAGCCCGCCCGGCATGTTCTTGTCGCAGCCGCCGATCGCGATCACGCCGTCCATCCACTGGGCGTTGACGCAGGTCTCGATGCAGTCGGCGATCACCTCGCGGCTGACCAGCGAGTACTTCATGCCGATCGTGCCCATGCACATGCCGTCGGAGACGGTCGGCACGCCGAACATCTGCGGATTGGCGCCGCAGCGGATGATCTCGGCCACCGCCGCGTCGGCCAGCCGCTGCAGTCCGGAGTTGCAGGGCGTGATCGTCGAGTGGCCGTTGGCCACGCCGACCATCGGCTTGGCGAAGTCCTCGTCCTTGTAGCCCATCGCGTAGTACATCGCGCGGTTGGCGGAGCGGGCAAGGCCCTCGGTGATGTGCCTGGAGCGTTCGTTGTACGGCATCGTCGGTCTCGTTTCGCGGTCGCCCTCTACCTACAATGCAGGTCATTCTAAGACGCGAGCCCCAACTTGACCCCCGACGTCCTCGTTCACCCGCAGTTCGATCCGATCGCCTTCGCGATCGGTCCGATTGCCGTTCGCTGGTACGGCCTGATGTACCTGCTCGGCTTCGCCGTGTTTCTGCTGCTCGGCCGCTGGCGCGCCGGCGAGTCGTGGCGGGCGATGAGCAAGAACGACGTCGACGACCTGCTGTTCTGGGGCGTGCTGGGCGTGATCATCGGCGGCCGCCTCGGCTACGTGCTGTTCTACAAGCCGGGCCACTACCTCGAGTACCCGCTCGAGGCGCTGATGATCTGGCGCGGCGGCATGTCCTCGCACGGCGGCTTCATCGGCGTCGTGATCGTGATGTGGCTGTGGGCGCGCGTGCGCGACAAAACCTTCCTGAAGGTCGCCGACTTCGTCGTGCCGCTGGTGATGCCGGGGCTGGCCTTCGGCCGCATCGGCAACTTCATCAACGGCGAGCTCTGGGGACGCCCGGCCGACCCGCAGGTCTGGCCCTGGGCGATGGTGTTTCCGCAGGCCCAAGACGGCGGCGTTCCGCGCCATCCGTCGCAGCTTTACCAGTTCACGCTCGACGGCATGTTGCTGTTCGTGATCCTGTGGCTGTACTCGCGCAAGCCACGAGCGACGGGCGTGGTCAGCGCCGTGTTCCTGATCGGCTACGGCGTGCTGCGCTTTATCGTCGAGTTCGCGCGCGAGCCCGATGCCTTCCTCGGCCTGGTGCTTTTCAACCTGAGCCTGGGCCAGTTGTTGTCGCTGCCGATGATCGCGATCGGCGTCGCGATGCTGGTCTACCTCAGGCGCCGGCCGGCCGCCGACTGAGCGGCGGCGCGCCGGGCGCGCCGAACCTGCCGCTGCATGAAGCGCGGGATCTTGCAAGAATCCGGCCCTCACAGTCACCCCGGCTCAGGCGGCGGCGCAGTCGCGCGCCGGATCGCCGCCGGCTACCCCGCCGATGACGAAGAACAAGAACTTCTTTGCCCTCGCCGAAGCGCGCCTGCCGCGCAACCTCGACGGCGCCTGCATCGAGACCCCGGAAGGTCTCGTCTACACGTGGCGCGACCTCGTGTACGCGAGCGCGCGCCTGGCGGGATGGCTGGCGAGCCTGCGGCTGGCCGCCGCCGACGGGCCGCCGCCGCGCGTGGCGGTGCAGGTGGAGAAGTCTCCCGAGGCGCTGATGCTGTACCTGGCGACGCTGCGTGCCGGGCTCGCCTACGTGCCGCTGAACCCCGCCTACCGCCTGCAGGAGGTCGAGTACTTCCTGCGCGACGCGCAACCCGCGGTGTTCGTCTGCTCGCCGCAGCGCGCGGCTGAACTGGAGCCGCTGGCGCGATCGGCCGGCGTCGCGCACCTGATGACGCTCGGCGAGCGGCGCGATGGCAGCCTGCTGGCGGCCGCGGCCGCCTTCGACGACCGCTTCGCCACGGTCGCGCGGCGCGCCGACGACTTGGCGGCGATCCTGTACACCTCGGGCACGACCGGCCGCAGCAAAGGCGCGATGCTCAGCCACGGCAACCTCGCCGCCAACGCCCTCGTGCTCGACGACTTCTGGGGCTTCAAGGAGGAGCGCGAGGCGGGCGACCAGGACGTGCTGCTGCACGCGCTGCCGCTGTTTCACGTCCACGGCCTGTTCGTTGCCGTGCATGCGGCGCTTTTGGCCGGCGCGCGCATGATTCTGCTGCCGCGCTTCGACGCCGCCGAGGTGATCGGCTATTTGCCGCGATCGACCGTGTTCATGGGCGTGCCGACCCACTACCTGCGGCTGCTCGCCGACCCCCGTTTCGACCGCCAGGCGTGCCGCAACATGCGTCTTTTCGTGTCCGGATCGGCGCCGCTCGCGAAGGAAACCTTCGACGAGTTCCGGCGCCGCACCGGGCAGACGATCCTCGAGCGCTACGGCATGACCGAGAGCCTGATGCTGGTGTCCAATCCCTACTTCGGCATCGCCGCCCGCGATCGCATCGGCGGCACGGTCGGCGTACCGCTGCCCGGGGTGACGGTGCGCGTGGTCGATGAGGCCGGAACACCTTGCCCGCCGGGGGTGGTCGGGCAGGTCCAGGTGCGAGGCGCGAACGTCTTCTCGGGTTACTGGCGCATCGATCGCGGCGCCGAGGACTTCACCGCCGACGGTTACTTTCGCACCGGTGACCTCGGCTGCTTCGGCGGCAGTGCTGACGGCGTTGCCAGGCCACCCGGCTACCTGACGCTGGTCGGCCGCAGCCGCGACCTGATCATCAGCGGCGGCTACAACGTCTACCCGAAGGAAGTCGAACGCTGCATCGACGAGATCCCGGGCGTGGTCGAAAGCGCGGTGATCGGCCTGCCGCATCCCGACCTCGGCGAGGCGGTGGCGGCGGTGGTGGTGGTGGTGGTGGCCGATCCGCAGGCGGTCGACGGCGCGCAGATCGTCGCCCGCCTGAAGGAGCGGCTCGCCGGCTTCAAGGTGCCCAAGCGCGTGTGGATCGTCGCTGAGCTGCCGCGCAACGTCATGGGCAAGGTGCAGAAGAACCTGCTGCGCGAGCGCTACGCCGAGGCGTTCGCTGCCGCGCGCTGAGACCGGCGCGCCTCCGGCTACCAGCGCGCCGGCGGCTTGCGGTTGATCGTGATGATGCGGTCGACCACGGTCACGTAGCCGCCGATCGTCAGGTCCTTGAAGATGCGGCTGATCATGTCGCGCGAGGCGCCGACTCGATCGGCGATGTCCTGCTGCGTCATGCGCTCGGGCACGACCAGCTTGCCGTCGGGCTGCTCCTTGGCGATCGACAGCAGCAGGCGGGCGACGCGGCCGTAAACGTCCATCAGCGCCAGATTCTTGACGTTGTCGGTGGCGATGCGGGCGCGCTCGATCAGGGTGGCGATCAGCGACATCGCCACGTCGGCATTGGCGACGATCGCCGCGCGCAGAGCCTCGCGCGTGACCACCGAGCAGGCGGTCGGCTCGAGCGTCATCACCGAGGCTGAGCGCGGCCGGCCGTCGAGCGCCATTTCGCCGACGTAGTCGCCGGCGCCGTAGTGGTCGAGGATCATTTCGCGGCCGTCGTCGTCGGAGACGTAGACCTTGACCCGGCCGCTGAGGATCACGAACAGCGAGTCGCCGCGGTCGCCCTCGTTGATGATCACGGTGTTCTTGGGAAAACTGCGCACCGCGCCGCGGCTGGCGAGTTCGCGCACCAGCGGATCGGTGATGGCGGCAATCAGGTCGGCGGACATCGTGCGGGCCTCGTCGGTCGGGGGCAGCAACGGCGTGCGTCCGGCGCCGCAGCGCGGCGCCGGACCGCCGCCAGCGTGAAGTTTGCCCCCGATGGGCGCCGATGGAAACTATGGAAGCAGGGGCGACGCTCACGTCGACCCGGTGCTCTGCGCCGGATGCGACACGGCCCGGCGGTCGCGGGGACCGCCGGGCCGTGCGTTGCCGGTGGCAGCGGTGGCGCCGCTGCCGCTTACTGCGCGGTGCGCTCGAAGGCGCGCAGCAGGACGTTGCCGCGCCGCTGCGCGTTACTCAGCGCTTCGGCCGCGGTCTGCCGGCCCTGCAGCGCCCGCTCGACTTCTTCGTGGTAGGCGTCGCGGATCTCGGTCCAGCGGCCGAAGCGGTAGCCGTTGGTGTGCTCGCCGGTCGGCATGTTGGTGAGTGACAGGATCGGCACGTCACGGCCCGGGTTCTTGGCGAAGAAGCCCTCGTCCTGCATCGCCTTGAAGGCGGCCGTGGTGGCGGGCAAGAAGCCGGTCTGCCGGGCCCAGTCGCTCATCACCGGCGTCGAACGCAGGTGGTTGAGGAACAGTGCCACGCCGCGATACTCGGCGGCGCTGCGGTTGGGGGCGTTGAACACCCACAGCGAGGCGCCGCCGATCGTGGTGGCGAAGGGCGCGCCGCGCACGTCGGGCCAGAACGGCAACTGCGCCGTGCCGAAGGCGAACTTGGCGTCGCGTGCGATCGCCCCCAGGCCGCCCGAACTTTGCGTCAGCATCGCGCACTCGCCGCTGATGAACTTGGCGGCGGCGTCGTTGCTGCGGCCGCCGTAGTCAAAGCTCTTGTCCTTCTGCATCTCGACCAGCGTCTGCACCATGCGCTGGTGCAGCGGCGTGTTGAAGGTCAGTTCGGCGTTCAGGCCGGCGCGGCCGTTGCCCTGGGTACCGAGCGCGACGTTATGGCGCGACGAGAACTGCTCGAGCATGATCCAGGCGAGCCAGGTGGTCGTGAAGCCGCAGTCGGCGGCGTTGGTGCGGCGGATCTCGCGCGCGGCGGTGATCAGCTCCGGCCAGGTGCGCGGCGGCTTCTCGGGGTCGAGGCCGGCGCGCTTGAACGCGTCCTTGTTGTAGAACAGGACCGCGGTCGAAACATTGAACGGCATCGACAGCAGGTCGCCGTTGGGCAGGCCGTAGTAGCCGCGCGCCGGGGCGATGAAGTCGGCCGGGTTGAACTGCAGTCCGGCGCGTTTGAACACCTCGCTCACCGGGATGATCGCCTCGCGCGCGGCCATCATGTCGCCGCTGCCGGCGTCGAACATCTGCATGATGTGCGGCGGATTGCCGGCGCGGTAGGCGGCCACCGCGGCGGCGCGCTGCTCCGGATACTGGCCCTTGAACGAGACCACCACCCGGTACTCGTTCTGCGTCTTGTTGAAGTCCTCGCCGTACTTCTGCAGCAGCTCGCCGCCCAGGCCCGTGAGGCCCATCCAGAACTGGATCTCGATCGGCTGGCCCTTGGCCTGGGCGCCGGCCGGCGGCGGTGTCGCCACGACGGCCGCGAGGCCGAGGCCCGCCGCCGCAGCGATCAGTGTTCTGCGCAATGTCATCTGGTCTCTCCGTGTGGTGGTGTTATTGGTCCGGCGTCGGCCGAAGGCGGCTGGACACGCGCGGGACCGCGCATCGTACTGCCGCCGCCGGACTGGCTGCTGCGGCCGCGTCGGCCGCGTATCGGCGCTGCAATGTCCGTTCCTGGGTCCGGCGGCCAGCGCCGGTGGGATCAAGGCCGTGGCGCTGGCGGCGCGAAGTGTCGTGTCCGCGCATGACGGCCACGTTACGATTCCGACCCTCCATGGCTCCGTGTCGAGACCGGTCGCGGCGGTTGCGCCGCGCCTGCCCCGCCGCCCGTGCTGCGCGACCGACTCTCGCTCTACGCCAGCCTGACCCGCATCGACAAGCCGGTCGGCACGCTGCTGCTGCTGTGGCCGACGCTGGGCGCGCTGTGGATCGCCAGCGACGGCGTGCCGGCGGCGCTGCACCTGGCGATCTTCGTCCTCGGCAGCTTCCTGATGCGTTCGGCCGGCTGCGCGATCAACGACGTCGCCGACCGCGACTTCGACGGCCACGTCAAGCGCACGGCCGAGCGCGTGGTCGCCAGCGGCCGCGTGTCGCCGGCCGAGGCGCTGATCGTCTCGCTGGTGCTGACGCTGGCCGCGGCGACGCTGCTGATTCCACTGAACCTGCTCACCTTTACGCTGGCGCTGCTGGGCGTGGTCGTGGCCTCGACCTATCCGCTGTTCAAGCGCTTCTTTCCGTTGCCCCAGGCCTACCTGGCGATCGCCTTCTCGTTCGGCATCCCGATGGCCTTCGCGGCGGTTCAGGGCCGGGTGCCGGAGATCGGCTGGTGGCTGTTCGCGGCCAACCTGTTCTGGGTCGTCGCCTACGACACCGAGTACGCGATGGTCGACCGCGACGACGACCTGCGCATCGGCGTGCGCTCGTCGGCGATCCTGTTCGGCCGCGCCGACGTCGCCGCGGTGATGGTCTGCTACGGCTTGTACTTCGGCCTGCTGCTGGTGGTCGGTCTGCGCATCGGCGCCGCCTGGCCCTATTACCTGGGCTGGGCGGTTGCCGCCGGCTTCGCGCTGTATCACTACGCGCTGATCCGCACGCGTGAGCGCGATCTTTGCCTGCGCGCCTTCCGCCACAACCAGTGGGTCGGCTGCGCCGTGTTCGCCGGCGTGGCCGGCAGCTACTTTGTGCGCTGATCGGCGGCTGCGGCCGCGTTCGCGGTCCGCTCACTCCTGACCGAACTCGTCGCCCAGCTCGCGCGCCCGCGCCGCGGCCGCGCGCACTGCGGCGACGATCGTCGCTTCGATGCCGGCCGCCTCCAGGCAGGCCAGCGCCGCCGCCGTGGTGCCGCCGCGCGAGGTGACCCGCTCGCGCAGCAGCGCCGGCGGTTCGTCCGACTGCGCTGCCAACTGCGCCGCGCCGGTGAAGGTGGCGATCGCAAGCTGGCGCGCCTGCGCCTCGGACAGGCCGAGATCGCGACCGGCGGCCTGCAGCGCCTCGATGAAACGAAACACGTAGGCAGGGCCGCTGCCCGACACTGCGGTCACGGCGTCGAGCTGCGACTCGTCGTCGAACCACACGACCGTGCCGACCGCAGCGAGGATGCGCTCGGCTTGACAGCGCGCGTCGGCGCCGACACCGGGCAGCGCCGCCATGCCGGTGATGCCGGCGCCGATCAGCGCCGGCGTGTTCGGCATCGCCCGCACCACGCGCTCCGAGCCGCACCAGCGCGCGATGTCGGCGGCGCGGATCCCGGCGGCGACCGACAGCAGCAGTGAGTCGCCCAAGTGCGGGCGCAGCGCGTAGCAGGCTTGGCGCAGTTGCTGCGGCTTGACGGCGAGCACGACGACCTCGGCCTGCGCCAGCGCGGCGTTGGGCTGCGCCGCGGTGCTGGCGCCGAATTCGCGCTCCAGGTGCGCGCGCCTGGCTTCGTCGATCTCGACCACGTGCGGAGCGCCGCCGCCTTCGCGCCGCAGGCCGCTGATCAGCGCTGCCGCGAGGTTGCCGCCGCCGATGAACGCCACGCGCGGCAGCGGCGGTGGCGCGGCGGCCGCTGTGGCCCGCTGTGCCTCGCCGGTCGGAGTCTGGAGCGCGCGTGGTTCGTTCGTGGTGGTCATCGGTGTTCCTCAGCGCCTGCCTGCGGCGCGCGGGGGCGCGCACCGAAAATCGCGGTGCCGATACGCACCATCGTCGCACCTTCGGCGATGGCGGCTTCGAGGTCGGCCGACATGCCCAGCGACAGGGTGTCGAGCGGCAGCCCGTCGGCGCGCAACTGCTCGAACAGCGCGCGCATCCGCGCCAGCGGCGCGCGCTGGCGCACGGGGTCGTCCTGCGGCTCGGGAATGGCCATCAGCCCGCGCAGCTTCAGGCGGGGCAGAGCGGCGACCGCCTGCGCCAGCGCCGGCAACTGCGCCGGCGCCACACCGCTCTTGCTCGCCTCGCCGCTGACGTTGACCTGCAGCAGCACGTTGAGCGGCGCAGCCGCGGCCGGCCGCTGCTCGGCGAGACGCTGCGCGATCTTCAGCCGCTCGATCGACTGCACCCAGTCGAAGCGCTCGGCGATCGGCCGTGTCTTGTTGCTCTGGATCGGACCGATGAAGTGCCACTCGAGTCCCGCGGCGGCCGCTTCGCCGGCGGCCGCCAGGCGCTGCAGCGCCTCGATCTTGGCGAGTGCCTCCTGCACGTAGTTCTCGCCGAAGCGCCGCTGGCCGGCGCGCGCGGCTGCCAGCACCACGTCGGCGCCGAAGCCCTTGCTGACCGCAAGCAGACTGACCGCTGCCCGATCGCGCGAAACGGCCCGGGCTGCGGTGCTAATCCTTTCGTTCACTCGGCGCAAGTTGGCTTGCACCTGCTGCTGCAAACTCGACATAATCGATTCGACCCGGGTCCGCTTAAGCGGCCCGATGAGCAAGGTGGGTTGCGGGCCGCTCCCGGCAGCTTGACCCGGTCATGCGGCCCGCGCCTCCTTGCACCGCTGCCGATCGCATCCGGCGATTTGCGGCCGATCCGCCCCCGACCCGTGTCGGACCGCAGGCATCGACGATGGACATCTCCGAACTGCTCGCATTCTCGGTCAAGAACAAGGCTTCGGATCTGCACTTGTCGGCCGGCCTGCCGCCGATGATCCGCGTCCATGGTGACGTACGCCGCATCAACCTGCCGCCCTTGGAACACAAGGACGTGCACGCGATGATCTACGACATCATGACCGACGCCCAGCGCAAGGTCTACGACGAGCACCTCGAGTGCGACTTCTCGTTCGACCTGCCCGGGCTGGCGCGCTTTCGCGTCAACGCCTTCAACCAGGACCGCGGCGCGGCCGCGGTGCTGCGCACGATCCCGTCGCGCGTGCTGTCGCTCGAGGAACTGCAGGCGCCGCGCGTGTTCGCCGACTTCTCCTCCAAGCCGCGCGGCCTGGTGCTGGTGACCGGACCGACCGGTTCGGGCAAGAGCACGACGCTGGCGGCGATGATCGACTACGTCAACAACAACCTCTACGGCCACGTGCTGACGATCGAGGATCCGATCGAGTTCGTGCACGAGTCTCGCAAGTGCGTGATCAACCAGCGCGAGGTCGGCCCGCACACGCTCTCGTTCGCCAATGCGCTGCGCAGCGCGCTGCGCGAGGATCCCGACGTGGTCCTGGTGGGCGAGTTGCGCGACCTGGAGACGATCCGCCTGGCGCTGACCGCGGCCGAGACCGGCCACCTGGTGTTCGGTACCCTGCACACCTCGAGCGCAGCCAAGACGATCGACCGTATCGTCGACGTGTTCCCGGCGGCCGAGAAGGAGATGGTGCGGGCGATGATGTCGGAGTCGCTGGTGGCGGTGATCTCGCAGTCGCTGCTGAAGCTGAAGGACGGCAGCGGCCGCATCGCCGCGCACGAGATCATGGTCGGCACGCCGGCGATCCGCAACCTGATCCGCGAAAACAAGGTGGCGCAGATGTACTCGATGATCCAGACCGGCAGCCAGTTCGGCATGCAGACGCTCGACCAGTGCATGATGGACCTGGTGCGGCGTAACCTGGTGACCGTGGGCGAGGCGCGCCAGTACGCGAAGCAGCCCGAGACCTTCGTCGGCTGAACGGCAACGCCCGCTGCCCGCTAACTCCGAGGCCCTTTATGGAACGCGACCAGGCCATCCGCTTCGTGCACGACCTGCTGCGCTTGCTGCTGACCAAGAAGGGCTCGGACCTGTTCTTGACCGCCGACTTTCCGCCCGCCTTCAAGCTCGACGGCCGCGTCCTGCCGGTGTCGAACCAGCCGCTCAACGCCAACCACACGGCCGAGCTGGTGCGGGCGATCATGAACGACCGCCAGGCGGCCGACTTCGAGGCCACGAACGAGTGCAACTTCGCGATCAACCCGACCGGCATCGGCCGCTTCCGCGTGAGCGCCTTCGTGCAGCAGGGCAAGGTCGGAATCGTGTTCCGCGTCATCGCCGACCGCATCCCGACCACTGAGGAACTGAACCTGCCGCCGATTTTCAACGAGCTGGCGATGGCCAAGCGCGGCGTCGTGATCGTGGTCGGCGCCACCGGCTGCGGCAAGAGCACGACGCTGGCGGCGATGGTCGGCTATCGCAACGAGAACAGCCAGGGCCACATCATCACGATCGAAGACCCGATCGAGTACGTCCACCCGCACCGCAACTGCATCATCACCCAGCGCGAGGTCGGCGTCGACTGCGACTCCTGGCAGGTGGCGCTGAAGAACACGCTGCGCCAGGCGCCGGACGTGATCCTGATCGGCGAGGTGCGCGACCGCGAGACCATGGAGCACGCGATCT
>JBBIST010000057.1:0-20550 GCA_037441125.1 Burkholderiales bacterium
GTGGCGAACGGCGGCATGTTGTAGTGGAGCATGAAGCGGTCGCGGTACTCGCCCATCAGCGCGTCGATGATCTGCTCGTCCTGCTTGGTGCCGAGCGTGGCGGTGACCAGCGCCTGGGTCTCGCCACGCGTGAACAGCGACGAACCGTGGGTGCGCGGCAGCACGCCCTGGCGGATCGCGATCGGCCGCACGGTGCGCGTGTCGCGGCCGTCGATGCGCGGCTCGCCGTCGAGGATCTGGCTGCGCACGATCTTCGCCTGCAGGTCGAACAGGATCGCGTCGACCGCGTTGTCGTCCGGCTTCGGTTCGCCGGCGGCGGCCGCGTCCTCGATCAGCTTCGCCCACACCTCGCGGTAGGTGGCATCGATCTTCTGCGTGCGCGCCTGCTTGCTGCGGATCTCGTAGGCGGCTTTGAAACCGGGGCCGGCCAACTGCACCAGCTTGGCGAGCAGCGCCTCGTTCTTCGCCGGCGGCTGCCAGTCCCAGACCGGCTTGCCGGCCTCGCGCACCAGATCGTCGATGGCGTCGATCGCCGCCTTCGCCTGTGTGTGGCCGTGGACGACCGCGCCCAGCATCACCTCTTCCGGCAGTTGCTGCGCCTCGGATTCGACCATCAGCACCGCGCGCTCGGTGCCGGCGACCACCAGGTCGAGCTGCGATTGCTTGAGCTGGGTGGCGGTCGGATTGAGCAGGTACTGGCCGTCGAGGTAGCCGACCCGGGCGGCGCCGATCGGCCCCTTGAACGGGATGCCCGAGACCGACAGCGCCGCCGAGGTGGCGATCAGCGCCGGAATGTCGGGGTCGACCTCCGGATTGACCGACAGCACGTGCACGACGACCTGGACCTCGTTGAAGAAGCCGTCCGGAAACAACGGCCGGATCGGCCGGTCGATCAGGCGGCTGGTGATCGTCTCCTTCTCGGAGGGTCGCCCCTCGCGCTTGAAGAAGCCGCCCGGGATCTTGCCGGCGGCATACGTCTTCTCGACGTAGTCGACGGTGAGCGGGAAGAAGTCCTGTCCCGCCTTGGCCTCGCGCCGGGCGACGACGGTGGCGAGCACCACGGTGCCGTCCATCGAGCAGACGACGGCGCCGGTGGCCTGGCGGGCGATCTCGCCCGTTTCCAGCGTGACGGTGTGGGCACCGAACTGGAAGGTCTTGGTGATTTTGTCGAACACTTGGCTTTCCTCTCTTTGCGTTCTTTGCGGATGCGCTGTCCCGATCAGCGGGCGAGCGGCGGCGCGCAACTCAGGCGGCCGTCAGGGCCGCGCGGCAGACCGCGGCGGCTGGCCCCGCTGCCGGCGGTCCAAAAGCACACGCCCGCAGCGGGCGGAGCCTTGCGGGCGTGCATTCGGGTCCGATCGGGGCACGACTACTTGCGCAGCCCCAGGGTGTCGATCAACCCCTTGTACGACTCCGGGTTCTTGCCCTTCAGGTAGTCGAGCAGCTTGCGGCGGCGGCTGACCATCTTGAGCAGGCCGCGACGCGAGTGATGGTCCTTGACGTGCGCCTTGAAGTGCTCGGTCAGTTCGTTGATCCGGGCGGTGAGCAGCGCCACCTGCACTTCGGGCGAGCCGGTATCGGTCTGGCTGCGCTGGAACTTGGCGACGATCTCGCCCTTCTTGATGTCGGCAACGGACATGGTTTCCCTTTCGGTCGGACTCGCGGACGCGGAAGGAAGGCCGCGCCGTGGGATGCAGGAAATCGAGCCCGGCAGTATAGCCGAGCCCCGGCCCGCGCCGGCTGCGCCTGCCTAGCTGGGCAGCGGTGCCATCCGGCAGGTGTGCGGGCGCGCGACGCGCGCAGCGTCGATGTGCCGCTCGGTGCGAAAACCGAAGCCCGAGCCTTCGACATCGAGGGCCACGCCCGGCGTGCCGGCGCGGTCGAGGACCGACACGAACAGCGCCGCCTGCAGTTGCTGGTCGTGCGGCCGCATCCACACTTCGCCGAGCGGATTGCCATGGGCGGCGCCAAAGCGCATGCCGGAGAGCTGGCGCGCCACCGCCACCGCGTCGGTCGAGCCTGCGGCCTCGATCGCGCGCACCAGCATCTCGACCATGACCGTGATCCGCGCCAGGAAGTAGTCGTCGCGCGGGTCCGGATAGGCGGCGCGAAAGTCGCGGTAGACCGGCGTCATCGACGTCAGGCCGGCGTTGCCGTGCCACTCGGCCACCGCCCGCACGCGGCCGATGCCGGCCTCGCCGATCGTGGCCACCGCGCCCAGACCGTTGGCGTAGAAGGTGTAGAAGCCCAGATCGAGCCCGGCGTCGCGCGCGGCGCGGATCAGGAAGGTCAGGTCGTTGCCCCAGTTGCCGGTGATCACGGTGTCGGCGCCGCTCGCCCTGATCTTGGCGGCGTAGGGCGCGAAGTCGCGGATGCGCCCGATCGGATGCAACTCGTCGGCGACGATCTGCACGTCGGGACGGCGCTCGGCGAGCATCGCGCGCGCGATCCGCGCCACCTCGCGGCCGAAGCTGTAGTCCTGATTGATCAGGTAGACGCGGCGCACGCGGCGATCGGCGGCGAGCACGTCCATCAGCGCCGCCATGCGCATCTCGGCGTGGGCGTCGAAGCGGAAGTGCCACGGGCTGCAGCGTTCGTTGGTCAGACTCGGATCGACCGCCGAGTAGTTGAGGAACAGCAGCCGCGCCGCCGGCTGGCGCTCGTTGTGGCGGCCGACGGCATCGATCAGCGCGCCGGCCACCGCCGAGCTGTTGCCCTGGAGGACGAAGGTCACGCGGTCGTCGGCCGCGCGCCGCAGCATCATCAGCGCCTCCTCGACCTGACCCTTGGAGTCATAGGTGCGCAGCACGAGCGGCCGCGCGCCGCCGGGCAGCTTCACGCCGCCGCGCGCATTGACCCGGTTCACCGCGAAGTGCAGATTGCGCGCCACCGCCTCGCCGGCGTTGGCGAACGGCCCGGACAGGCCCTCGATCATGCCGATCGCGATCGGCTCGGCGGCCGCGGCCGGCAGCGTCAACGCCAGCGCCGCCATCAACGTAGCGCAACGGCCGACCACCCGTCCCACCGCCACCCGCCACCTGCCGCAAATCGACACCGCGTCACCTCGCTTGCGAAAAATCGGCGGCGGAGTATACCTTCGGCGCCGAGGCGGCCGAGCCCGAGTTGTCGCCGTTCGTCAAGGAGTTGCACGCCAAGATCGGCCAGCTGGCGATGGAGAACGGTTTTTTGTCCGGAGCGCTCGGCAAGGCGGGCATGCCGAGCGCCAAGCGATGATCGACCGGACCCATGTGTTGCCGCTGGCGGCGCAGTGCCGGCGGCTCGGCATCGCGCGCGGCTGCGTGTACTACCGGCCGGTGCCGGTGTCGGAGGCCGACCTGCGGCTGATGCGGCGCATCGACGAACCGCATCTGGCGTTTCCGTTCTTCGGCAGCCGCCGGCTGCGGCCGAAGTTGCGAGAGGACGGTCTTGATGTCGGCCGCGCTCACCTGACCACGCTGATGCGGCGCATGGGCATCGAGGCGGATCAGTTTCAGCTGCACACTGCGTTGGTCCACCAAGCCTCGGCAGAGCGCGGCCGGATCAAAGCATGCCTTGCATGGGGAGCCCCGCGTACATCGTTTCCTTAACGTACCGCGTGTGCACATTCCCCGTAAGGAAGTCCGACTCGGCCAGCAGCCGCTGATGGAACGGTACAGTCGTCGGGACTCCCTCAATGCGGCACTCACGCAATGCGCGCCGCATGCGCGCGATGGCCTCCGGGCGGTCAACGCCCCAGACGATCAGCTTTCCGATCAGCGAGTCGTAGAACGGCGGCAGCGCGTAGCCACTGTACGCATGGGTATCCATCCGCACGCCCGGCCCGGACGGCATCGCGAAGGCAGCTAGCCTCCCGGGCTTCGGCATGAAGCCACGCTCCGGGTCCTCCGCGTTGATTCGGCACTCGATTGCATGACCGTGGAACCTGATGTCGCTCTGCGCCAGCGGAAGCGGTTCTCCGGCCGCGATGCGCAGTTGCAGCGCCACTAGATCCACGCCGGTCACCACTTCAGTGACTGGGTGTTCAACCTGGATCCGCGTATTCATTTCGATGAAGAAGAATTGCTGCCGTTGTGCATCGACGATGTACTCGACTGTCCCGGCGCCGCGGTAATGGACGCTGGATGCGAGAGCCACGGCGGACTCGGTGAGGCGACGCCGCAGATCTGGCGTCAGCACAGGCGACGGGGTCTCCTCCACGAGCTTCTGGTGACGACGCTGGATCGTGCAGTCGCGTTCCCCAAAGTGCACGACGCGGCGCCCGTCGCCAAAAACCTGGACCTCGACGTGCCGGACCGGTGAAAGGAAACGTTCAATGTAAACGGCACCGCTACCAAACGAGGCTGCGGCTTCCGCGGAGGCCCGCTCGAGGCTCTCTCGCAACTCGGCCTCGTGGTTCACCACCCGCATGCCGCGCCCGCCGCCGCCCGCCGCCGCCTTGATTAGAACGGGGAAGCCGACACGCCGCGCGATCTCTGCCGCTTCAGCCGGATCGTTCACGGGATCGCGCGAGCCTTGGCTGATCGGAACGCCTGTGTCTTCCGCGAGCTTGCGGGCCGCGGCCTTGTCACCCATCAGCCGGATCACCTCGGGCTGCGTGCCGACATACGCGAGTCCCGCGCCTTCCACGCGCTCGGCAAAATCGGCGTTCTCCGACAGGAATCCGTAGCCGGGATGCACGGCGTCGGCGCCGCTCTTGCGCGCCGACTCGATCAGGATCTCGTGATTTAGGTAACTCTGCTTCGCCGGACCGGGTCCGATGCAGACGGCCTCGTCGGCGAGTTGCACGGGCAGCGACTCAGCATCCGCCTCCGAGTGCGCCTGCACCGTGCGAAGGCCGAGGTCGCGGCAGGCGCGGATGATGCGAACGGCGATCTCGCCGCGGTTCGCGATGAACACCTTCTTCAGCCGTCTCATCCGCGCGCCCTCTGCTGCTGTGCCCGGCCTTTCGCCGTCCTACGCTCTGCAGTCGCCGGCTTCCCGGCCTGCGGTTTCGCCGCGAGTTCCTCTTCGAGAATCGGAACGGCGAGGTTGCACGCATGGATACCAAGCACGGTCGTCAGCTGGATCGTCTCCAGAATTTCTTCGCGGCTGGCACCAGCCCGCAGCGCATTGCGGATATGCCGCCGCACCCCCGGGGCATAGAGGTGGGTCGTCGCCGCATTGATGGCGACGAGAATCAGCTCCTTGGTCTTCTGGGGCAGCGGGCCGGTGCGAAACGGCACGTTTCTCAGCTGAAGGTAGGCTTCCATGAACGCCGGATCCCACTGTTCGAGCGTGCTCCACAACGGGTTCCAGTCGCCGGACGCCTTCTGCGCGTCGATGCCCGGGTACTTCGATGCTCTGCTTTGCGGCACGATGAGTCTCCCTGTTCAGAGTTTCTTCAGGCGGCGTCGGCGAGCACGAGGTCCGCGCCCCGCTCGCCAAGCATCGTGGCGGGCGCCACCGTGTTCGAGGAAACGATGCGCGGGAAGACGGAGATGTCAACGACGCGCAGCGCGGTCACGCCGCGCACCCGCAGGCGCTCGTCGACTACGGCATTCTGGTCGGTGCCCATGCGGCAGGTACCGACCGCGTGCCACGCCGTCTGCCCGCTCTCTCTCGCGTACTCGAGCAACGCTTCGTCGTCGGCCACCAACGGACCCGGGCGGTGTTCGGCGACGATGA
This sequence comes from Burkholderiales bacterium, assembly GCA_037441125.1. Lineage (GTDB taxonomy): Bacteria > Pseudomonadota > Gammaproteobacteria > Burkholderiales > Burkholderiaceae_F > JALHMQ01. Next base: position 5,665 of record JBBIST010000057.1, read on the forward strand.
CCTCTTGCAGCGCCTTCTGGGACGCGATGCGACGGATCAGGCGCAGCAATGCAACCGCCGTCTGCCGATCGCTTTCCGCCTTCAGGTAATTCGGCTGGATCGCCGGACCCTGCGCGGGATCCCGCGACACGGCATGCGCCGAGCCGCGCGACTCCGGATAGAGCTTGAAGCCGCCGATCGAGAATCCGGAGTACGAATCCATGCCCTGCCCCGAGCTGCGCGAGTAACGGTGCTTGCCGCTGTAGTGGTAGATGCGGACCATCACGTCCGGGCGCGAGAGGTCGGACGCGCTGCGCGTGATGGCGTGCGCGGTCGAGGACGTGCCCGCCATCAGTCCCTTGCGGGTCAGCAGATACCGCAGGCCCGTTGCGAGCCGGACCCTCGGGCTGCGCATGACGTCGTTGATCGTGATCGGCAGCGTCGTCTCGTAGGTGCAGCGCACCTGCAGGTGCTCGACGAGGTTCTCGCCGACCTCAGGGCTGCGCGCGACCAGCGGTACGCCGAGCGCCTGCAACCGCAGCGGATCGCCGATGCCCGACAACTCCAGCAGTTGGGGCGAACCGATCGCGCCCGCGCACAGCAGGATTTCGCGCGACGCGCGCGCCTGTCGTAGCGCTCCGTCATGCGCGTACTCGACGCCGGTCGCCCGCGTGCCGTCGAAGAGGACGCGCAAAACGAGCGCGTTCGTATCGATGCATAGACTGGAACGGCCGCGCGCCGGGCGCAGGTATGCCACTGCATTCGTCCAGCGTCGACCCTTGTGTACCGTCTGCTCGAGGTAGCGCACGCCTTCGTACGACACCACGTTGTAGTCCGGTGTCGGCGCAATGCCCGCATCGACACAAGCGCCGATGAAGGCGTCGGACAGCGGATCCGGGTCGTAAAGCGCGCGGTCGGTGATGCGAACGGGTCCGCAGATGCCGCGCCGGCCGTCGGCGGCTGTCGGCAGGTTCTCCAGCCGCCGGAAGTACGGCAATACATCTTCGAAGCCCCAGCCGCGGCACCCCGCATCACGCAGGCGGTCGTACTCGACCGGGTCACCCCAGACGTAGGCCATGCCGTTGACCGCGCTCGACCCACCCAACACCTTGCCGCGCGGCCAGTAGATCGTCTGACCGCGCATGAAGGACTGCGCTTCGGTCTGGTACTTCCACACGTACCGCGCGTCGTTGAGCAGCTTGCCGACGCCGAGCGGAACATGAATCCACGGACTGCGGTCCGCCCCGCCGGCCTCGAGCAGCAAGACCTGGAAGCGGCCCGATTCGGACAGGCGCGCAGCGAGGGCCGCGCCGGCAGCGCCGGCACCGACGACGATGTAGTCAACCGTCCGGCCCGTCACTGCGCGCCCTTGTCGCGGTGCTTGAACGAGTCACGCCGGAAGCTGTACAGCGCGTTCGGATCGACCTGGACGTCGACCACCGCGGGTTTGCCGCAACGCACGGCGGCGTCGACGGCCGGCGCGATCTCCTCGACCCGCTCGACGCGGAAGCCGCGCGCGCCGTAGAGCTCGGCGAGACGGTCGTACGGCGGGTTGGGCACGTCGGCGCCGATGTACCGGCCCCCGAAGAAGTCGCGCTGGTACGCCTTCTCCGCGCCCCAGCAGCCGTTGTTCATCACGACGCACACCGTGTTGATGCCGTTTGCCACGGCCGTGCCGATCTCGCTCACCGTCATGCCGAAACCACCGTCGCCCATCAGGCTGACGACGGTACGGTCCGGACAGGCGAGCTTCACGCCGAGGCCGGCGGCATACGAGAAGCCGACGAGCCCGAAATCGAGCGGCGTGAACAGCGCGGGCGGCTGCCGATACAGCATCTGGTCGGTCGCCTGCAGGCACAAGGTGCCCGCGTCCATCGTGAACACTGCGTCGTGCGGCAGGGCTTCGCGCAGCGCGCGATACAGCGCCGCCGGCGCAATCGGGCTGCCCGCGGTTCCGGCGTTTGCGTCGCGCTCGGCCAGCAGCGCTGCGCGCCTTGTTGCGAAGTCCGCCGCCCAGCCGACTGCGGCGGTGGCGCGGTGGCCGCCGAGCGCGGCTTGCAGCGCGGTCGCCACGACCCCAGCGTCGGCCTCGATGCCGAGTTCAACCGGGAAGAAACGGCCAATCGCGGTTGGCTCGATCTCCACCTGGACGATCTTCGCGTCGCGGTTGAGGTTGTCGTACGTGTAGAAGGTCGTGTTGAAGCCGAGCCGGGTGCCGAGCGCGAGGATCACGTCGGCCTCGCGTGCAAGCGCCGACGCGACTGCATTGCCGCGCGGACCGACTTGACCGGCATAGAGCGGGTGGGTGCAGGGCACCGCATCGCCGTGCCCGGGCGACAGCGCCACCGGGGCCTGCAGGAGTTCCGCGAGCGCCATCACTTCCCGCGAGTAGCGACCGTTCTTGACGCCGCCGCCTGCGATGATGAGGGGACGGCTGGCACCGGCAAGCAGGCGCGCCGCCGCGTCGATCAGCGACGGATCCGCGCCCGCCCGGCCCATCGGGCCACGGCCGTGCGGCGCGTATATCTCGGCGATCTCCACGACGTCGGCGAGGAGGTCGCGGGGCAGGTTCAACGCGACCGGGCCTCGCCGGGGCGTGAGCGCCGTGCGAAACGCCTCGCGCATCATCTCGGGAATGCGCGTGGTCTGCGTCAGCGTCCACGTCTTCTTGGTCACAGCGCTGAACAACGCCTGCTGGTTCACCTCCTGGAACGCGTCGCGGTAGATGTGCGCGGAGGACAACGAACCGACCAGCGCAACGACCGGCGAATACGCGGCCGCCGCCTGCGCGAGACCGGTTACGAGATTCGTGGCGCCAGGACCGTTCTGGCCCGCGAGGACGACGCCGGGCCCGTCCAAGGCGCGCGCGTAGCCGTCCGCCATGTGCGTGCCGGTGCGCTCGTCGCGCACGCCGATGAAGCGGATTCCCGGTTCATCGTACAGCGCGTCGAAGATTTCCATCCCGGCCGAGCCGATCAGTGCGAACACGTGACGGACGCCCTCCGCCCGCAGCGCCTCGACCACGGACGTGCCGCCGGACATTCTGGTCATCCTTATCTCCTTTCCGATGGAGGCGCCTGCAGCATGTCAGCTCCCCTGCCCGGTCAGGCATGCATTGACCGCGCCGAGGTAGACGATCCCGAGTGCGCCGAGCACGACGCCGAACGCCACGCTCCGCCGCGTCCAGAGCTGCGACAGTGGGACGGCGAAGGTTGTGGCGGCGACCGCAACGGGCAGCGTCCAGACCGAGACCGCTGCGCTCAAGCCCCATGCGAATACGGCAGCGGCAACCAGCACAGACGGACTGATCTCGAACGCCCCCGCCGAGATCAGGGGCACCAGCACGCTCGCGCCGACCATTGGATGGAGTCCGAGTTGTCCGAGTCCGACGAGCAGCGCAACCATGGCGGCCAGCAGCGGCCACCCTGCAATGACGCCCGGCGTGACGCTCGCCGCCAGGTCGCCGACCAAGGGCAACGATCCGACGGCGACTCCCAGCACCATTGACCCGACCACGATCAACAACTCGTCAGACAAACGAGCGAAGCTGATCAGCGTGCGTCGAGCGATTTCGAGGCGAGTCGTGTGCTCCTGAAGGACGAGATACCCGGTGCAGACAATCGGAACCACCACTGCGACCGCCTGCAGGCCCGAGAGCCCGAACAGGAGAGTGGCAGCGACGACCGCACTCACCATGATGGCGGTCGGCACCATCAGTCCACCGAGCAGTCGCACGCTTTCCGCGAACGCCGTACCGCGCAGGCCAGGGGTGTAAATGGCGTGCGAGAGAGCGAGCCCCATCACGGCGAGTCCGGCACCGATGAGCATCGCTTGCCACAGAGGCGCGGTCGGAACGAGTTGGCTGACAAATGCCAGCGAAACGAAGAACGGCGACCACATCACGGCCGTCCCGACACCGTGCGCCGCGCCGCTGGCCAGGATGGCGCGACGAGCGTCGCCGGCGTCCCGCGTCAGCACCGGCGCGAGAATGGCCATCGCGCCGACGTTCAGGATCGCACCGAGCGCGTGCGATCCATACAGCGTCCAGGCGCGCGCCTGTGCGGCGCTCAAGCGCTCCACGCTCGTCTGCAGGCGGTTCACTTGCGGGCTGGACTCTGCCGTCGCGCGTAGCAGCAGTATCGCCGGGAAAAATGCGCCGAAGATCTGCACCCGCTCGAATCCGCGCAGCAGGATGCGCCAGTCCCCGGCGAACCATGCGATCGCGAAGGCAAGCCCGGTGACGCAGACGAAGAGCACCCGGATGTGCCGGCTCGCGCGCATCCACGCCAGGGCAACGTACGTGACGAGGCCGACGAGCGCCAGCCCTGACAGAACCCGCGCGGACGTAACGATCGAACCGAGTTCCGCGAGCCAGACGCCGACCAGCAACCAGCCCGACGCGCGCGCCAGCCAGGTCGGGTCGGCGGCGGTCAATGCTGCATGCCCCACTTGCGGATCGTGCGCTGCTCGATTGTGCGGAAGATCAGGCTTTCGACGAGCAGCCCGATGATGATCACCGTGAAGAGGCCCGCGAACACGGCCGGGATGTCGAGCGTGATCTTGTTCTCGTAAATGAACCAGCCGATGCCACCGGAGCCCGCCGTCGTCCCGAACACGAGTTCGGCGGCAATCAGCGTGCGCCAGGCGAACGCCCACCCGACCTTCAGGCCCGAAAGGATGCTGGGGAAGGCGGCCGGCACAAGGATCTTAGTCACATAGCCGGCACCGCGCAGACCGTAGTTGCGCCCGACCATCCGCAGCGTGTTCGACACCGACCGGAAGCCCGAGTGCGTGTTGAGCGCTACGGGCCACATCACGGCGTGGATCAGCACGAAGACGATGCTCGCGTTGCCGAGCCCGAACCACACGAGCGCGAGCGGAAGCAGCGCGATCGCGGGCAGCGGGTTCAGCATCGCAGTCAGTGTCTCGAGCAGGTCGTTGCCGATCTGTGTGCTCATCGCGAGCACGGTGAACACAAACGCTAGCGCCAGCCCGATCGCATATCCCTGCAGCAGGACCTGGAGCGACGTTGCCGCGCGCGCGACCAGTTCGCCATTCGCGATCCGCTCGACGAAGGTCTGCAGCGTCGAAGTAAAGGTCGGCAGCACCAGCGGATTGCCAAGGTAGCGCGCGTAGATCTCCCAGACGGCTGCCAGCACAATCAGGATGAAGAGCTTGCGGACCAGCCCGTTGCCGTAGATGCGCTCCCACGCCGTCAGCGGTTGCTCGACGACGCCAAAGTCCCGTTCGGCGACCTGGTCGCGTACGAATTCGGGGCGGGGCATTGGCGGGTTAGACATGCGCAACCTCCTGCCCGACGTGCTGCCCGCTGAAGAGCATCTTGTGGATGCGATCGGACAGGCGCATGCCAGTCGAGGCATCGACCGGGTCGGTGCCATCGCTGTTCACCTCGGCCTTTACCTGGCCTGGGTGCGGCGACAGCAGCAGGATGCGGTTGCCGATGCGCACCGCCTCGGGGATCGAGTGCGTGACGAACAGCACGGTAAAGCGGGTGCCGTCCCACAACTGCAGCAGCTCGTCCTGCATCTTGCGGCGCGTGAGCGCGTCGAGCGCAGCGAAGGGCTCGTCCATCAGCAGGATGTCCGGCTCCATCGCCATGCCGCGCGCGATTGCGACGCGCTGCTTCATCCCGCCCGATAGCGTGTGCGGGAAGGAATTGGCGAAACGCGTGAGGTTGACCTTCTCGATGTACGCCATCGCGCGGTCCTCCGCCTCCTTGCCCTTCAGGCGCCCGGAGGACTGAAGCGCGAACATCACGTTCTGCCTCACCGTCTTCCACGGCAACAACTGGTCGAACTCCTGGAACACCATCACGCGGTCCGGGCCAGGCCGCGTGATTCGCTGTCCCTTCATCTGCAGTTCACCCTCCACCGGGGTGATGTAGCCGCCGACCGCCTTCAGCAGCGTCGACTTGCCGCAGCCCGACGGGCCGAGCAGCACGAAGCGGTCCGACAAGTTCACGTCGAAGCTCACCCGGTACGTCGCCGTGACGAGGTGCTCCTTCGTCTTGTACTGCAGCGTGACGCCATTGACCGCGAGCAACGGCCCGCCCTGCGCGCTCATGCCTATCCTCCGTCCAGGTTCAAGACCAGCGGAAGGAAACCCGATCAACTGCCGGGGAGATCGTGAATGTCCGGGAAAAAAAGGTCCTTCCACGATTCCGGCCTGTTCTTCAGCATGCCGGTCTGGTTCATGAAAAGGGCATACGGCAGCACGCGCTCGGGAGCGAGCGTGTAGCGCACCTGCGGGTCGTTCATCAGCTCGAGGATCTTGTCGACGCTCTCCTTGCCGCCGCCCTCCGCCACGTACATCTCGGCGGCCCGCCGCTTGTTGGCGTTGATGAAGTCGGTCGCCTCGCGCAGGGCGTCGACCAGCGCCTTGTATGTCTTCGGGTTCTCGCTGCGGAACTTGCTGGTCGTCCACAGCATCAGAAATGTGTTGGGTCCGCCCATGATGTCGTAGGAGTTGAGGACGACCCGCGCGCCCTTTTCCAGCGCCAGGTTCTGGAACGGGGGCGAGGTGAACTGAGACTTGATCACGCCCGACCCTGACAGCATCGCCTGCAAACCTTCTGGGTGCGGCAGATTGACCATCAAGGGATTGAGCTTCTTGAAGTTGTCGTGCCCGAACTCCTTCGCAGCGGCCATCTGCAGGTAAATCGTCTGGACCGACGCACCCGCACCTGCCATCGCGATGCGGTCCTTCTCTGTGAAGTCCCTGATCGTCTTGATGCGGGGATCCATCGTCACCAGCAGATTCGGCATCGACGCCAGCGCGGCGATGCCACGCACGTCGATGTTGCCGCGCGTGCGGTCCCACAGGATGAGGGCAGGACCCGTGCCGCCCGCGGCCACGTGTAGGCTGCCGGACAACAGCGCGGCGTTCGCCGCCGCGCCGGCGCCGAGCGTGGCCCACGTGACCTTCGTGTCGGGCAGTCCGTTCTTCGCCAGGTGCTTCTCGACGAGCTTGTCGGCCTTCATGACCGTCAACGGCATGTAGCCGATGCCGTGCTGGGACATCAGCTTCAGTTCGCTGACCTCAGCGTGCGCGGACACGCCAAACGCCAGCGCGCCCACCGCCAGCGTCGCCTTCCACATCAGAGTCCTCATGTCTCCACTCCTTTGAGGTGATTCGGTCAGCGCGCCGCCGGGCGGTCCGACCTGTTGTTATCGCAATGCTCCCTTGTCGGCACGCGGTTCATGGCCGCACGCCGTACTTCGGTTTCGGTCCGACGTTCGTTGCCAGCCGCGCCCGCGACGCCTCGATGAAGCGGCACAGAAGCGGCCGCGTCTCGCGCGGGTCGATGATGTCTTCCACGCCAAACGCCTCGGCGGTTCGGAACGGCGACGCCGCCGACCGCAGTTCGGCCTCGATCTGCGCCTCGCGCAGCTTGGGGTCGGGAGCCGCCTCGATGTCGCGCCGGAACGCGGCAGCGACTCCGCCTTCGATCGGCAGCGAGCCCCACTCGGCCGACGGCCATGCGATCTTGAAGTCGAGGCCATTCTTGTCGGTGGTCGCCATGCCGGCCATGCCGTAGCACTTGCGAATCACCACAGTGAAGATCGGCACCGTCACCTGGAGTCCGACATACACTGCGCGCATGCCTTCGCGCAGCGTCGCTGCAGCCTCCGCCTCCTTGCCGACCATGAATCCCGGCACGTCGACAAGGAAGACGATCGGGATGTGAAAGCAGTCGCACAGCTCCATGAAGTGCGACTGCTTGCGCGCAGCCTTCACGTCCATTGCGCCGCCGTAGACCATCGGGTTGTTGGCGATGAACCCGACCACGGTGCCGTTCATACGCGCGAAGCAGGTGATCAATGCCTTGCCGAAGGTCGGCTGGATCTCGAGAACCGAGTCGGTGTCCGCGATCGAGCGGATGATCTTGCGCATGTCGTACGGTTTGCGCCGGTTTTCCGGCACGATCGTGCGCAGCGCTTCGTCGCAGCGGTCGACTGGGTCGGTGCGATCGCCGAGCGGCGGCAGCTCCCACACGTTCTGCGGCATGTACGACAGGTAGCGCCGGATCATCCGGAAGCATTCCTGCTCGCTGGCCGCGACGTTGTCGATCGTTCCCGCGGTCGTCACGGCGAGCTCGTGCCCACCGAGCTCCTCCTTGGTGATCTTCTGGCCCAGCGAGCGCTCGACCACCGGCGGCCCGGCCGCGAAGACATGACTCGTATCCTTCACCATCACCGACCAGTGGGACAGGATTGCCCGCCCCGCGGGACCACCGGCCGCGGTGCCCATCACCGCGCAGACGACCGGCACTTCGCCGAGCAACTGAACGGAACGCTCGAAGCCGTGCACGCCCGGGAACACGGAGTGGCCGCGGCGCTGGATGGACGTAACGCTGCCGCCGGCGCCGTCGATCAGGTTGACCAGGGGAATGCGATACTGGTGTGCGAGATCCTCGACGAAGCCACCTTGCCCGCCCTTCTTCCGGTCGCCGCTCCAGCTCGTGCCGCCGCGGACCGTGAAGTCCTCGCCGCCAATGGCCACGAGCCGCCCGTCGATCTGCGCGAGCCCCATCACGTACGGTGCGGGGGTAACGCTCAGGAGCTTGCCGTGTTCGTAGCGTCCGTGGCCGGTCAGCTGGCCGACTTCCTGGAACGACCCCGGATCGACCACCCCGGCAATGCGCTCGCGGATCGTCAGCCGGCCCTGCTGGTGATGCTTCGCAATCGCCTCGGCGCCGCCGAGTCCCTGCGCAAAGGCACGACGCCGCGCAAGCTCGTCGAGCTCGGCCTCCCACGGCTCGGCCGGCGCCCGGGAAGGCGGCAGCGGATCGCGTTGATTCATTCTCTCACCACGGCCAGCACCTGGCCTTCCGCGACCGGGTTGCCCTCGGCGACGCGAATCTCGACGAGCGTGCCGCCGTCCTCCGCAATCACCGGGATCTCCATCTTCATCGACTCGAGGATCATCACCGTCTCGCCGGCCGCGAGCGATTGGCCGGGTTGCGTGACGATCTTCCACACCGAGCCGGTGACCTCCGCCTTCAGTTCCGTTAATGCCATGCCTCCCCTTTCCCGCTGACCTCCAACTCACCTTGGCGACCGAAAGCCCGCATGGCCGGCTCCGTACGCGCGATCGCTTTCGTGTGCGTCACTTCCTCCCGCTGTGCGCCCATGGTGCCCATCGCGCGCCGCACAGGTACAGCGACCGCTCGACAGCAGGCGATGACGACGTCATCGATCGGCACCATCAGAAGCTCGTCGGCCAGGCGCGCATCATGTGCTGACCGACTCCGTTCGTTAAACGCAACTGGTGCACGTCGAGCATGCGGATCAGGTAATCCCGGGTCTCCTGCGGCCGTACGACCGACTGCACCGCGTAGATCGAGGCGATGTCCCAAACCTCGCTGGCGCGGTTCATCTCGGCGAGCCGAGACTCGTAACCCTCGTCGTTCGGGTCGAGTCCATGCACGACCTTCACGGCGAACTGCGGGTCCATGAAACTGATCTCGGCTGTCGGCCACGCTGCCATCTCGTCCGAATTGCGACCGCCGCCCATGTTCAGGTAGGCCTGCCCGTAGCTCTTGCGCAGAACGACCGAGAGTTTCGGCATCGTGGTCAGGGCCAGCGCGTTCATGAAGTTCATGATCTTGCCGGGAGCGCGCTTGCGCTCCGCATCCGTGCCGATCACGAATCCCGGCGTGTCGACGAGCAGCACGAGCGGGATGTTGAACGAGTCGCACAGCACGATGAAGCTCGTGATCTTTTCGCAGGCCTCGACGTCGAGCGCCCCACCCTTCACGAGCGGATTGTTCGCAATGATCCCGACGGTCTTGCCGGCGAGGCGCGCCAGCCCGGTGACGCTCACCTTGCCGAAGCGCGCCTTCAGTTCGAAGAAGCTGTCCTTGTCCACGATCGTGCGGATCACCTTACGTACGTCGTAGACCTGCGTGCGGCTGGACGGCAGATGGTCAAGGATGTCGCGCATGCCCTCGCCGGAGCCGGCTGGTACCGGGCGCACCGGCGGGGCGGTGTTGTGGTGGCTCGGCAGGTAATCGAGGAAGCGCTTGATCGCGTCGAGCGCCTCTTCGTCGCTGTCGACGACGAGATCCGCAAGGCCGGTCACTTCGGCGTGCAACTTCCAGCCGCCGAGTTCCTGCGGGTCGACCTCTTCCCGGATAGCCAGCGATGCCAGCAGCGAACTCGACACGGCGAGTACGGCGCCCTTGCGCATGACGTGGAAGTCCGACATCACCGAGTACCACGACGACGACCCGTACGACAGGCCGAGCGTGGCGGACATCCACGGCACCTCGCGCAGGCGTTGATACTGGGCGCCGTCATTGCCAAGCAGAGCGCCCATGCCGCGCGAGCCCATGTGGTCCGGCATGCGCGCGCCGGACGATTCGCCGAGGAATACCAGCGGCATGCCGCGCTGCGTGGCGACGCGCTTCATGTGCGCGATCTTCCGGCTGTTGGTGCCGCCGCTCGAAGCGCCCATGACCGTAAAGTCGTTCGCGACGATGGCTGCATCGCGGCCGTCAATGCGGCCGAACCCTGCGATCTTGCTGTCGCACGGCGACTTATCGCGATCCTCTGGAGCCAGTGAGGTGGCAAAGAGTCCGGACTCGATGAAACTCCCGGAGTCGCACAGGTAGTCGATCCGTTCGCGGGCATTAAGCACGCCGGCCGCCTTGCGACGCGCCAGCTTCTCCGGCCCGCCCATCGCCATCGCCTTGCGGCGACGCTCCTCGTACTCCGCGTCGAGCCGCTCGCGCAAGCTCAGGTCCTGGCTTAAGAGGTTGTCTTCCATCGGATGTCCGTTGTGCGGTCAGCCTGCTCCTGCAGGGGCCACTCGCTCAGCGATCACGCCCGCGCGCGCCAGCGCGTCGATCCGTTCGTCCGATAACCCCAGCACGTCTGCAAGCACGCGACGCGTCTCCTGTCCGGTGGCGTGGCCCGCATGGCGCACCGCGCCCGGCGTCGCCGAAAGGCGCGGGAAGACGTTCGCCATTGCCACTGTCCCGAAGTCGTCGTCGGGCGCAGCGACGATCGCACCGCGCGCGCGGTAGTGCGGGTCTCCGAAGATGTCAGCGATCGTGTAGATGCGTGTCGCAGGAACGGCCGCTTCCTCGAGCACGCGCTCCAGTTCCGTGAGCGACTTTGTCGATGTCCAGTGCGCAATCAGATCGTCGATCGCTTCGTGATGTTCCGAGCGCGCGCGCGCCGTCGCGAAGCGCGGATCGTTCGCAAGCTCCGGCTGGCCCATCGCGCCGGTCAACCGTCGGAAGACCGCTTCGCCCATCGCGGTGATGTGTATGAACTGTGCGTCGCTGGTCGGGTATAGGTTGTTCGGCGTGCTCTCAGGCAGACGCGAGCCGCAGCGCCCGGCAACGTGGCCCGTCTTCTCATACGCAGGGATCCATGGCTCCATGAAACTGAATGCGCACTCGTAAAGCGCGGCGTCGACCACCTGACCGCGTCCTGTCCTGTTGCGTGCCAGCAGTGCCAGTGCCGCGCCGAACGCGCCATACAGTCCCGTGATGTAGTCCGTCATCGATACAGCGACCCGCGCCGGCGGCCGGTCGGGATCACCGGTGAGGTGGCGCAGCCCGCTCAGCGCCTCCCCGATCACACCGTATCCCGCGCGCTGGCTGTACGGGCCGTCCTGACCGAAGCCGCTGATTCGCACCATCACGAGCCCCGGGTTGCGGGCCGACAACAGCTCGTAGCCGAGGCCCCAGCGCTCGAGACTTCCAGGTCGAAAATTCTCGACCAGCACATCGCTTTTCGCCGCGAGGTCGGCCGCGATGCGCTGCCCCTCCGGCTTGCGCAAGTCAAGGGTGATCAGCGACTTGTTGCGGAAGATGCTCGCGGCGTAGAGCGACTTGCCGTGAAAGGACTTGCCCATCGTCCGGACGGCGTCGCCCTCCGCCGGTTCGACCTTGATCACGTCCGCACCGAAGTCCGCGAGCAGTCGGCCGCAGAATGGCCCTGCAACGGTGGAGCCCATCTCAAGGACGCGGTAGCCCGTGAGCGGACCCGCGGCCGTCTGGCCGTATGGCGTGGCGTCGGGCATCGCTAGAGGATGTATTTTTGATAGCGCTCGAGGTACGCCTTGGCGCTGCGCATGTTCTCGCGCCGGAGGCGCTCCGCTTCGTCGGCATCACCGCGGCACATAGCCTCGAGCATGGCGGTGTGCTGCTTCAACCCGATCTCCGCTCGGCCGGGCAGGATGATGATGCGGCGGATCAACGCCTGCGTTCGCTCAAGGATGCTGTCGAGCATCCCGGCGAGCACGGGATTGCGCGCGCCGTCGATTAATTCGCGGCGGAATGCCTCGTACCCGGCGATGTACGAGTCGAGGTCGCCGGCTGCGACGAACTTCGCCATTGGCCCCTTGAAGTACGCAAATGCCTGTTCCCACCGTGCGCGATCACCGTTGATCGTTGCCAGTCGCGCACAGAGGCCTTCGAGCACTTCGCGCACGTCGTAGAGCTGCGCGACATGTGAGAGCTCGAGCCGCATCACCACCGCACCACGATTCGGGATCCGCTCAACGAGCCCGCGCTGCTCGAGCACCGACAGTGCCTCGCGCACGCGCGTGCGCGGCACGCCAAACTCGAGTGCAAGCTCGTTCTCCCGCAGCTTCGATCCGGGCGGAATCTCCTGGGTGGCGATGCGCTCCCGCAGAACACGCGTGATGTCTGGCGGAGCAACCTTCCTCGCGCGCGATGGCCCGCCCGCTCGCGGCTTGCGGGTCATCGGAACACTGCGCAATGAGGCCTTCGCCATGGCGACTACGTTAGCTTTTCGCTGACACTTGTGTCAACAAAAATGTCGACAAAGTTGCTGTACAGGGCAACGTCCGCGTTCAGCGGAGGGCAAGTCACGAATCGAACCTCTTTTGAATTCCGAGTGGGTAAGCTGGGCGGCTGAACGGGTCGAGGGCGGCCGCAGGCCGGGCGAAGCCGCACCCTTGACGCGGCACGACAGAAGGCACGCTGGAACGAGGCCGCGTCCGGCGGCTTGACGGACTCGGCCTTGGAGGCGAGCGATGGTGGGCACGGAACGGCTGCTCGAGCAGGCGCTGGGGATTGCGGCCCCGTGGGCGGTCAGGCAGGTGCGCGTCGACGCCGCGGCGCGCCGGCTGACCATCGCCGTGGACTTTGCCGCCGGCAGCCGCTTTGCCCACCCGGCGCACCCAGGCCAACCACCCGGTGCACGACACCCAGACCAAGCGGCTGCGGCACCTGAACTTCTTCCAGAACGACTGCCACCTCGAGGTGCGGAAGCCGCGGGTGCGGCTGTGGACGCCACCTGACCCCGAAGCGGCACGCGCCACCTCATGGATACCCTCACCCATGCCCTGTCGGGCGCCCTGCTGGCGCGCGCGCTCACGCCGTCGCGGCCGGCCGCACCCGCCGGCGCCGCCGCGGCCACTGGCGGCGGCCTGTTCGGTCCGCCGATCCCGGTCTGGCAGGCGGTCACCGTGGGCACTGTAGCTGCCGCCTTCCCGGATGGCGACGTCGTCCTGCGCCTGGTCTCCGACCTGGCCTACCTGCGCGGGCACCGCGGTCTCACCCACTCGCTGCTGATGTTGCCGCTGTGGTCGCTGCTGCTGGGCGCGCTGGCCGCGGCAGTCCTGCGCAACCGCGCCGGCTGGCGCCGCTACGGCTGGATCTCGGCGGCGGCGATCGGCATCCACATCGCCGGCGACTGGATCACCCAGTTCGGCACGATGCTGCTGGCACCGCTGTCGGACGCGCGCTTCGGCCTGGGCTCGACGTTCATCATCGACCTCGTGCTGAGCGCGATCATCGTCGCCGGCCTGGCGGCATCGGCGCTGCTGCGCGCTTCGCGCCTGCCGGCACTCGTCGCGCTGGCGCTGCTGCCGGCCTGGATCGGCGTGAGCCTGGTCGGCCGCCACGAGGCGACGCAGTTCGCGCGCGTCTGGGCGCAGGACAACGGCATCGCCGCCCGCAGCATCGGCGCTTCGCCGCGGCCGACCTCGCCGTTCAACTGGACCGTCTACGTGTTCGACGGCGAGTCCTACCACGTGGCGCACGTGAACACGCGCCGCAGCCAGCCCCTGGTGGCAGGCGAAGATGACCACTTCATCCGTCGTCTGTCGGCGCCGTACCAGCCGCTGGCGCTCGCCACCTGGGAGCGCCTGCCGAAGTTCGGCGTCGAAGCGCAGGCGCTCGCGCGCGAGGTCTGGCAGCACCCGCGGTTCGAGTTCTTCCGCTGGTTCGCGATGTTCCCGCTGGTCTACCGGATCGACGCCGACGAGCGCGCGACCTGCGTCTGGTACCGCGACCTGCGCTTCTCGTTCCCGGGCCGCGGCCGCGTGCCGTTCCGTTTCGGCATGTGCCGAGACGGCCCCGGCAGCGACTGGGCGCTGTTCGTGCTCGACGACGTCGCCGGCCGCGCCGCGCTGCGCTGACCGGCACCGCCTCAGGGCGTGAGCGAGGTCTGCGGATTGAGCCGCTCGCCGGTCGTGTAGAGCTTGTTGAGCGCGTTCAGATAGGCCTTGACGCTGGCGGCGATGATGTCCGGGTCGGCGCCGATGCCGTTGACGATGCGGCCGGCGCGCGCCAGGCGCACCGTCACCTCGCCCTGCGACTCGCTGCCGGTGGTGATCGCGTTGACCGAGTACAGCAGCAGCTCGGAGCCGCTGCCGACCTGCGTCTCGATCGCCTTCAGCGAGGCGTCGACCGGCCCGTTGCCGTCGGACTCGGAGACGACCTCGCGGCCGCCGATGCTGAACACCAGGCGCGCATGCGGCCGCTCGCCGGTCTCCGAGCGCTGCGCCAGCGACAGCAGCTTGAAGTGCTCGTCGTGCGGCGTGACCGCCTCGTCGGAGAACAGCGCCTGGATGTCCTCGTCGAAGATCTCGGCCTTGCGGTCGGCCAGTTCCTTGAACTTG
>JBBIST010000058.1:0-20379 GCA_037441125.1 Burkholderiales bacterium
GCAGGATGCGCAGGATGTGCAGCGCCGAGCTCTCGGTGTCGCGGATCACGCCGACACCGTTGCAGCGCGGGCAGGTGACGTGGCTGCCTTCGGACAGCGCCGGCCGCAGCCGCTGGCGCGACAGCTCCATCAGTCCGAAGCGCGAGATCTTGCCCATCTGCACCCGCGCGCGGTCATAGTGCAGCGCGTCCTTCAGCCGGCTCTCGACCGCCTTCTGGTTCTTCGACTCCTCCATGTCGATGAAGTCGATCACGATCAGCCCGCCGAGGTCGCGCAGGCGCAACTGGCGCGCCGCCTCGTCGGCCGCCTCCAGATTGGTGCGGGTCGCGGTCTCCTCGATGTCGGAGCCGCGCGTGGCGCGGGCGCTGTTGACGTCGATCGCCACCAGCGCCTCGGTGTGGTCGATGACGATCGCGCCGCCCGAGGGCAGGGGCACGGTGCGCGAGTGCGCGGTCTCGATCTGGTGCTCGATCTGGAAGCGCGAGAACAGCGGCACGTCGTCCTTGTAGCGCTTCACGCGCGCCACCATGTCGGGCATCACGTGCGCCATGAACTGGCGCGCCTGCTCGGCGACCTCGTCGGTGTCGATCAGCAGCTCGCCGATCGACGGATGGAAGTAGTCGCGGATGGCGCGGATCACGAGGCTCGAATCCTCGTAGATCAGGAACGGCGCCGGGTTCAGGCGCTTGTTCTTCTGGCCGTCGGCGGCCGCCTGCGGCACGGTCTCGCCGGCGGCGTTGCGGTAGACCGGGCGCGCGGCATCGTCGATCGCGGTCCACAGTTGCAGCAGGTAGTTCAGATCCCACTGCAGCTCTTCGACCGCGCGGCCGATGCCGGCGGTGCGCGCGATGACGCTCATGCCGGCCGGCAGCTCGAGCTGGTCGATCGCGTCGCGCAGTTCCTCGCGCTCGCTGCCCTCGACCCGGCGCGAGACGCCGCCGCCGCGCGGGTTGTTCGGCATCAGCACCAGATAGCGGCCGGCGAGCGAAATGAAGGTGGTGAGCGCCGCGCCCTTGTTGCCGCGCTCTTCCTTGTCGACCTGGACCACGAGCTCCATGCCCTCGGCGAGCGCGTCCTGGATGCGCGCTCTACCGGCGTCCACCCCCGGCTTGAAGTAGGCGCGCGCGACCTCCTTGAAAGGCAGGAAGCCATGCCGCTCCTCGCCGTAGTCGACGAAACAGGCCTCCAGACTCGGTTCGACCCGGGTGATCACTCCTTTGTAGATGTTGGACTTGCGCTGCTCGCGGCCGGCGGTCTCGATGTCGATGTCGATCAGCTTCTGGCCGTCGACGATCGCCACCCGCAGTTCTTCGGCATGCGTGGCGTTGAAAAGCATCCGCTTCATGTCAGCACTCCTTGCGCCTTCTCAGGGGCGCTCGTGCCGAAGCGGGACAGGGGACAGACTGCTCGGAAGGACCGGCGGCGCGGTGGCCGCCCGGGTTCAGGCGGCCGGCACGTCGCACTCCCCGCGCCCGGCGTCGGCCGAGGCGGGGCCGTGCAGCGGCGGCCGCCGGCCGGTTCGGCTGCGGGCGCTGCTGCGAGAGATGGGGCGACGGAACACGATTGCGCTCTGAACGGACTGCGGTCGATCCTGCGGAAGTCTGAAACGGCGCCGCAGAAGCGCGGCGCTCGAACCCACCCGATTCAGCCGAGCCGGCCACACCCGAGGGCGGCACGGCTCCTGGTTGTATCGCTCCGGTGCACGGTCGGTCCGCGGCTCGGAGCGCTTTGAATTGCCATGGCGCGGCGATCCTGCACCGCGCCTCCCGTGGACAGCCGGCGCAGCGTCCGCCTCTCGCTCCCGCGCGGGTCGCGCGCAGTCGGGGAAGGCGGCTGGCTACAATCGGCGCCCTTGCTGAAAGTCCGCCCGCGCGTTGCCCGCCTGCGCGGTCCGCCCGAGGCACTGCTTGGCATCGCCCGGGCTCGCTGCGCCGGTGGTCCGTTCGAGGGCCGGTTTTCTAAGCACTCTCTTCAACGGCCACGGCTAACTTCAGCGCGGGCAAGTATATATGCAGGACGCGGTTCGCCTCCGTCGCGGCGCGCAGACAGCCGGTCCGATCGGTCCCGACCGGGTCGCGCATCTGGTCGTCGACGACGACTCCGCCGGCCAGCGGCTCGACAACTACCTGCTGCGGCTGGCGCGCGGCGTTCCCAAGAGCCATGTCTATCGTATCGTGCGCAGCGGCGAGGTGCGCGTCAACGGCGCGCGCGTACCGGTCGACCGCCGCCTGGCGGCGGGCGACCGCGTGCGCGTGCCGCCGATCCGGCTGGCGGCACCGGTGGCAATACCGGCCGCGGTGCGCGGCGAGTCGCCGCCTGTGCTGTACGAGGACGAGCACCTGATCGCGGTCGACAAGCCGGCCGGGCTGGCGGCGCACGGCGGCAGCGGTGTCGCCTTCGGTTTGATCGAGAGGATGCGCGCGGCGCGGCCGGCGCAGTCCTTCCTCGAGCTCGCGCACCGGCTCGACCGTGAGACCTCGGGCGTGCTGCTGCTCGCCAAGAGCCGGCGCGCGCTGCTCGGGCTGCACCAGCAGTTGCGCGCGGGCGAGGTCGACAAGCGCTACCTGGCGCTGGTGCACGGCGACTGGGTCAACGACCGCCAGCACGTGAAGGCGGCGCTCAGCAAGTTCGTTACCCGCGGCGGCGAGCGGCGGGTGGCGGTGGACGAGGCCGGGATGCCCTCGCACACGGTGTTCAATCTGCGCCAGCGCTTCGGCGGCTTCTCGCTGCTGGAGGCGGAACTGCGCACCGGTCGCACGCACCAGATCCGCGTGCACCTGGCGCACCTGGGTTTCCCGATCGTCGGCGACGACAAGTACGGCGATTTCGAACTGAACCGGCGCGCGGCGCGCGGCGAGTTCGGCGCCCGCCTGGCGCGCATGTTTCTGCACGCGTACCGGACGCGCTTCGCGCACCCGGTGGGCGGCGCGGAGCTCGAGATCGAAGCGCGCCTGCCGCGCGACTGCGACGACTTCCTGCGGGGGCTGGCGCGTGCGTGACGGCCTCGAAGTGGTCGTATTCGACTGGGACGGCACGGTGATCGACTCGACCGCGACCATCGCCCGCTCGATCATGGCCGCCGCCGCCGACGTCGGTCTGCCGGTGCCAAGCTTCGAGGACGCTTCGCACGTGATCGGCCTCGGGCTCGCCGAAGCGCTCGCGCGCGCCGTGCCCGGGCTCGGTGCCGAGCGCATCGGCGAGTTCTCGGCACGCTACCGCTACCACTACTTCGCCGCCGAGGACACGCTGGAGCTGTTCGCCGGCACGCGCGAACTGATCGCGGCGCTGCGCACCGAGGGCCTGCGGCTGGCGATCGCCACCGGCAAGAGCTCGCCCGGGCTGCGTCGGGCGCTGCTGGCCACCGGCCTGGCCGACAGCTTCGAGGCGACGCGCTGCGCCGACCAGACCGAGCCCAAGCCGCATCCGGCGATGCTGTTCGAACTGGCCGACGAGTTGGCGGTGCCGACCGCGCGCATGCTGATGATCGGCGACACCACGCACGACCTGCAGATGGCGCGCGCGGCGCAGGTCGCTGCGGTCGGCGTCACCTACGGCGCGCACCCGCGCGCGCAACTGGCGGCGCTGCAGCCGCTGGCGCTGGTCGATTCGATCGCGCAGTTGCGCGCGCTGCTGCTGCCCGGGCGCTGAGATGTCGCCGCAGCGCTGGCTGCCGCTGTGCGCCGGCGAGGCGCTGCGCGACGGCGGCGACGGACTGCGCTTCGAGGTGCGCGTCGGCGCCGAAGCCGCCACCGGCTTCGCCGTGCGCCATGGCGGCGAAGTGCGCGCCTATCTGAACCGCTGCGCCCACGTGGCGATGGAACTGGACTGGCAGCCGGGCCGATTCTTCGACGACGAGCGGCGCTGGCTGTTGTGCGCCACGCACGGCGCGCTCTACGAACCGGCCAGCGGGCGCTGCGCCGGCGGCCCCTGCGCCGGTCGCGGCGGCCTGCGACCGATCCGCGTGCGCGAACGAGACGGTGTCGTCTGCTGGCAGCCCGACGACGAGGTGCGCGCGCCGCCGGCGGCGTAGCGGCGCCGGCGCTGCCTTGTCATGCCGGCGGCGCTGTCGCCGCCGCGGCCAGCAGAGCGAACACGGTCGGACGCCGGTGCAGCGACGGCCGTCCTGCCGCACCCAGGGCGCGCCAGGCGGCGATCGGCCGGCTCAGCACGCACTCGTTGGCACTACCCAGATCGATCGCCAGCGCCAGGCGCGAGTCGGGCGCGCAGTGGGCGAGGGCGGCGTCGAGCAGCCGCTCGTTGCGGTACGGCGTCTCGATCCACAACTGCGTCTCGCCGCCGCGCGATTCGCGTTCGAGCGCGCGCAGCCGCCGGGCCAGTGCCTGCGGCTCGTGCGGCAGATAGCCGACGAAGCGGAACGACTGTCCGTTCAATCCGCTCGCCATCAGCGCCAGCAGCAGCGACGAGGGCCCGACCAGCGGCCGCACGCGCAGCCCGAGCGCGTGCGCGCGCGCGACGATCCCGGCACCGGGGTCGGCAACGCCCGGGCAGCCGGCCTCGGAGACGACGGCGGCGTCGAAACCGCCAGCCAGCGGCGCCAGCCAGGCGTCGATCGCCGCCGGGTCCGGGTGGTGGCCGATCTCGACGATGCGCAGCTCGGCGATCGGTCGCGGATGGCCGACCTCCTTCAGGAAGGCGCGCGCGGATTTCGCGCTTTCGGCCAGGAAGTAGTCGAGCCGGCGCGCGATCGCCACCGTCGGCGGCGGCAGCATCGCCAGGGCGGTGCCGGCGGCCAGCGGCGTCGGCAGCAGGTACAGCGATCCGGTGCCCGACTCCGGCGCCCGATTCATACCTGCGGCAGGTCGACGCCGGCGGCGGCCAGCATGTCGGTGAGGTGGATCAGCGGCAGACCGATCAGAGCGGTCGGATCGTCGCCTTCGACCGCCTCCACCAGCGTGATGCCGAGCGATTCGATCTTGGCCGCTCCGGCGCAGTCGTAGGGCCGGTCGGCGCGCAGGTAGGCCTCGAGCCTGGCGGCGGGCAGGCGCCGGAAGCGCACGCGCGTCGGCACGCAGTCGGCCTGGAACCGCCGGCCGCCGTCGCTGGCCACGCACACGGCGGTGTGGAACACGGCGGTTCGGCCCTGCAGGCGCAGCAACTGCTCGAGGGCGGCGGCGTGGCTGCCCGGCTTGTTGAGCGCCTCGCCGTCCAGATCGGCCACCTGGTCGGATCCAATCACGATCGCCTGCGGCGCCTCGCGCGCAACCGCCAGCGCCTTGGCGCGCGCCAGCCGCAGCGCGCACTGCGCCGGCGACTCGCCGGCGAGCGCGCGCTCGTCGACCTGCGGCGCGATCGCCTCGAACGGCAGGCGCAGGCGCGCCAGCAGTTCGCGCCGGTAGCGCGAGGTCGAGGCGAGTACGATTCTGTCCATGGCCGTGGCGCTGCCGCGAGCGAGCGCGGCGGCCGCGAGTCTATCGGTCCGGGTCGTTTCGTCCGCCGCATGTTCGAGTCCGTTTCGCCGCCGCGCTTTATCGATGTCTTCGAGTTCGCCCGCAGCGGCGGTCGGATCGAGGGTGCGCTCGCCATCGCACGCATGCCGCGACTGGCGCCGATGCTGGCCGCCGCCGGAGGCGAACTGCGCTTCGAGCTGCGCGGCGGCTTCGATGCGCGCGCGCGTCCGGCAGCGCAACTGCGCTTCGCCGGCCGCGTGCAACTCGAGTGCGACCGCTGCGGTGCGGCGGTCGAGCACGAGCTCGGCGGCGGCGGCCGCTACTACTTCGTGCGCAGCGAAGAGGAACTGGCGCGAATCGCCATCGATGAGTCCGAGGACGAGCCGCTGCTCGGTGCGGCCCGCTTCGACCTGCATCAGTTGCTCGAGGACGAAGCGATCCTGGCGCTGCCGATGGCGCCGCGGCACCTGCACTGCGAGCCGCGCCCGACCGAGGCGCAAGCGCCGCAAGCCGGTGCGGCCGGCCGGCAGCGCCCGTTCGCCGCTCTTGGGCAGGCGCTGAAGACGCGCCGTCAGTAAGCGCGCGCCTTTCGCGTGCCGGCGTGCGAGACGCCTCGGCTACAATCGCGCGCTCGAAGTTTTCCCCTGGGGAATGCCATGGCTGTCCAGCAGAACAAGAAGTCGCCGTCCAAGCGCGGCATGCACCGCGCGCACGACTTCCTGAGCAATCCGCCGCTGGCCGTCGAGCCCACCACCGGTGAAGTGCATCGCCGGCATCACGTGAGCCCGAACGGTGTCTATCGCGGCAAGAAGGTCATTCAAACCAAGAACGACGAATAGCCGGCTGAGCATGGCCCGCGTCCGATGCGCACGCTGCCCGTCCGCGTCGCGCCACGCGCCGGTGCGACGCCGGCGCGCGTGCGCGGCCTAGGTCGGTCGTTGCCCTGTCGGCGCCAGACTGCGGCGTGCCGGTGAGCGTCCGTCTCGCGGTCGATGCCATGGGCGGTGACCACGGTCTCGTGGTCACGGTGCCGGCGGCGCTGTCGTTCCTGCGCGCCCAGCCGCAGGCGCGGCTGCTGCTTGCCGGCCGCGCGGCCGAGATCGAGGCCGCGCTCGGCGACAGCGGCGATGTGCGCGCGCGCCTCGAAGTCGTTGCTGCCGACGAGGTGGTGGCGATGGACGAGTCGCCGGCGCTGGCGCTGCGCGGCAAGCGCAACTCGTCGATGCGCGTGGCGATCAACCTGGTCAAGGAGGGGCGCGCCGACGCCGCCGTGAGCGCCGGCAACACCGGCGCGCTGATGGCGATCTCGCGCTTCGTGCTCAAGACGCTGCCCGGCATCGACCGGCCGGCGATCGCCTCGGCGCTGCCGAACCAGACCGGCGGCACGACCACGGTGCTGGACCTGGGCGCCAACGTCGACAGCTCGGCCGAGCATCTGCTGCAGTTCGCCGTGCTCGGCGCGGCGCTGGTCAGCGCGATCGACGAGAAGGAGCGACCGAGCATCGGCCTGCTCAACGTCGGCGAGGAGCTGATCAAGGGCAACGAGGTGGTCAAGCAGGCGGCCGAACTGCTGCGCGCCAGTCCGCTCAACTTCTACGGCAACGTCGAGGGCAACGACCTGTACCGCGGCACCACCGACGTCGTCGTCTGCGACGGCTTCGTCGGCAACGTCACCCTGAAGGCCTCGGAGGGCCTGGCGCAGATGCTGGCGGGCATGATCCGCGAGGAGTTCACGCGTGATCGGCTGAGCAAGCTCGCGGCACTGCTCGCCTATCCGGTGCTGGCGCGGTTCAAGCGCCGGGTCGACCACCGCCGCTACAACGGCGCAGCGCTGCTCGGTCTGCGCGGCATCGTCATCAAGAGCCACGGCTCGGCCGACGCCTACGCCTTCGAGCGTGCGCTGCTGCGCGGCTTCGAGGCGGCGCGCCACGACCTGCTGGCGCGCACGGTGGCGGCGATGCAGCCGATCGCCGAGCAACTGGCGCGGCTGCACGCCGGCGCGGCCGCCGCCGATCCGGCCCGCACGGCATGATCGGCAGCACGCGCATCAGCGGCACCGGCGCGGCGCTGCCGGCGCTGGCGGTGAGCAACGACGAACTGGCGGCGAGGCTGGCGCGCGACGGTGTCAGCACATCGGATGCCTGGATCGTCGAGCGCACCGGCATCCGCCAGCGCTACTTCGCCGGCCCGGGGCAGTCGACCGTCTCGCTCGGCTTGACCGCCGCGCGTCGCGCCCTCGAGATGGCCGCGGTGCCGGCCGACAGCGTCGATCTGATTGTCGTGGCGACCTCGACCCCGGACCAGATCTTTCCGTCGACCGCCTGCCTGCTGCAGGCCGAGCTCGGCAACCGCGGCGCCGCCGCCTTCGACGTGCAGGCGGTGTGCAGCGGCTTCGTCTATGCGCTGGCAGTGGCCGACGCGCTGATCCGCGCCGGCGCGCATCGGCGGGCGCTGGTGATCGGCGCCGAGGTGTTCTCGCGCATCCTCGACTGGAAGGACCGCTCGACCTGCGTGCTGTTCGGCGACGGCGCCGGGGCGGTGGTGCTCGAGGCCGCGCACGAGCCCGGCGTGCTCGCCTGCCGCCTGCACGCCGACGGCAGCCAGGCGCGGATCCTGTGCACGGCCGGGCGCGTGGACGCCGGCAGCGTTGTCGGCGACCCGTTTCTGCGCATGGACGGTCAGGCGGTGTTCCGGCTCGCGGTCAACGTCCTCGAAGCGTCGGCGCGCGAGGTGCTGGCGGCGGCACAGATGAGCGCGGCCGATCTCGACTGGCTGATTCCGCATCAGGCCAACGTGCGCATCCTGACCTCGACCGCGCGCAAGCTCGGCCTGCCCGAGGGCAAGCTCGTCGTCACCGTCGACCGCCATGGCAACACCTCGGCCGCCTCGGTGCCGATGGCGCTCGACTGCGCGGTGCGCGACGGTCGCGTGCGTGGCGGCCAGTATCTGCTGCTGCAGGGTGTGGGCGGCGGTTTCACCTGGGGTTCCGTGTTGCTCAGGTTCTAAAGGGTCGGCTGCGAATGAAGATCGCGTTCGTGTTTCCCGGGCAGGGCTCGCAGGCGGTCGGCATGCTCGACTCGTTGGCCGAGTGCCGGCCGGCGATGGAGGTCGTGCGCCGCGCCGACGCCGCTCTGGGCGAGCCGCTGTCGGCGCTGATCGCCGCCGGTCCGGCCGAGGAACTGGCGCTGACCGTCAATACGCAGCCGGCGCTGCTCGTGACCTCGCTCGCGATCTTCGCCGCCTGGCGCGACGCCGGCGGTGCGGCGCCGGCGGTCATGGCCGGTCACAGCCTCGGCGAGTACAGCGCGCTGGCGGCCGCCGGCGCGCTGGTACTGGAGGATGCGGTGCGGCTGGTGCGCTTTCGCGCGCAGGCGATGCAGGAGGCGGTGCCGGTGGGCAGCGGCAGCATGGCGGCGATCCTCGGCCTCACCGACGAGCAGGTGCAATCGGCCTGCGCCGAGGCGGCGCAGGGCGAAGTGGTGGAGGCGGTCAACTTCAATGCACCGGCGCAGGTGGTGATCGCCGGCCACCGGGCCGCGGTCGAGCGCGCCTGCGAGATCGCCCGCCGGCTCGGTGCCAAGCGCGCGCTGCCGCTGGCGGTGTCGGCGCCGTTTCACTGCTCGCTGCTGGCGCCGGCCGCGGCCCGCCTGGCCGAGCGGCTGGCGCAGACCGCGATCGCGGTGCCGCAGGTGCCGGTGATCAACAACATCGACGTGCGCGCCGAGAGCGATGCCGATCGAATCCGCGATGCGCTCGCGCGCCAGGCCGCCGGTCCGGTGCAGTGGGCGCGGATCGTGGCGCAGATGGCGGCCGACGGCGTCAGCCACATCGTCGAGTGCGGTCCGGGCAAGGTCCTGAGCGGCCTGGCGCGGCGCATCGCGCCCGAGGTCGAGGCGCTGTCGATCTACGACCTGGCGAGCCTGCGCCAAGTGCACGAGCGGCTGAGCGAGCGAAAGGAGCGGGGCGATGGGCAGTGACGTGTTTGCCGGCCACGCGCTGGCGGGCGAGGTGGCGCTGGTCACCGGCGCTTCGCGCGGCATCGGTCGTGCCATCGGCGAGCGGCTGGCGCGCGTCGGCGCCACCGTGATCGGCACCGCGACCACCGAGGCGGGTGCGGCCGCGATCACGCAGCGCCTGCTGGAGATCGGCGCACGCGGCCGCGGCGCCGTGCTCGATGTCGCCGACGCGGGCCGCGGCGATGCCCTGGTCGAGGAAGTCGTGCGCGAGCACGGCAAGCTGTCGATCCTGGTCAACAACGCCGGCATCACGCGCGATGCGCTGGCTCTGCGCATGAAGGACGCCGACTGGAGCGCGGTCATCGAAACCAATCTGTCGGCGGTGTTCCGTCTGTCGCGCGCGGTGCTGCGGCCGATGATGAAAGCCAAGGGCGGGCGGATCATCAACATCACCTCGGTGGTCGGCGCCAGCGGCAATGCCGGCCAGGCGAACTACGCGGCGGCCAAGGCGGGAGTCGAAGGCATGACGCGCGCACTGGCGCGCGAAGTCGGCAGCCGCGGCATCACGGTCAACTGTGTCGCGCCGGGATTCATCGACACCGACATGACGCGCGCGCTCAACGAGCAGCAGACGCAGGCGCTGCTGGCGCAGATTCCGCTCGGCCGCCTCGGCCAGCCCGACGACATCGCCGCCTGTGTCGCCTTCCTCGCCAGTGGCGCCGGCGCCTATCTGACCGGCGCCACGCTGCACGTCAACGGCGGCATGTACATGAATTGACGGCGCGCGCGAGGCGGTTGCACCCGTGCGCCAAGTCAGATCGCGCGAGGGTGCTCTGCTAGACTCGCCGCCGCCTTCTGGCAGGGTGTCGCGCGAGGTTCGGCCCTGTCGCTGCAACGAAATCCCCTGAAGGAGGAGCTATGGACAACATCGAACAACGGGTCAAGAAGATCGTCGCCGAGCAACTTGGCGTCAACGAAGCGGACATCAAGAACGAATCCGCCTTCGTCGAGGACCTCGGCGCCGATTCGCTCGACACGGTCGAACTGGTGATGGCGCTCGAAGACGAGTTCGAGTGTGAGATCCCGGACGAGGAAGCCGAGAAGATCCGCACCGTGCAGCAGGCGATCGAATACATCGCCACCCATCTGAAGAAGGCCTGAGCCAGCGTCGGCCTGCGCCTGGCGCGCAGCAGCGGCGCGCCGCAATCCCGAGCGAGCGATGAGCGCAAGACGCCGCGTGGCGATCACCGGGCTCGGCATGGTGAGCCCGGTCGGAAACGATGTCGATTCCTCCTGGCAGGCGCTTCTCGCCGGCCGCTCGGGAATCGGTGCGATCACGCGCTTCGACGCCACCACCTTCGGCTGCCGCATCGCCGGCGAGGTGCGTGGCTTCGACGTCGGCGCCTACATGGCGCCGAAGGAGGCGCGGCGGATGGATGCCTTCATCCATTACGGCATCGCCGCCTCGATCCAGGCGATCCGCGACAGCGGCATCGAGATCAGCGACGACAATCGCGAGCGCATCGGCGTGATCGTCGGTTCCGGCATCGGCGGCCTGCCGATGATCGAGGACAACCACGACGAGCTGCGCACGCGCGGCGCGCGCCGCATCTCGCCGTTCCTGATTCCCGGTTCGATCATCAACATGATCGCCGGCAACCTGTCGATCATGTACGGGCTCAAGGGCCCGAATCTGGCAATCGTCACCGCCTGCACCACTGGGCTGCACTCGATCGGTATCGCCGGCCGCCTGATCGAGCACGGCGACGCCGAGATCATGATCGCCGGCGGCGCCGAGGGCACGATCTCGGCGCTCGGCATCGGCGGCTTTGACTCGATGAAGGCGCTGTCGCTGCGCAACGACGATCCGGCCGGCGCCAGCCGTCCCTGGGACCGCGACCGCGACGGCTTCGTGATGGGCGAGGGCGCAGGGGTCATGGTGCTCGAGGACTTCGAGTCGGCACGGCGGCGCGGCGCCCGCATCTACTGCGAGCTGGCCGGCTTCGGCATGAGCGCCGACGCCTTTCACATGACCGCACCCGACATGGACGGTCCGCGCCGCTGCATGGAGATGGCGCTGCGCAGCGCCGCTGTCAACGCCGACCAGGTCGACTACCTGAACGCGCACGGCACTTCGACGCCGCTTGGCGACGTCAACGAGACGCGTGCGATCAAGGCGGCGCTGGGCGACGCCGCGCGCCGGATCGTGGTCAATTCGACCAAGTCGATGACCGGCCACCTGCTCGGCGGTGCCGGCGGCATCGAGTCGGTGATCACCGCGCTTGCGATCCACCACCAAGTGTCGCCGCCGACGATCAATCTGATCAACCCGGACCCCGAGTGCGACCTCGACTACTGCGCCAACAACGCGCGGCAGATGCGCATCGAGGTTGCCCTGAAAAACTCGTTCGGGTTCGGCGGAACCAACGGCACGCTGGTGTTCCGGCGCGTCTGATGGCCGGCGCCGGATTCCGCTGGACCCCCTTGCGGGCCTCGCGTGAGCGGCGCCGATGGCTGCGCGCAGCGGCGCTGCTGTCGTCGCTGCTGGCGCTGGCCCTGCTGGCGGCGCTGTGGCTCGAGCCCGATGGCGTGCGCGCACTGGCAGCGGCGCTGGCGGCGCTCGGGGCTGCCTGGGCCGGCAGCGAGAGCGGCCGAGCGCAGCCGACGTTTGCCCTGCACATCGATGCCGGCGGCGCGGTCTGGGGGCGGGCCGGCCAGGCGGCCGAGGCCGCGCCGCCGCTGCGCCTGCGTGCCCGCGTCGTGACTTCGCGGCTGGTGACGCTCGCCGGCGACGCAGTCACGGTCACCGTCTGGCGCGACGCCCTGCCGGCCACCGAGTTCCGCCGTCTGTGCGCGCACGCGCGCTGGCACCTCGAGCGCGGCGACGGTCGCCAAGGACCGCAGGCGGCGGCCGGTGCGGATGGCCACTGACCGCGGTCACCGGGCGATGAGACGGGGAGCCGAACTTATTGCGAACGGCCGAGTCACAGGGTCGGTGGTCGTGGGGACGGTCGCGGGCGGCGGCGTTCCGGGTCGATGAAAGAGCGAGACATCGACCAGGCGCTCGTCGAGCGCGTCCAGCGCGGCGACAAGCGGGCGTTCGATCTGCTGGTGTCCAAGTACCAGCGCAAGATCTTCCGCCTGCTGTCGCGCCTGATCCGCGATCCAGGCGAAATCGAGGACGTGGCGCAGGAGGCCTTCATCAAGGCCTACCGCGCGCTGCCGAACTTCCGCGGCGAAAGCGCCTTTTACACATGGCTGTACCGGATCGCGATCAACACGGCCAAGAACCACCTGGTGGCTCAGGGCCGGCGGCCGTCGACCACCGAGACCGAGGTCGAGGAGGCCGAGGGCTTCGACGAGGCCGACAGCCTGCGCGACGTCAACACGCCCGATGCGGTGCTGATGTCGCGCCAGGTGGGCGAGGCGGTCAACCGCGCGATCGAGAAGCTGCCGGCGGATCTGCGCACCGCGGTCGTGCTGCGCGAACTGGAAGGCCTGTCGTACGAGGAAATCGCGGCGTCGATGAACTGTCCGATCGGCACCGTGCGCTCGCGTATCTTTCGCGCCCGTGAGGCGATCGCGAACGAGCTGCGACCGTTGCTGGAAACGAGCAAGGACAAGCGTTGGTGAGGTCGAGCATGAAGATGTCTGGGCATCACTCGGGTCAATCCTCCGCCGCGCCGGGCGCGCTGCCGCCGTCGCCGCTCGTTGAATCCGGCGCGCTTGAGCCGGTGTCGGCGCTGATGGACGGCGAACTGGACGAGCCCGAACGCCGGCGCTGCATCGAGCGGCTGTGCGCCGACGGCGGCGGTCGCGCGCAGTGGGCGCTGTGGCACGCGGTCGGCGACGCGCTGCGCTCGCCCGAGGTGGCGGCGCTGCATGCGCCGAACTTTTCGGCCCGTCTGGCCGAGCGTCTGGCGGCCGAGCCGGCGATCGTCGCGCCGCGCGACCAAGGCCTCGGCCTGGTGCGGCGCCTGGCGCTGCCTGGGATCGCCGGTGCCGCGGCCGCCGCGGTACTGGCCGTGGTCGCCGTGCCGGTCCTGCGCGACGGCGCCATGGGCGGTCCGGTCGAGATCGCGCGCGAGCAGGGCATGTCGCAGCCTTCGCTTCCCCCGGTGCCGCTGGCGGCGTCTCTGGCGCAGCCGTCATCGCCGATGTCCTTGCCCGTGCTCGACCGCTTCCACGTCTATCTGTCAGCGCACGGCCAGATCAGCGGTCCGATCGGCATGCCGCGCACCAGCCAGTACCTGCGGCAGGGCCTGATCGAGTCCGACGGCCAGCGCTGAGACGACGTGCTGCGGCTCGCTTACCGATCGACGTTGTCGGCTGCCCGGCGGTTGGACGGTCGAGCCGCGCGAGTCCGCCGCTTGCATTGAGCCATGCTCGGGATGACCGCGCCGCCGGCGCCCAGTCGATCGTCCGTGCGCCGCTTGCTCGGCCTGGCGCTGGCGCTGGGTGTCGCGCTGCCGCTGCAGCCGGCGTTCGCGACCACCGCCGCCGCGGGCGCTGCCGACGCGGTCGAGCGCAGCGAACTGGCGTGGCTGCAGGCGATCCAGGAGGCGGCGCAGCGCGTCAGCTATGCCGGCACGATCGTCTACCACGGTGCCGGCACGTTCTACGCGTCGCGCATCGTCCACTACTTCGACGGCAACGTCTCGCATGAAAGGCTGCAAGTGCTCGACGGTCGCCGGCGCGAGTACATCCGGCGCGACGACGAGGTCCAGTGCCTGTATCCCGATCGGCGACTGCTGCGGCTCGAGCGTCGCGCCGCACAGGATCAGTTCCCCGCCCTCGGCGGCGGCACGCCGGCCGAGATCCTCGCCTGGTACCGGCTGATGGTGCGCGGCATGGAGCGCGTGGCCGGAATCGACTGCCGCGTACTGATCCTCGAGCCGAAGGATTCTCTGCGCTATCCGCAGTGGCTGTGCGTCGACACGCAAAGCGCGCTGCTGCTCAAGGCGCGCACGCTGAGCGAACACTGGCGGCCGCTCGAGCAGATGGCTTTTGTCGATTTGCGCATCGGCGGGCGTCCCGACCCCGCGGCGCTGCGGCCCTCGTGGTCGACCGAGGGCTGGACCGTCGAGCGGGTCGAGCCGGCGCCGGTCGATCTGGCGGCCAGTGGCTGGCAGATCACGCCTCCGGCCGGCTTTCGCCTACAGCGCGCGGTGATGCGTAGCTTGGCGCGCGACCGCAGCGGGCGGCCGACGCTGCACGCGGTCTACAGCGACGGCGTGGCGACGCTGTCGGTGTTCATCGATGCCGGCGCCGACTCAACGATGCACGAGCAGCTGCGGCGCCAGGGGGCGACCAGTGGCTTCGTGCGGCGCCTGGGCGACGCCACGGTGACCGTGATCGGCGAGGTGCCGCCGGCCACCGTGCACCAGGTCGCACTGTCTGTGACGCGAGCGCCGGCGCGATGAGGGCTGCCGCCGGCGCGCAGCCGTCTTCCCTTCCTTCAATCACCTTTCTTTGGAACGACATATGACGATGATCGGCAAGCGAATCCTGATCGCCGTGCTGCCCGCGATCACAGGGCTGGCGTTTCTGCTGCCGGCCACCGCTGCCGCGCAGCCGGCGGCGCCGGCGGCGACGCTGCCCGATTTCACCGACCTGGTCGAGCGCGTCGGTCCGGTGGTGGTCAACATCCGCACCGTCGCCCGCGTCGGCGGCGGCGCACCCGGCGGTGCGATGCCGGAAGCCGACGAGGCCGATCCCTTCCACGAGTTCTTCCGCCGCTTCTTCCCGCACCCCGGACCGTTGCCGCGGCCGGGGCCGCGCGCTCCGCGGCCGGAGCGCGAGGTGCCGCGCGGTGTCGGCTCCGGCTTCCTGCTGAGCGCCGACGGCTTCGTCATGACCAATGCGCACGTCGTGCAGGGCGCCGACGAGATTCTCGTCACCCTGCCTGACCGGCGCGAGTTCCGCGCCCGGCTGATCGGCGCCGATCGCCGCACCGACGTGGCGATCGTGAAGATCGACGCCACCGGGCTGCCGTTCGTGCGCATCGGCGACCCGAACCGTTTGCGGGTGGGTGAGTGGGTGATCGCGATCGGTTCGCCGTTCGGACTGGACAACACCGTCACCGCCGGCATCGTCAGCGCCAAGGCGCGCGAGACCGGCGAGTTCCTGCCGTTCATCCAGACCGACGTCGCCGTCAACCCGGGCAACTCGGGCGGCCCGCTGATCAACATGCGCGGCGAAGTGGTCGGCATCAACTCGCAGATCTTCACCACCTCGGGCGCCTACGCCGGCATCTCGTTTGCGATCCCGATCGACGAGGCGATGCGCGTCGGCGACCAGTTGCGCGCCACCGGCCGCGTCACGCGCGGCCGCATCGGCGTGCAGATCGGGCCGGTCACGCGCGAGGTGGCCGAAGCGCTCGGCCTGACGCGGCCGCAGGGCGCGCTGGTCTCGCGTGTCGAGTCGGGACTGCCGGCCGAGCGCGCCGGTGTCGAACCCGGCGACGTGATCCTGCGCTTTGATGGCCGGGTGATCGAGCGCGAGAGCGATCTGCCGCGCCTAGTCGGCGGCACCAAGCCCGGCACTCGCGCGACGATCCAGGTCTGGCGCAAGGGCAAGACGGTCGATCTGCCGATCACGGTGGCTGAAATGGAGCCCGATGCGCCGCCGCGGCGGCCTGACCAGCCGGCGCGCGCCGTGCCGGCGGCCAATGCGCTCGGACTGTCGGTGTCCGACGTGCCGGCCGAGCGCCTGAAGGAACTGCGCCTGCGCAGTGCGGTTCAGGTCGATGCGGTCGACGGCGCCGCGGCGCGAGTCGGCCTGCGGCCGGGCGACCTGATCGTCGCCCTGAACAATGTCGAGGTCAGCAACGCGCGCCAGTTCAACGAGGCGGTAGCGCGTCTTGACCCGAAGCGCAACGTGCTGCTGCTGGTACGGCGCGGCGAGCAATCGAACTTCGTCGTCGTGCGGCCGCAGGACCGGCAGTAGCCGCGCCGGCGCACAGCGGCCGCCGCTGGCCGGAGGCGGCGACCGGCGCGAGTAGAATGCGCGACGCTTTCGAGGGGGTGCGCACGCACCCCCTCGCCATGTCCGGGCCCGGCAGCGGCGCGTTCGGCTGGCCGGCCTGCGGGACGGCGAGCGCCGCCGGTCGCCAGCGCGGCGAGTCGCCGCAACTTCGATGCAGCACATCCGCAACTTTTCCATCATCGCCCACATCGACCACGGCAAGTCGACGCTCGCGGATCGACTGATCCAGCGTTGCGGCGGCCTGTCCGAGCGCGAGATGGGGGCGCAGGTGCTCGACTCGATGGATCTCGAGCGCGAGCGCGGCATCACGATCAAGGCGCAAACCGCCGCACTCGAGTACGTGGCAGGCGACGGCCGCCGCTACAACCTCAACCTGATCGACACCCCCGGGCACGTCGACTTCAGCTACGAGGTGAGCCGCTCGCTGTCGGCCTGCGAAGGCGCGCTGCTGGTGGTCGACGCCTCGCAGGGCGTCGAGGCGCAGACGGTGGCCAACTGCTACACGGCGATCGAACTCGGCGTCGAGGTGCTGCCGGTACTCAACAAGATGGACCTGCCGTCGGCCGACCCCGACGGCGCGGCCGCCGAGATCGAGGACGTGATCGGCATCGACGCCCACGATGCGATCCGCGCCAGCGCCAAGACCGGTGTCGGCATCGACGAGATCCTCGAGCGCATCATCGAGCGCGTGCCGCCGCCCAAGGGCAGCCCGCAGGCGCCGTTGCAGGCGCTGATCATCGATTCCTGGTTCGACAACTACGTCGGCGTCGTGATGCTGGTGCGCGTGGTCAACGGCGTGCTGCGGCCGAAGGACAAGATCCTGCTGATGGCCACCGGCGCCACCCATCTGGTGGAACAGGTGGGCGTGTTCACGCCCAAGTCGCGCAGCCGCGAGCAGTTGTCGGCGGGCGAGGTCGGTTTCGTGATCTCGGGCATCAAGGAGCTGCGCGACGCGCACGTCGGCGACACGGTCACGAGCGCGGCCAAGCCGGCGAGCGCGCCGCTGCCCGGCTTCAAGGAGGTCAAGCCGCAGGTGTTCGCCGGCCTGTTTCCGGTCGAGTCGAACCAGTACGAGGCGCTGCGCGAGGCGCTGGCCAAGCTGCAGTTGAACGACGCCTCGCTGCACTTCGAGCCCGAGGTGAGCCAGGCGCTGGGCTTCGGCTTCCGCTGCGGCTTCCTCGGTCTGCTGCACATGGACATCGTGCAGGAGCGGCTCGAACGCGAGTACGACATGGATCTCATCACCACCGCGCCGTCGGTGGTCTACGAGGTGCTGCTGCGCGACGGCTCGGTGGTGCAGGTCGAGAACCCGTCGAAGTTGCCCGACCCGGCGAAGATCGACGAGATCCGCGAGCCGATCGTCAAGGTGACCATCTTCGTGCCGCAGGAGTACGTCGGCCAGGTGATCACGCTCGCCATTGGCAAGCGCGGCGTGCAGACCGATCTTGCCTACCACAGCCGGCACGTGATCCTGACCTACGAGCTGCCGCTGGCCGAGATCGTGCTCGACTTCTTCGACAAGCTGAAGTCGGTGTCGCGCGGCTATGCCAGCATGGACTATGAGTTCAAGGAGTACCGCGCCGCCGATGTCGTCAAGGTCGACATGCTGATCAACGGCGACCGGGTGGACGCGCTCAGCGTGATCGTGCACCGGGCCAATGCACAGCATCGCGGCCGCGAGGTGGCGGCCAAGATGCGCAAGCTGATCCCGCGCCAGATGTATGACGTGGCGATCCAGGCCGCGATCGGCTCGAGCATCATCGCCCGCGAGGACGTCAAGGCGCTGCGCAAGAACGTGCTCGCCAAGTGCTACGGCGGCGACATCACGCGTAAGAAGAAGCTGCTGGAGAAGCAGAAGGCCGGCAAGAAGCGCATGAAGCAGGTCGGCACGGTCGAGATTCCGCAGGAGGCCTTCCTCGCCATCCTGCAGGTGGACGAGAAATGAACTTCGCCCTGATCCTGTTCATCCTGCTCGTAATCAGTGGCGCGATGTGGCTGATCGATGTGCTGTGGCTCGCCAAGCGGCGCGCCGAGCACGCGCGCGACCGGCTGGCCGAGTTCGACGCCCGCAACGCCGCGCGCGCCGGCGTGCCGCCCGAGTTCACCGCGCGCGAGCGCGCGGCGCTGGCCGAGGAACTGACGCGCCGCCCCTGGTACATGGAGTACACGGCGAGTTTCTTTCCGGTGATCCTGGTCGTGTTCGTGCTGCGCTCGTTCCTGTTCGAGCCCTTTCGCATCCCCTCCGGGTCGATGATCCCGACCCTGGCGATCGGCGACCTGATCCTGGTGAACAAGTACACCTACGGCGTGCGCCTGCCGGTGCTCAACACGAAAGTGTTCGAAGTGGGCAGTCCGCGCCGCGGCGACGTCATGGTGTTCCGCTTTCCGCACAACCCGCGCCAGGACTACATCAAGCGCGTGGTCGCGCTGCCGGGCGACGAGGTCGGTTACCTGAACCGACAACTTGTCCTGAATCGAGCGCCGGTCGCGACACGACCATTGGAACGTTTCCTGGACCAGGAGCGGATGCAGCACTACACGCAGCTGGCCGAGACCCTCGACGGTCGCGAGCACCGGGTGATCCTGCGCGAGGGCATGGGCGTGCCGGTGGTGCCGGGGTTCGTCCATACCCACCCGCAGGCTTGCCGCTACGGCCACGAAGGGGTCATCTGTACGGTACCGCCCGGCCACTATTTCGTGATGGGAGATAATCGCGACAACAGCGAGGACAGCCGCTATTGGGGATTCGTGCCGGAGGGCAACATCGTCGGCCGCGCCTTTTTCATCTGGCTGACCCTGGATGGCTGGATCCCGTCGTTCGAGCGCGTCGGACGATTTCATTGAGGGGGGCCATGCGAACTGCGAGTCTTGCCCGCCGGCAACGCGGCCTGTCGATCGTCGGCCTGATCTTCGTCGGCGGCATCGTCGTCGTCCTGATGCTGATCGGTTTTCGACTGGTGCCGGCGATCACTGAGTACATCGCGATCGAACGCGCCGTGCACAAGATCAAGAACGAGGCGGGCACGGTGTCCGAGATCCGCGCCGCCTTCGACCGCCATGCGGTGATCGACGACATCCGGTCGATCACGAGCAAGGACCTCGACATCACCAAGGACAACGACCGCATCGTCATTTCCTATGCCTACTCGTACCAGTTGCAGTTGCTCGACAACGTGCGCCTGGTGATCGACTTCGCGGGCACGACGCAGGATCGTCCCGGCAAGAAGGTGCCATAGGAAATGATCCCGCGGCGAACACCGGCGGGCATCGACCATGGATCTGGCGGCGCTTGAAGAGCGCCTCGGCTATCGCTTCTCGTCCCCGGCGCTGTTGCAGCAGGCGGTTACGCACCGCTCGCACGGCGCCGTCCACAACGAGCGGCTCGAGTTCCTCGGCGACGCGATCCTGAACTGCACGATCGCGCAGCTGCTCTATCAGAAGTACGTGCGCCTGAACGAAGGCGACCTGTCGCGCCTGCGCGCCAACCTGGTCAAGCAGTCGTCTCTGGCCGAGATCGCCGAGCGCATCGAGCTGTCGCGCTTTCTGCGCCTGGGCGAAGGCGAGATGAAAAGCGGCGGCTTCCGCCGGCCGTCGATCCTGGCCGACACGATGGAGGCGATCTTCGGCGCCGTCCTGGTCGACGGCGGTTTTGAGGCCGGCAGCGGCGTGATCGCGCGCCTGTTCGAGCCGGTGCTCAAGCACGTCGACCCGAAGACGCTCGGCAAGGACAGCAAGACGCTGCTGCAGGAATACCTGCAAGGCAAGCGTCTGCCGCTGCCGGTCTACGCCGTGGTCGAGACGCGTGGCGCCGCGCACAACCAGGAGTTCGAGGTCGAGTGTTCGATCCCCAAGCTCGAGGTCGGCGTTCGCGGCAGCGGCCGCAGCCGGCGCGCCGCCGAGCAGACCGCGGCCAAGCTGGCGCTCGATCAGGCGCAGGCAGCCATTGCCGCCGTGCGCCGCGCGCGCAAGAAGGCGACGGCGGCGACCGACGCGGGGCCGGCGCCCGGCGCCGATGCCGCCGGCCGTGC
>JBBIST010000059.1:0-19777 GCA_037441125.1 Burkholderiales bacterium
CGGCGGACTCAACCTCTACCCCTCTGTCGCGACCCCCGGAAAAGCCTGAAGGACCCACTTTTTCAGTCCCTGGTACTTCACGCCGATCGCCTCCAATTGGGGCGCGATCGATCGCACGGTGTCGATCACCTTCTGGGTGACTGGCGTCGTCTTTGTCGCCGTCAACCTGTTCTTGGCGTATGCGGTGTTGCGCTACCGGCACCGCACCGGCCAGCGCGCCAGCTACGAACCGGAGAACAAGCGGCTGGAAGGCTGGCTGCTCGCGATCACGACGGCGGGCGTGGCAGCGATGCTGGCGCCGGGACTGTTCGTCTGGGCAAAGTTCGTCGACGTTCCGGCCGATGCGCTCGCGGTGGAAGTGGTCGGCCAGCAGTGGCACTGGACCTACCGCTTCCCCGGCCAGGACGGCAAGCTCGGCCGCGTCCGCACCGGTCTCATCGACAGCGCCAATCCGTTCGGCATCGATCCGTCCGATCCACACGGCCAGGATGACATCCTGATCGACAGCGGCGAGGTGCGGCTGCCGCTGGGCCGACCGGTCAAGCTGCATCTGCGCTCGATCGACGTGTTGCACAACTTCGCCGTGGCCGAGATTCGGATCAAGATGGACCTCGTGCCCGGCATGGTCACCCATGCCTGGTTCACGCCAATCCGCACCGGCAGCTTCGACCTGCTGTGCCAGGAGCTGTGCGGCATCGCGCACTTCGCGATGCGCGGCCGCATGGTGGTCGACGAGCCGGCGGCGTTCGACGCCTGGCTGGCACGGCAGCCGACCTTCGCTCAGCTAGCGGCGCGCCCCACCGCCGATCCGGTCGCCGGCAAGGCGCTGTATGCGGTCTGCGCCGGCTGCCATGGCGAGCAGGGCGAAGGGTTGCAGCCGGCCAACGCACCCAAGCTCAGCGGCCAAGGCGCGTGGTACCTGCGCCGCCAGTTGGCCCACTTCAAGAGTGGCGCGCGCGGCAGCGACGAGCGTGACGCCAACGGCAAGATCATGGCGCAGATGAGCGCGACGCTGGCCGACGCCGCGGCGATTGACCATGTCGTCGCCTACGTCGCGACCTTGCCCGACCGGCCGGCGCCGACCACGGTCAGCGGCAACGCCACCGCCGGGCGCGCCCGTTACGCGACCTGCGGCGCCTGTCATGGCGCCCGGGGCGAAGGAATCCAAGCGACCAACGCGCCGCGGCTGCGCGGGATCAGCGACTGGTACCTGGCGGCGCAGCTACGCAACTTCCGCGACGGCGTGCGCGGCGGACACAGCGACGACTTGTACGGCGCCCAGATGGCGCAGATGGCGGCGATGCTGGCCGACGAGCAGGCAATTCGCGATCTCGTCGCCTACATCAACGGACTTTGAGGACGGGTCCGGTCCCGCAGGCCGACGGACCGGACCCAGAAGCGCCGAGCGAGCCTCAGGCGCGCGTTGCGCGCAGCAAAAGTGGGCGCAAGGGAGGGGCCATGGCAAGCCACGTCACGCACGACGCGACCGACCACGCACCGCCGGCCGAGGTGGGCGAGGTCGAGCTGTATCACCCGAAGACCTGGGTCGGCAAGTACGTCTGGAGCCAGGACGCGAAGGTGATCGCGATCCAGTACGCGATCACGGCGATCGGAATCGGCGTCGTCGCGCTGGTGCTGTCATGGCTGATGCGGCTGCAGCTCGCGTGGCCGAACGAGTTCTCGTTCATCAACCCGTCGAACTACCTGCAGCTCGTCAGCATGCACGGGATGATCATGGTGATCTACCTGCTGACGGCGCTGTTCCTGGGCGGCTTCGGCAACTACCTGATCCCGCTGATGTGCGGCGCCCGCGACATGGTGTTTCCGTACGTCAACATGCTCAGCTACTGGGTCTACCTGTTGGCCGTCGTGCTGCTCGTCGCGAGCTTCTTCGTGCCCGGCGGGCCGACCGGCGCCGGCTGGACGCTGTATCCGCCGCAGGCGATCCTCGACGGCACGCCGGGGGCGGGCTGGGGCATCGTCTTGATGCTGGTGTCGCTCGCCGTGTTCAT
This sequence comes from Burkholderiales bacterium, assembly GCA_037441125.1. Taxonomy (GTDB): domain Bacteria; phylum Pseudomonadota; class Gammaproteobacteria; order Burkholderiales; family Burkholderiaceae_F; genus JALHMQ01. The sequence continues at coordinate 2,013 of JBBIST010000059.1, forward strand.
CGTCGGCTTCACGATGGGCGGGCTGAACTACGTGGTGACGGTGCTTCAGGCGCGCGCGCGCGGCCTGACGATGATGCGGCTGCCGCTGACGATCTGGGGCATCTTCATGGCCACGATCCTGGCGCTGCTTGCCTTTCCGGCGCTGTTCGTCAGCGCGGTCATGATGCTGTTCGACCTGCTGCTTGGGACGAGCTTCTTCATGCCGGCGATCGTCTCCAGGGGCGAGCTACTCGCGCACGAGGGCGGCAGCCCGATCCTGTTCCAACACCTGTTCTGGTTCTTCGGCCATCCCGAGGTCTACATCGTCGCCCTGCCCGCCTTCGGCATCGTCTCCGACTTGCTCTCCGTGCACGCGCGCAAGAACATCTTCGGCTACCGGATGATGGTGTGGGCGATCCTGATCATCGGCGGGCTGTCGTTCATCGTCTGGGCGCACCACATGTACGTCAGCGGCATGAACCCGTACTTCGGGTTCTTCTTCGCCACGACGACGCTGATCATCGCCATTCCGACCGCGATCAAGGTCTACAACTGGGTGCTGACGCTGTGGCGCGGCGACATCCACCTGACCACGCCGATGCTGTTCGCGATCGGCTTCATCTTCACCTTCGTCAACGGCGGCCTGAGCGGGCTGTTTCTCGGCAACGTGACCATCGACCTGCCGCTGTCGGACACGATGTTCGTGGTGGCGCACTTCCACATGGTGATGGCGATCGCGCCGATCCTGGTCGTGTTCGGCGCCATTTACCACTGGTACCCGAAGATCACCGGACGGATGTTCGACGAGCGGCTCGGCAAGATCCACTTCTGGATCACCTTCGTCGGCAGCTACGCCATCTACTACCCGATGCACTACCTCGGCTTCCTGGGCGTGCCGCGGCGTTACTACGCGATCGGCGGCACGAGTTTCATCCCCGAGTCGGCGCACTCGCTCAATGTCGCCATCACCGTCGCCGCGCTGGTCGTCGGCGTCGCGCAGGCGCTGTTCTTCTACAACCTGATCCGCAGCTACTTCAAGGGTCGGCCCGCCGGCGGCAATCCCTGGAAGGCGACCACGCTCGAGTGGCAGACGCCGCAGACGCCGCCGCCGCACGGCAACTTCGGCGCCAGTTTGCCGGTCGTCTACCGCTGGGCCTACGACTATGGCGTCCCCGGCGTCAAGCACGACTACATCCCGCAGAACGTCCCGCCGGCCGAGGTCGCCGCCGGCCAGTGGGACCGGGACGAACCGTCGAGGCAGCCATGACGATGACCATCACCCTGGTCTTCCTCGCCTGCCTGATGGCGGCGGTGCTCTGGTGGCTGCTGCGCCAGAGCATCAACGTGCAGCCCTGGTCGGCGGGCGGCGCCGGCCAGGACGTCTATGCCGGCGTGCTGGCGCGACCGCCGGCCAAGACAGCACTGATCGTCTTTCTCGCCGTTGCCACGTCGCTGTTTGCGCTCTTCATCAGTGCCTATGCGATGCGCATCCAGTTCGGCGACTGGCGGCCGCTGCCGCAACCGCGGCTGCTCGCCTGGAACACGCTGGTGCTGGTCCTGGCCAGCGCGGCGATGCACTTGGCAGTGCGGGCGGCCCGCCAGGGCGCCGAGGCCCGGCTGCGCGGCAGCCTGGTCGCCGGCGGTGCGCTGGCGGCACTGTTTCTCGCCGGACAGTGGATCGTCTGGACGCAGATGCATGCGGCCGGGTACTTCGTCGCCTCGAGCGCCGCCACCGGGTTTTTCTACCTGCTGACCGCGGTCCACGGCGCCCATGTGGCCGGGGGCCTTGTCGCCTGGGCGCGGACCGTCGATCGCGCGCGCCGTCGCGTGCCGGCGGCGCAACTGCGGCTGGCGGTCGAGATGTGCGCGATTTACTGGCACTTCCTGCTGCTGGTCTGGGTGGTGCTGTTCGCCGTGCTGTCGTCCGAGACGCTCGGCCTGGCGATCTGCACGACCGCGGTGCGGCTGTGAGCCGCGCCGCAGCCGGCAAGGGGAGACGAGACGATGGCCGCCCATGAACTGACCGGCAGCACGGACGCAGCGGCGCCCGCGGGCTTGCGCAGCTTCGTCGCCGACCTGGGGTCCGACCAGCGGGCGTTCAAGAACGTCCCCTGGATCAAGCCGATGATGTGGATCTTCCTGGTCAGCGACACCTTCATCTTCGGCAGCTTCCTGATCTCGTACATGACGGTGCGCGGTTCGACCACGGTGCCGTGGCCGAACCCGAGCGAAGTGTTCGCGCTGACCGTGTTCGGCACCAGCGTGCCGCTGCTGCTGATCGCGATCATGACCTTCGTTCTGATCAGCAGCAGCGGCACGATGGCGCTGGCGGTCAACTACGGCTACCGCAAGGACCGCAAGACGACCTTCTGGCTGCTGATCGCCACCGCGGCGCTGGGAGCGGCCTTCGTCGGCATGCAGGCCTTCGAGTGGGCCAAGCTGATCGAAGACGGCGTTCGCCCTTGGGCCAATCCGTGGGGAGCGGCGCAGTTCGGATCGGCGTTCTTCATGATCACCGGCTTCCACGGCACGCACGTGACGATCGGCGTCATCTTCCTGCTGATCGTCGCCGCCAAGGTCCGGCGCGGCGACCTCGAGCACGGGCGCCCCGGTTTTCTCACCGGCCGCAAGGGCGGCTACGAGATCGTCGAGACGATGGGCCTGTACTGGCACTTCGTCGACCTCGTCTGGGTGTTCATCTTCGCCTTCTTCTATCTCTGGTAGGCAGGCGGTCGAACGGGGAGGACCTCAGGTGACACACGCACATGCAGATCAGACGACGGCGCAGGCAACGCCGGCGCCCGGGCACGACCACGGGCAGCAGCATCCGCTTGCCGTCTACCTCAAGGTCTGGGGCTTGCTGTTCGTCCTCAGCATCGCTTCCTACCTGGTCGACCTCTATCAGTTGCAGGGCCTGCTGCGCTGGTTCCTGATCACGGTGCTGATGCTGTTGAAGGCCGGCCTGATCGTGGCCGTGTTCATGCACATGATGTGGGAGCGGCTGGTGCTGGTCTACGTCGCCACCGTGCCGCCGCTGCTGCTGCTGGTGCTGCTGGCGATCGGCGCATTTGAGGCCGACCACACGCGCCAGGTGCGCGAGCAGTTCTTCGAGCCGGCGGCCGAGGCGACGGCGATCGAGCCGCAATGAGGCCGAGGCGGGCGGCGGCGCCGCCGGCAGGAGGCGAAGGCAGGGAGGGCAGGGCCGTTGTCGGTCACGCGCGATGGGTCGTTGTGCCCGGATGCGACCCAAGCCCGACCGCCGCGCAGACCGGCCGGCGGGTCGATGGCTCGGCGTGACCCGGAACGCGATCCGGGCGCAACTCAGGCGAGGAGGCTGTATGGAACATGCGATCGAACGTTCGTCGTCGGGGAGTTCCCCGCAGGCCAACGTCGTCGAGGCGAGTCGGCCGCTGCGATGGCTGGGACGCGGCTGGGCGGACCTGAAGCGCGCGGCCAAGCCCAGTTTGCTCATGGGTGCGTGGACCGCAACGTTCGGCCTCGCGCTGATGATGGTGGCCTGGCGCTATGCGCATCTGGCGCCGGCGCTGCTCGGCGGCTTCCTGCTGGTGGCGCCCTTCATCGCCATCGTCTTCTACGCGCTGTCGCAGCAGATCGAGCGCGGCGAATCGGTCGATGGTGCACTGGCGCTGTTTGCGTGGCGTCGCAACTCGCAGCAGATCGCGCTCTGGGGGCTGGCGCTGGCGCTGGCGCTGATCCTGTGGGAACGGATCGCCGCGATCCTGTTCGCACTGGTCCACGACGGACCGGTGGTCGCGGCCGGCAGCTTGTCCTATGTCACGACGGTGTTCGGCGGCGGGCCGCTTTTTCTTGCCGCCTTCTTCGGCATCGGCGGACTACTGGCCTTGCTGGTATTCGCGTTCGGGGTCGTGACCGCGCCGATGCTGCTCGACCGCGACGTCGATGTCGTCACCGCGGCGCTGACGAGTCTGCAATGCTGCCTGCGCAATCCCGGCACCGCCCTGGTCTGGGCTGGGCTGATCGCGGCGCTGACGCTGGTGGGCTTTCTGACGATGATGGTCGGCTTGCTGGTCGTCTTTCCATTGCTGGGGCACGCGAGCTGGCACGCCTATCGCGACTTGGTGCGGTGAGAGGCCCTGTGGCCGGTTCGCCGGCGACCGCTCAGGCGGGTTCGGTTGGCTCGACCTTGGTCGCCAGCACCTTGTCGATGCGCTTGTGGTCCATGTCGACGATCTCGAAGCGCCAGCCTTCCCACTCGGCGACGTCGGCGGTGTGCGGCACGCGACCGAGCAGCAGCATCAGCATGCCGGACAGCGTGTTGTAGCGGCCGAGGTCTTCCTCGGGCACGCTGTCCAGGTGCAGGCGGTCCTTCAGCTCCGGCACCGGGATCAGGCCGTCGAGCAGCCACGAGCCGTCCTTGCGCTGCACCGCCCAGGCGTCCTCCTGGCGCGGCGTCTTGAACTCGCCGGCGATCGCCTCGAACAGGTCCTGCGGCGTGACCAGCCCCTGGACCTCGCCGTACTCGTCGACCACCAGCGCCACGTGTGCGGCGCTGGCGCGGAAGTTGTCGAGCAGCTCCATGCCGGTCAGCGACTCGGGCACGAACACCGCCGGCTCCTGCGCCGCGGTCAGGTCCATGCGGCCGCCCTGCACCGACTGCTTCAGAAGCTGGCGCGCGCTGACCACGCCGACCACGTCGCGCAGGCTGCCGCGGCACACCGGGAAGCGCGCGTGGTCGCTCTCGACCACCTTCTTCAGGTTGGCCTCGATGCCGTCGTCGAGGTCGAGGGCGACGATCTCCGAGCGCGGCGTCATCAGGCTGGCGATCTGCCGGTCGTCGAGACGGAAAACGTTGCGCACCATCGCCCGTTCCTGCTCGTCGATCACGCCGCTTTCGCTGCCCTCCTCGATCAGCGCATGGATTTCCTCCTCGGTGACCGCGTTCTCGGCCGTGGTGCGTACGCCGAGCAGGCGCAGCAGCAGCTCGGTCGAGGCCGACAGCAGCCGCACGAAGGGGTTGGCGATCGCCGCCAGCAAGCCGATCGGCCGCGCCGCCAGGCGCGCGATCCGTTCCGGCGAGAGCTGGCCGATGCGCTTGGGCACCAGTTCGCCGAAGACGATCGAGAAGTAGGTCACCAGCACCACCACCAACGCGGTGGCGATCACCTGCGAGGTCTCGACGTCGATCAAGTCGAACTGATCGGCCCAGGCCGCCAGCGGTTCCGCGAACGCCGCCTGGCCGACGATGCCCGAGAGGATGCCGATCGAGGTGATGCCGACTTGGATCGTCGACAGGAATCGGGTCGGGTGCTCGTGCAGCGCGAGCGCGGCCGCCGCACTGGCGTCGCCCTCGTCGACCAGCGCCTGCAGCCGCGCCCGGCGCGAGGCAACGAGCGCGATCTCAGACATCGCGAACAGGCCATTTAGCAAGATCAACCCGAACAGAAAGGCGATTTCCATGGCGAAAGCCTGGATTAGGGGAATTCGCTAGCTTATCGGGCCGCTGCCGCGCCGCGGTCCGGAGCCCCGGTGCGCGCGGCTACGATGCGCCGATGCCCTGCGAGAAGACCGCCGCCCGGCGCCGACTGCTCGCGGCCTTCGCCGTGGCGCCGCTTTCCGCGTGCGCGACGCGGCCTGCCGCGGGCGAGGCGCCTTTCAACGCCGCCGAGCTGGCGCGCGTGCTGGCGCTGCGGCCGGTGGTGTTGCTCGGCGAGGTGCACGACAACCCGGTCCAGCACCGGGTGCGCGCGCAGGCGCTCGCCCGGCTCCTCGAAAGCGGCGCGCGACCGGCGCTTGCCTTCGAGCAGTTCGACCGCGAGCGCCAGGCCGACCTCGAGCGCGCGCGCGCCGGCGGCGGCGGCGTCGAGCAGCGCACGGCGGCGATGATCGAGGCCGCCGGCCGCGGCGGCTGGGACTGGTCGCTGTACCGGCCGTTCGTCGAGCTGGCGCTGCGCTACGACCTGCCTGTGGTGGCCGCCAACCTGTCGCGCGCCGAGGCGATGCGCGCCGGACGCGCCGGCAGCTTCGAGCCGCTGTTCGATGCCGACCACCAGCGCCGGCTCGGCCTGGACCGGCTGCCGCAGGAGTTCCTGCAGCGGCACCAGCAGGTGATCGACAGCGCCCACTGCTACACGCTGCCGCCCGAGGCGCAGCGCCGGATGGCGTACGCGCAGATCGCGCGCGATGTCACGCTGCTGGATGCGATCCGCCCGCACGCCGCAGGCGGCGTCGTGCTGCTCACCGGCAACGGCCACGCGCGCAACGACCTCGGCATCCCCTTCTTCATGAGCGCCGAGGAGCGCGCGCGCACGTTGACTGTCGGCCTGATCGAAGCGCCGGCGCCGGCCGATCAGGCGCGGGTCGCGGCGATGCGCGCCCACTTCGACGTCGCCTTCATCACGCCGCGCCACGAACGGCCCGACCCGTGCCAAGCGTTGCGTCGGCGCAAGCCGGCCGGCGCCTGAGCCACCGGCGCTGCGGCTCGCACCCAAGTGGCGCCGGCCGAAGTTGCGAGCCCGGCTGGTCGCCGATCGCCGCGCTCAGTGCGCGTGGCGCATGCCGCAATACTTGCCGACGCCGATGCCGCCGCAGGCCTTGGACAGTTCGGTCTGGCACTCGCGGTAGCTGCGATCGCCGGCCAGACACTGCGCCGCGGCAGCATGGATCGCCGCCATGCGCCGGTGCTCGGCCACTCGGGCAGCGAGCTCCTTGCGGTCGTCGGGGCGGCTGCGCAGGCCGCAGTGGGTGCCGATGGCCACGCCGCGGCAGTCGGCCTGCAGCCGCTTCAGGCAGGCTGCGCGGTCGGCGCCGGGCGCCTGCAGGCAGTTCGCAGCAGCCTCGTGCGCAACGGCGATTTTCTCGTGCCGGGCGCGGTCCTCGACCCGGTGCGGGTCGGCCTTGGCCTGCGCCCAGGCAGGGCCGGCGGCCAGGCTCAGGCAGACGGCGGTCAACGCGGCAATCACTTTCACGGCAGAACTCCAGCAAGGTCGACGGCGGCCGCGCCTGGCACAGGGGCGAGGCGGGCGCCCAGCATAGCTGCAATCGGGTTGCGATAGCGCCGGCCGCCGCTCAGTGCTGGTGCAGCAGCGCCATCGCGGCGATGCCGGTGGCGATCAGGCCCAGTTGCAGGCCGGCCTCCGCCAGGCGCCGGCGCGCCTTGTGCAGTTCGGGCACGAGATCGGCGACGGCGATGTAGAGGAAGCTGGCGGCGGCGATCGCCAGCACGTAGGGCAGCACGCCTTCGGCGCCGCGCAGCGCGAAGTAGCCGAGCACGCCGCCGGCGACCGCGGCCGACCCCGACAGGGCGTTGAACAGCAGCGCCCGGCGCCGGCTGTAGCCGGCCGACAGCAGCACCATGAAGTCGCCGAGCTCCTGCGGCACTTCGTGCAGCAGCACCGCCAGCGCGGTGGCCACACCGAGCGCCGGATCGTGCAGGAAGGCGGCGGCGATCAGCACGCCGTCGACGAAGTTGTGCATGGCATCGCCGAGCAGGATCATCGGTCCGCTCGGCGCCACTTCCTGCTTGCCGTGCTGGTGGCGCCAGAGGGCGAGCTTCTCCAGCACGAAGAAGGCGATCACGCCGGCGAGCAGCCAGGCGCCGGCGGTCTCCGGACCGAGTTCGTTGACCGCCTTCGGCAGCAGGGTGAGCAGCGCCGCCGCCAGCAGCACGCCGACGGCGAAGCCGACCAGGCGGTCGGCCCAGCGCGCGAGCACTGTGAGCCCGACCGAGGCCGCCAGCAGCACGCTCAGGACGCCGCCGGCCAGGGTGGCGAGCACGATGTACAGAAGTTCCACGACCCGCTCCTGAAAGTGCAATCGAGTTGCATTCTAGCCGCGGCGGCGACGCCGTGCCGGTTGCGGCTCCCGCTTCAGCCGCGGCAGGCCGGGCACAGCCCGCGCAGGGTCAGCGCCGCGCTTTCGACGCGGTAGCCGCGCGGCGCTCGCGCCGCCGGCGCCGCCACGCGTTCGAGGCAGATCGTCGTGCCGCAGGCGCGGCACTGGAAGTGCGCGTGTTCATGGTGCTCGGCCTGCGAGCCGCGGAAGCGCCAGATGCGGTCTTCGCCGGCGACCCGGTGCGCGAGTCCGTGCTCGACCAGCCAGTCGAGCGCGCGGTACAGCGTCACGCGGTCGAAGGCGTGGCCGGCGGCCGCCAGCGCCTCCTCGACCGCCCGGTGCGCGAGCGGCTGCGGCGCGCTGCGCAGCAGGCCGAGCACGGCGCTGCGCGCCGCGGTCGCGCGGCCGCCGGCGGCGCGCAGATCGGCTCCGAGGTCGGTCGCGGCGGCGGGTCGGGCAGAAGCTGGCTTGGACATGGATCGGGCTTGGCAAGGGCCGCAGCAGCGACGCGGCACCCGGCCGCGGCCGGCGGGCGGTGCGCGCATTCTGTCGCAGATCAAGCGCGCTGTGACCGGCGCCTCGTGGGCAACGTCTCGTTACAGCCGACGCCGGGCTGAAACCGACGCGGTCGATGCGCGTGCCTACAGTGCCTGCGGGCGCCGGTTCAGGCGCCAGGTCAGCGAAGGAGCGAAACATGAGAGTCACGATGAAACTGGCGGCGCTCGCCGTCATGGGCGCGGTCGCCGCCACCTCGGCGGTTGCGTACGGCGGCCATGGCCGCTGGGAGGGCCGCGGCGGCGCGCAGCCGGCGGCGGTCGGCGAACGGCTCGACGCGCTGGAAGCCGCGCTGAAGTTGCAGCCGGCGCAGGCGCCGGCGTGGGGCGCGTTCGAATCGACGCTGCTGGCCAACGCGCAGGAGCGCGCACGGCTGCGCGAGGCGATGCCCGATCGCGCCGACCGCGAGGCGATGGCCGACTTTCGCGTCGCGATGATGAAGTTCAACGCGCGCGCCGCCGAACAGGCGAACGACGCGCGCCGGGCGCTGGTCGCGACCCTGAGTCCGGAACAGCGGGCGACCTTCGAGCGCTTCGCTCACGCCCGCGGCGGCCCGCGGCACCACCACTTCGGCACGCCGGGCCACGCACCGCGCGACTGCCCGAGCTGGGGCGGCGCCTGACCGGCAGCGCCGGGACTGCCTGCGGCGTTGGCCGCGGCGAAGCGGCGGCGCTGCGGCGCGCGCTCTCGGGCCCGGTGCGCGCCGCGACGCGCAGGCGGCGCTGCGGCGCGTTCGCCCGCACTCGGCACGCCGCGGCCGAGCCTGACAGTCGCTGCGCGCTGCGCACGATCGGACGCCTGCGGCGCATCGGTTAGCATGCGCACCGTGTTGCGCCGACTGATCCTCTCGCTCGCCGTCTTCGCCCTGCTGTGGCAGGCGCTGCCGCTGGCACGCCTGGGCGTGGCACCCGACCAGCTCGCAAAGATCGCGCACGAGACGCTGCACTGGATCGGCGCCGCGCACCACCACCACGGCGACGGTTCGCACCACTTCGACCGCTCGACCGACTCGGCGCAGCATCTGGTCGCCGATCACTTCAATCAGACGGCAACGATCGCCGACGCCGCCGCGCCGAGGCTAAGCTTCGGCGCCGCGTCGCCGCCGCCGCAATCCCATTGCAGCGGCCTGCCGCCGCCCTTCCTCGAAGGGCCCCTGCGACCGCCCAGGTCGCTCGTCTAGCGACCCCCGCGGCCGCGTCCGACGGCCGCTTCCCCTCGATCGACCGAGTCCGCCGTGCCGGGCGCGCGCAGCGCACCTTGCGCGCTGCGCCTGCGCGCGGGCAATCACTGTTGCAGGAGCACCATGAGAAGATGGGTGTCGTTGCGCGCCTGCGCGCTCGCAGGCGCGACGATCTTGAGTTCGGCCGCCGCCGCGCAGTCGGGCCCGCCGCCGGCAGCCGGGCTGGGCGCCGCCGTCGAGGCGGCCTGGCAGCGTGCCGTGGCGGCGCGCGAGGCCGACAGCCAGCGCCGGCGCGCGCAGGCCGAGCGGACCGTCGCCAGCAGTTGGGCGGCCGGCTCGCCGTCAGTCGAACTCGGCTATCGCGACGACCGCTGGCACGGCGACCTCGGCAATCGCGAGGCCGAGGTCGGCCTCGCCTGGCCGCTGTGGCTGCCTTCGCAGAGGGCGGCCTCGGGCAAGGTCGCCGAGGCTTCGCTCGCGCTTGCCGCGGCATCTGAACGCGCGGCGCGCCTGCGACTGTCGGGCGAAGTCATCGACGCTTACTGGTCGGTGCGCGCGCACGAGGTGGAACTGGCCGCCGTCGAGTCGCAACTGACAACGCTGCACAAGCTCGCCGACGACGTCGACCGCCGCGTCCGCGCCGGCGATCTGGCGCGCGCCGATGCGCTCGCCGCGCGCGCCGAGCACCTCGATGCCTCGGCGCAGCGGTCCGAGGCCGCCCAGCGCCTCGCGGCGGCGCGGCTGCTCTGGGCCGAGTTGACCGGCATGACAGCGCTGCCGCAGTTGCCGCAGACCGGCGACGCCGCCCTGTTCGGCGCGACCTCGAGCCTCGACGATCATCCCGAGCTGCAGGCGGCCCGACTGGCCGCTGAGCAGGCGCGCAGCCGGCTCAACCTCACGCTGGCGTCGCGGCGCGAGGCGCCGGAACTGCTGCTCGGCCTGCGGCAGGAGCTGCCGCAGCGCGGCGCCTCGACCCAGCACAGCGTGCTCGTGCGCCTGCGCGTTGCGATCGGCACCGCTGCGCGCAACGAGCCGCTGCAGGCAGCGGCCGCCGGCGAGCTCGAGGTGGCGCAGGCCGCCGAGCAGCGAACGCGCGATCGACTGGCGGCGCAAGTCGAGATTGCACGCACGGCGCTGGCCGCAGCGACGCAGCAGCTCGGCGCCGAGCGCGAACGCGCGGCGCTGCTGCGCGAGCGCGCGACGCTGATCGATCGCTCCTTCCGCGCCGGCGAGACCTCGCTGCCCGACACCTTGCGCGCGCTTGCCGCCGCCGCCCAGGCCGAGGCCGCCCTCGCACGGCAGACCGCCGCGCTGGGCCTGGCCCAGGCCCGTCTCCAACACGCCCTTGGACTGCTGCCATGAAGCTCGCTCGCAACTCGCAATTCACCGGCTGGCGGCGGACGCTCGCCGCCGCCGCCAGCGCCTGCGCGATCAGCACGGCGCAGGCCGCACCAGGCGCCCACGGCCCCGATGGCGAACACCTCGACGGCCCCGGCGCCATCGCCGCGGTCGCCGCCCTGCCGCGACTTCAGGCGCACTCAGAGTCCTTCGAACTCGTCGCCGAACTGAAGGCGGGCGAGTTCACGATCTTCGTCGACCGTTACGACACCAACGCGCCGGTGCTCGGGGCGCGGCTCGAGGTCGAGTCGGGCGCGCTGAAGGCGGTCGCCGCGTTTCGCGCCGAGCAGGGCGACTACGTCGTCACCGACGCGGCGCTGCTGCGGGCGCTGGCGACCCCCGGCCAGCACCCGCTGGTCTTCGTGCTGACGGCCGGCGCCGAGTCCGACCTGCTCGACGGCACGCTGACCGTGTCTGCCGCTGGCGCAAGCCACGGCCACGAGCACAGCCACGCGCTCGAGTACGCGGCGATCGGTGCCGCCGTCGTGCTGATCTCTGCTGCGGGCGGCGCGCTGGTGCTGCGGCGCCGGCAGGCGGCCGCGGCGGCGACGGGAGCGACGCGATGATCGGTCCACGTTTCCTGGCACTGGCCCTGTGGGCTGCCGCCGGCGCCTTGGCGCCGGCGGCCTTCGCCGCGCCCGGTGCCCACGGGCCCGACGGCGAGCACCTCGATGCCGCGGGCGGCGCGGTCAACGCCTCGGGGCTGGCGCGCCTAGCCGACGGCAGCGTCAACGTGCCGAAGGCGGCGCAGCGGCGCATGGCGATCCGCACCGTGCTCGCGCCGAAGACCGCGGCGGCGTCGACGGTCGAGCTGCCGGGCCGCGTGATCGGCGATCCGAACGCGAGCGGCCGCGTCCAGGTGGTCTTCGGCGGCCGCATCGAGCCCGGCCCGAAGGGGCTGCCGTTGCCCGGGCAGGCGGTGCGCCGCGGCGAGGTGCTGGCCTACGTGCGTCACCAGGCCGACCCGCTGGCGCTCGGCACGCAGCAGGCGGAGCTGGCCGCGCTGCGCGCGCAGCACGAGATCGCCGAGAGCCGCGTGCGGCGGCTCGAGGGTCTCGACGGCACGGTGCCGCGCAAGGAGATCGAGGCCGCACGCGCCGAGGCGCGCGCACTCGCCGAGCGCAGCCGCAGCGTCGCCGCCAGCCTCGCCGCGCGCGAACCGCTGCTGGCTCCGGTGTCGGGCGTGCTCGCGCGTGCCGAGGTCGCGATCGGCCAGGTGGTCGAGCCGCGCGACGTCCTGTTCGAGGTCGTCGACCCGTCGCGGCTGCTGGTCGAGGCGACGACGGCCGACGCCGCGCTCGCCGCGCGCATCGCCGGCGCCGCTGTCCTCGGCGTGGCCGATGCCAGGCTGCGGCTGCTCGGCGCGGCGCCGGCGCTGCGCGAGGGCGTGCTGCCGCTGACCTTCGCGCTGGCGGCGGCGCGGCCGGGGCGCGCGCCGCCGCTGGCGATCGGCCAGCCGGTCACGGTGATCGCGACGCTGAAGGAGCGCGTCGAGGGCATCGTGCTGCCGGCGCAGGCGGTGGTCCGCAACCCGGCCAACGAGCCGGTGGTGTGGATCAAGTCGGGCGCCGAGCGCTTCATCCCGCAGCCCGTGCAGTTCCGGCCGCTCGATGCCGCCACCGTCGTGGTCACGCACGGCCTGGGCGCCGACAACCGCGTCGTCGTCCAGGGCGCGGCGCTGATCGCGCAGATCCGCTGATCCGGAGCCTCGACCCATGTTCAACTGGATCGTTCGCTACAGCCTGCACAACCGGCTGTTCGTTCTGGCGGTGGCCGCGCTGCTGATGGCCTACGGCGCGCTCACCGCCTGGCGCACGCCGGTCGACGTCTTCCCCGACCTCAACAAGCCGGTGGTCACCGTGCTCACCGAGGCCGGCGGCATGGCACCCGAGGAGGTCGAGCAGCTCGTCACCTTCCCGATCGAGACGGCGCTCAACGGCATGCCGGGCGTCACGCGCGTGCGCTCGACCTCGGGCGTGGGCCTGTCGATCCTCTACGCCGAGTTCGACTGGGACACCGACATCTACCGCAACCGCCAGCTGGTCGCCGAGCGGCTGGCGCTGGTGCGCGAGCAGCTTCCTGCCGGCATCACGCCGGTGATGGGGCCGGTGTCGTCGATCATGGGCGAGATCATGCTGGTCGCGATCCCGCTCGCGGCCGAAGCTGCGCCGCCGGCGGCGGGACCGCCCGCGCCGGCGGCGCTGCGCGCGGGGCAACGCCCGGCGCAAGCGGCCGGCGAGGGGCGGTCATCGCTGCCGATGCAGGCACGCGAGTACGCCGACTTCGTGCTGCGCCCGCGCCTGCTGTCGATCCCCGGTGTGTCGCAGGTGATCCCGATCGGCGGCGAGGTGCGCACGCTGCGCGTCGCACCCGACACCGCAAAGATGGCGCAGTTCGGCGTCTCGCTGCAGCAGGTCGAGCGCGCGCTCGCCGGCTTCGCCAGCAACGCCGGCGGCGGCTTCATCGACCTGGCGAGCCGCGAGTACCTGATCCGCCACATCGGCCGCACGCCGGGCGCCGAGGGGCTGGGCGGCGTCGCGGTGGCGTGGAGGGACGGCCGGCCGATCCTGCTCGAGCAGGTGGCCGCGGTCGGCTTCGCGCCGGGACTGAAGCGCGGCGACGCCGGCTACAACGGCCAGCCCGCGGTGGTGGTAAGCATCCAGAAGCAGCCGGCGGCCGACACGGTCGAGCTGACCGCCGAGATCGAGCGTGCGCTGGCCGAGCTCAAGGGCGGCCTGCCGCCGGGCCTGGCCGAGCCGAAGGTGCTGTTCCGCCAGGCCGACTTCATCCAGGCTTCGATCGGCAACGTCGCCGAGGCGCTGCGCGACGGCGCGATCATGGTGGCGATCGTGCTCTTCGCCTTCCTGCTGTCGGCGCGCACGACGCTGATCTCGCTCACCGCGATCCCGCTGTCGCTGGCGGTCACGGCGCTGGTGTTCCAGTGGCTCGGGCAGTCGATCAACGTCATGACGCTGGGGGGCCTGGCGATCGCGATCGGCGAACTGGTCGACGATGCGGTCGTGGGCGTCGAGAACATCCTGCGGCGGCTGCGGCAGAACCGGCAGGCGGCCAAGCCGCTGCCGGTCTTCGACGTCGTCCTGCGCGCCAGCGTCGAGGTGCGCTCGGGCATCCTGTACGCGACGATCATCGTCGTGCTGGTGTTCGTGCCGCTGTTCGCGCTGCCGGGCATCGAGGGGCGGCTGTTCACGCCGCTCGGACTGGCCTACATCGTCTCGATCCTCGCCTCGATGCTGGTGTCGATGACCGTGACCCCGGTGCTGTGCTACTACCTGCTGCCGGGCATGAAACGGCTCGACCATGGCGACAGCCCGGTCGTCGCCTGGCTCAAGCGGCAGGACGCGAGGCTGCTCGACTGGTCGTTCAAACGCGCGCCGCTGCTGCTCGGCGCCGCGGCGGTGGCGGTGGTCGCCGCGGCCTCGACGGTGCCGCTGCTCGCGCGCGTGTTCCTGCCGCCGTTCAACGAGGGCTCGCTGGTGCTCGGGCTGGTCCTGCAGCCGGGCACCTCGCTCGCCGAGGCCAACCGCGTCGGCGCGATGGCCGAGACCCTGATCCGCGAAGTGCCGGAGGTGGTGCAGGTCGGCCGCCGCACCGGGCGCGCCGAGCTCGACGAGCACGCCGAGGGCGTGCACTCGGCCGAGATCGACGTCGATCTGGCGCGCAGCGAGCGCAGCCGCGAGCAGGTGATGGCGGACATCCGCGACCGGCTGTCGCTGCTGCCGGCGCAGGTGGCGATCGGCCAGCCGATCGGCCACCGCCTCGACCACCTGCTGACCGGCGTGCGGGCGCAGATCGCGGTCAAGATCTTCGGCGACGACACCGACACGTTGCGTGGCCTGGCCGAGCAGTTGCGCCAGCAGCTCGCGGCCGTGCCCGGGCTCGTCGACCTGACGGTGGAAAAGCAGGTGTTGATCCCGCAGATCACCGTGCGGCTCGATCACCGGAAAGCGGCGCAACTGGGACTGCCGCCGGGCGAGGCGGTGGACCTGCTGCAGACGCTGACCGACGGCGCGCACGGCGCGCAGATCGTCGACGGCGCGCGCCGCTACGAGCTGGTGCTGCGCCTGGCCGACGACCGGCGCGGCCCGCAGGACCTGGCGCGCACGCTGATCGACACGCCCGCGGGGCGCGTGCCGGTCTCGGCCATCGCCACCGTCGAGGAGACCGACGGCCCGAACCAGATCGGGCGCGAAAACGGCCGCCGCCGCATCGTCGTCTACGCCAACACCGACGGCCGCGACATGAGCGCGGTGGTGGCGCAGGTGCGCGCCGTCATCGCCGCGCAGTCGCTGCCGCAGGGCAGCTTCGTCACGCTGGAGGGACAGTTCCAGGCGCAGGAACAGGCCACGCGCCTGATCGCCGCGCTGTCGCTGGTGTCGCTGGCGATGATCTTCCTGGTGCTGTACTCGCGTTACCAGTCGGCGCTGCTGGCCGCGATCATCATGGCCAACATCCCGCTGGCGCTGATCGGCTCGGTGGTGGCGATGTGGATCGCCGGCGTGCAACTGTCGGTGGCGTCGATGGTGGGCTTCATCACGCTCGCCGGCATCGCCACGCGCAACGGCATCCTCAAAATCAGCCACTACATCAACCTGTGCAAGTTCGAGGGCGAGACCTTCTCGCAGCAGATGATCGTGCGCGGCTCGCTCGAGCGGCTCACGCCGGTGCTGATGACCGCGCTGGTGGCCGCCTTCGCGCTGACGCCGCTGCTGCTGGCAGCCGATGCGCCGGGCAAGGAGATCCTGCACCCGGTGGCGGTGGTGATCTTCGGCGGGCTGGTGAGCTCGACGCTGCTCGACACGCTGCTCACGCCGCTGATGTACTGGCGCTTCGGCCGCCGGCCGACCGAGCGACTGCTGCGCGAGGATGCGCACACGCCGTCGGCGCCGCCGGTGCGCGAGGCGTTCTGAACCCGATCAGGCCGACGCGGCGCCGCCTGTGCGAGTGCGCCGCACTCGATGGAGCATGCAGCAGATGTTGAAGTCGATGAGGGTGTCGGTCCTGGTCGGCGCGGCCCTGCTCGCGTCCGGCGCCGTGCAGGCCCACGGCGACGCGGTCGCCAAGCGCGGCGGTGTGGTGCAGGTGGCAAGCGACC
Organism: Burkholderiales bacterium; assembly: GCA_037441125.1. Classification (GTDB taxonomy): domain Bacteria; phylum Pseudomonadota; class Gammaproteobacteria; order Burkholderiales; family Burkholderiaceae_F; genus JALHMQ01. Next base: position 18,050 of record JBBIST010000059.1, read on the forward strand.
TGAGCTTCGAGCTGGTGGCGCGGCCCGACGGAGCGGCGATCTACATCGAGGACCACGGCAAGCCGTTCGCGCCGGCGGGCATCACGGGCAGGCTCACGGTGCTCAACGGCAACGAGAGGTCGGAAGCGCCGCTGGTCGTCGCGGGCGACCGGCTCGAAGCCCGGGGCATCAGGCTCGGCCAGGGCGCGCGCGCGGTGGCGGCGCTGACCACGGCCGACAGGAAAGCGATCACCGTGCGGTTCACGATCAAGTGACCGGCCGGGCGCTGCGCGGCCGTCGATCAAGCTGCCGCCGCTGCCTGCGCTGCGCGGCAGCCTGCTCGCCGTGGTCGACCGCCGATCGGCGGCGCCGTGCCGCGCGGCCGAGGCTCAGGGCGCCGGGTGCAGCCGCCCGTCGCGCAGCGCCAGCGCGCGCGTGGCCAACTCCTGGCGGCACAGCGGATCGTGGCTGGCGACGATCATCGGCACTCCGGTGGCGAGCAGTGCCGCCAGCAGCCGCTGCGCGTTGTCGTGATCGAGCCCGGCGGTCGGTTCGTCGAGCAGCAGCGCCAGCGGCGCCATCGCCAGCACACCGGCCAGCGCCGCCAGCCGCTTCTCGCCGCCGGACAGCTCGTGCACGGCACGCTCGGCGAGTGCGTCGATGCCGAGCCGCTGCAGCGACTCGTGCGCGCGCCGGTGCGCCAGCGCCGGATCGAGGCCGAGGTTCAGGGGACCGAACTCGACATCCTCGAACACGGTCGGGCCGAGGAGCTGGTCGTCCGGGTCCTGGAACAGCAGTCCGATCGGGCCGCGCGCGGCGGCGAAATCGGCCTCGGCGGCGCAGTCGCGGCCGAGCAGCTCGATCCGGCCCGCGGCTCGCGGCACGAAGCCGAGCAGCGCGTGCAGCAGCGTGCTCTTGCCGGCGCCGCTGGCGCCGTCGACGAGCAGCCTTTCGCTCGCGGCCAGCGTGAAGCTGACATCGGCCAGCACCGCGCGCTCGCCGCGCTCGACCGCCAGTCCGCGCACCGCGATCACGGCGCTCATCAGCGCGCCGCCCAGGCGCTCGCCCACGGCAGCAGCGGCAGCGCCAGCGCCACCGCCAGCACGACCGCGGTGCCGGCCGCCCAGGCCCAGTGCGAGCGCGGCACGACACCGCGCGGCGCGCGCGCAAACGCGCCGGAGAACGCGCGCGCGCGCAGCGCCCGGTCGATGCGCTCGGCGCGCGCCAGCGCGTGCGCCAGCAGCAGCGCCAGCAGATGCGCGAGCACGAGCGCCGTGCGCCGATCGGCGCGCGCGACGAAGCCGCGCGCGCGCGCGGCGCGCTCGAGCCGGCGCCAGGTGTCGCCGATCAGATCGACGTAGCGCACCATCAGCAGCATCAGGCGCGTGAACTTGACCGGCAGTCCGAGCCCGGCGGCAGCGCGCGCGACACCGTAGGCATCGAGTCCGGCGAGCAGCGCGCTCACCGCCAGCGCGATCGCGTTGGCGCGCGCCGTGATCAGCGCCGCGAGCGCGGCGCCGTCCTGCGACCACGCGAAGCCGTCGCGGCCGTACTGCCACGGCAGCGTCAGCCAGACGAGGACGAGAAAGGCATTGACCGCGAGTAGGCGGCGCGCGAGCTGCGCCGGGCGCAGCTCGCCGGCGACGATCGCCGCCACGCATCCGGCCGCGCCGGCGGCGAGCAGCCAGACAAGCGCCGCCGGCGCCTGCACGAGCGCGATCGCCACGCTGGCGCCGACCGCGAGCGCCA
>JBBIST010000060.1:0-19039 GCA_037441125.1 Burkholderiales bacterium
GCCGGGATGGCGGAACTGGTAGACGCACGGGACTCAAAATCCCGCGCTGGCAACAGCGTGCGAGTTCGATTCTCGCTCCCGGCACCACAGCTCGCAGCGCGCCAGCCTCGCCTGGCGGCTACAGGCCGGCACACGGGCCGGGCTCGATCCGCGCCGCCCGATCCATGCCGCTGCTGAGCCTCGCGCAGATCCTGTTCAGCCAGGGTTTCGGAACGCGCCGCGACTGCAAGGCGCTGATACTGGCCGGAAGGGTCGAACTCGCTGGCGTCGTCTGCCTGCAGCCCGATTTCCGAGTCGCGACCGAGGATCTCGTCTTCAGGGTCGACGGCGCCGACTGGCCCTACCACGAGCACGCGCTCGTCGTCCTCAACAAGCCGGCCGGCTACGAGTGCTCGCAACGGCCGACGCACCACCCGAGCGTGCTGTCGCTGCTGCCGGAGCCTTTGCGCCGGCGCAGCGTGCAACCGGTCGGCCGGCTCGATGCCGACACCACCGGCCTGCTGCTGCTGACCGACGACGGCGCGCTGCTGCACCGGCTGACCTCGCCGAAGCGGCACGTGCCAAAGACCTACTTGGCCACCTGCGTCAAGCCGGTGCGGCCGGAGCAAATCGAGCGGCTGCGCGAAGGCGTCGTCCTGCGCGACGACCCGGTGCCGGTACGCGCGCACGAGGTCGAACGCATCGACTCGTACCGGCTGTCGCTGACCCTGACGGCCGGCCGCTACCACCAGGTCAGGCGCATGGTGGCCGCCGCCGGGAACCACGTGAGCGCGCTGCACCGCACCCGCTTCGGCGTCCTCGAACTCCCGGCCGATCTCGCACCCGGCCAGTGGCGCTTCCTGACCGGCGCGCGTGCCGTGCTCGCTGCCTAGCGCCGGCTGCCTACTTGGTACCGAAGATGCGATCGCCGGCGTCACCGAGGCCGGGTCGGATGTAGCCGTCGGCATCGAGTTCGCGGTCGACCGCGGTGGTGTGGATCGGCACCTCGGGGTGCGCGTCGTGCAAGCGCCGCACGCCCTGCGGGCAGGCGATCAGGCAGACGAAGCGGATCGAGCGCGGGCCGGTCTGCTTGAGCCGGTCGATCGCCGCCACCGCCGAGTTGCCGGTGGCGAGCATCGGGTCGAGGACGATCGCGTCGCGCTCGTGCATCGCCTCGGGCATCTTGAAGTAGTACTCGACCGCGTGCAGCGTCGCCGGATCGCGATACAGGCCAATGTGGCCGACGCGCGCGCCGGGCACGACGTCGAGCATGCCGTCGAGCAGACCGACGCCGGCGCGCAGGATCGGCACCAGGACGATCTTCTTGCCGTCGATCTGGCGGCCGACGGTTTTCTCCAGCGGCGTTTCGATCTCGACCTCGTGCGTCGGCATCGCCCGCGTGACCTCGTAGGCCATCAGCAGCGCGATCTCGTGCACCAGGCGCCGAAAACTGCTGGTGCTGCGGTTGCGCTGGCGCAGCAGCGACAGCTTGTGCTGCACGAGAGGATGGTCGACGACGTGCACTGCGCGCAGCATGCGGGGCCCCTTCTGCCGCAGACGCGGCTCTGACCAGGCGCGCATCGTACAAAGGGCCGCGCGGGCCGCTGCAGCCTAGCCGTCGCCACCACCGGCGCGCAGCCTGATCCAGCGCACTTCGTCGTCGACGATCAGGCGCAGCGCGGCGTGGCCCTCGCGCGGCACGTGGCTCTGCAGCGCCTGCGCGATCTTCACCGCGCTGTCGCCGGCGGCGACGGCGCGCCGCACCAGCAGCGGATCGACCGCCGGCGCGATCGGCCGCAGCCGCTGCACGATGCGCTCGACCAGCCGCGCGACGTGCTCGCTCGACAGGCGACCGACCACCTGGCCCATGCCGGCACGAGAAGTCGGCCCGGCCGCGGTCGCGGCGCTGTAGCGCACCACCGCGCGCTCGCGCCCGTCGGCCATGCGCACGCACGCCGTGTGCAGCAGACCGGCGCACTCAGGCTCGGTCGCCTGCAGCAGCGATGCCAGTTGCAGTGACAGCAGCAGCTCGCCTCGGGCGGCCTCGCTCGCCAGCGTGCTGCCGATGTCGACGCTCTTCGGCGACGGCGCCGCGCGGCCGGCGACTCGCACCTTCACCGCCATCGTCGCCGACGCCGCCAGCGCCCCGCGCTCGATCGCCGCCTGCGCGGCGGCCAGCAACGGCGTGACGAAGGTCTCGAAGCGAAACAGCGCCACCCGCCCCGGCGACTGCGCGTGGATCGTGCAGCCGTGGGCGACGAGATCGGCGGCGAAGGCATCGAGTCCGGTGGTGCCGCCGACCGCAACCAGGAGAACGCTGTTCGATGCCAGGACGACGCGGCCGCCGACCGATCGGGTCTCGTGCGTCGCCATCGGCTCACCCGCCGCACACGCCGCCGCGCCCGCGGCTGCGCCCCGCGCGCCCAAGCCGACGGCGCGCCGGTGGCAGCCACATCTGCCCGCGACAGCGCAGTCCACCACCGCTTGCAGCCTGACTATCGCTTGCGCCGACGCTCATCGCCGTTCTCCGCCCGCAGCCAACCCCCGCTCAGGCGATCAATCCTCGCACGAAACGCAGCGGGCGCCGCGGCCGCCGGCGGCAGCGTCGCGGCGGCGCATAATGCGCGCCCCGAGGTGCGCGCCTGCACGCGCATTGCCGACTTCACTGGCCGGTCAAGCCAATGAACGCCGATCTGAAACTCGCCGACTTCGACTTCACCCTGCCGCCGGAACTGATCGCCCAGCACCCGCTGCCCGATCGCGCCGCCAGCCGCCTGCTGCACGTCGCCGCCGATCGCCTCGGCGACCACTGTTTCACCGACCTCGAGTCTTTGCTCGCGCCGGGCAGCGTGCTGGTGTTCAACGACACCCAGGTGATCAAGGCGCGCCTGCTCGGCCGCAAGCCAAGCGGCGGCCGGGTCGAGGTCCTGGTCGAACGCATCGTCGACGATCGCAACGCGCTGGCGCTGGTACGGACCAGCCACGCGCCGCGGCCCGGCGCCGAGATCTACTTCGGCGGCGGTGAGCGGCTGGCGGTGGCGGCGGTACGCGGCCGCCGCGACGACCTGTTCGAGCTCGAGTTCGACCAGGATCTGCTGGCACTGCTCGAACGCATCGGCCAGGTGCCGCTGCCGCCCTACATCACGCACGCGCCCGACGCGGTCGACGCGGCGCGCTACCAGACCGTCTATGCGCGCCATCCCGGTGCCGTGGCGGCTCCCACGGCCGGGCTGCACTTCACCGATGAGCTGCGCGCGCGCCTGCAGGCGCATGGCGTCGAACTCGTGCACATCACGTTGCACGTGGGCGCCGGCACGTTCCAGCCGGTGCGCGTCGAACGCGTGGCCGAGCACCGGATGCACAGCGAGTGGTACCGGATCGGCGAGGCGGCCGCGGCCGCGGTCAATGCCGCCCGCGGCGAGCGCCGGCCCGTGGTCGCGGTCGGCACCACGAGCATGCGCGCGCTCGAGTCGGCGGCCGAGGACGGCCGCGTGGTCGCAGGCTCTCGCGACACAGCGCTGTTCATCACCCCCGGCTTCGAGTTTCAGGTAGTCGACCGCCTGATCACCAACTTCCATCTGCCGAAGTCGACGCTGCTGATGCTGGTGTCGGCCTTCGCCGGCATCGAGCGCATGCGCAGCGCCTACGCGCACGCGATCGCCGCGCGCTACCGCTTCTTCAGCTACGGCGACGCGATGCTGCTGGACCGGGCTCGATGACCTTTGCCTTCACGGTCCTGGGTACTGAGGGCGGGGCCCGGCGCGCGACCTTGACGCTTCGCCGCGGCACCGTGCAGACGCCGGCCTTCATGCCGGTCGGCACCTACGGCACGGTCAAGGCGATGACGCCGCGCGACCTCGAGCAACTCGAGGCGCAGATCGTCCTCGGCAACACGTTTCACCTGTGGCTGCGGCCGGGCGTCGAGGTGATCGCCCGTCACGACGGCCTGCACCGCTTCATGGGCTGGCGGCGGCCGATCCTGACCGACTCCGGCGGGTTTCAGGTGTACTCGCTCGGTGCATTGCGCCAGATCTCCGAGGAAGGCGTGCGCTTCGCCTCGCCGATCAACGGCGACCGGCTGCTGCTCACGCCGGAGGAGTCGATGCGCATCCAGCATGCGCTCGACGCCGACGTGGCGATGGTGTTCGACGAGTGCACGCCGTACCGGATCGGCACCGGGCCCGAGGCCCGGCCGGCGACCGCGGCCGAGGCGGCGGCCTCGATGCGGCTGTCGCTGCGCTGGGCGCGGCGCAGCCGCGACGAGTTCGAGCGGCGGCGCAATCCGAATGCGCTCTTCGGCATCGTCCAGGGCGGGATGTTCGAGCACCTGCGCGACGAGTCGGCGGCGGCCCTGGTCGAGATCGGCTTCCACGGCTACGCGATTGGCGGCCTGTCGGTGGGCGAACCGAAGGAGCAGATGCTGCGCGTGCTGCACCATGTAGCGCCGCGCCTGCCTTCGACCGCGCCGCGCTATCTGATGGGGGTGGGCACGCCGGAAGACCTGCTCGACGGCATCGCCGCCGGCATCGACCTGTTCGACTGCGTGCTGCCGACGCGCAACGCGCGCAACGGCTGGCTGTTCACCAGCCGCGGCGATGTGCGCATCCGCAACAGCCGCTATCGCGACGACACGCGAGCGCTCGATCCGACCTGCACCTGCCACACCTGCACCCACTTCACGCGCGCCTACCTGCACCATCTGCAGCGGGCAAACGAGATCCTCGGCGCCCACTTGAACACGGTCCACAACCTGCACTACTACCTGAACCTGATGAAGCAGGCGCGCGCCGCGATCGAGTGCGGCGAGTTCGCGCGCTTCGCGCGGCAGGTGCGCGAAGGCCGCCGCGAGGGGCCGAGCTAGCGTCGCCGGCACGGCAACACCTCTTCTTCGTAGATTTGGGCGACGTCCCCGCTTCTCAAGCCTGTCGCGCGCAAGCGATCACGGCACGCGCGCTGACGGCTGGAATCGGCTCATCGGTCACCGGCCTCGTGCGCGCCGGCGTGCGACGGTGGCGCTGGATATAATCCGGCGCCGCACGAAAATCGCGGCCGCGTCACCGATCCGGCTTGCGAGGGCCGGCCGGCGCGACACTCCGTCCGGTCTCCTTACGAGCAACAACGTCGCGCGCCTTCGCGCCGCGCCTCACTCCGGAGTCTTCATGTTCTTCATTTCCGACGCGCTCGCGCAAACGGCCCCCCCGGCACCGGCCGGCGGCGGCGAGCTGTGGACGTCGATCCTGTTCATGGTGCTGATCTTCGTCGTCTTCTACTTCCTGCTGATCCGCCCGCAGGTCAAGCGGCAAAAGGAGCACAAGGCACTGATCGAAGCGCTCAACAAGGGCGACGAAGTGCTCACCGCCGGCGGCGTGATCGGCAAGGTGACCGAACTGTCGGACCAGTACGCGACGCTGCAGATCGCCTCGGTTGACAACAAGCCGGTCGAAGTCAGCATCCAGCGCTCGGCCGTGCAGACGCTGCTGCCTAAGGGCACGATGAAGTCGCTCTAAGGTGAACGACCCGCGAGCCGTGCTGTCGAAGCCCGCAACTTGCTCCTCGCGCACCGTCAGCCGGCGGCGCCGGGCCGCCGGGCGCTGAACCGCAGCGCCCGCGCCGGGCGACCGGCCGCCGCACCCGCCAGCCGTCGAACCCGGACATGAACCGCTACCCGCTCTGGAAGTATCTCTTCATCGCCGTGGCGCTGCTGATCGGCGTCACCTACACGCTGCCGAACTTCTTCGGCGAGTCGCCGGCGGTGCAGGTGTCGTCGGCCAAGGCCACGGTGCGCGTCGACCAGGCGCTGCTGACCCGGGTCGAGGCGCTGCTGAAGGAAGCGAACATCGCCCATGACGGCATGTTCTTCGACACGCTCGGCCCGAACAACTTCACGGTGCGCGCGCGCTTCGCCGACACCGACACCCAGCTCCTGGCGCGCGACGTCCTGCAGCGCGCGCTCGTGCCCAACGCCGACGACCCCGACTACATCGTCGCCCTGAACCTGCTGCCGCGCACGCCGGCGTGGCTGATGAGCGTCAACGCGCTGCCGATGTACCTCGGCCTGGACCTGCGCGGCGGCGTCCACTTCCTGATGCAGGTCGACATGGAGCAGGCGCTCGAGCGGCGCGTCGAGTCGCTCGCCGCCGAGCTGCGCTCGCTTCTGCGCGAACAGGACATCCGCCACGCCGGGGTGACGCGCAACGGCGCCAGCCTCGAGGTCCGCTTCCGCGACGAGGCCACGCGCGCGCAGGCGCAGGACGCGATCCGCACCTTCAACCGCGACCTCGTGCTCCGCGAAGATGGCGCCGCCGACGACCTGCGCCTGGCGGTCACGCTCAACGCGACTGCGGCGCGCGAGATCCAGGCCAAGGCGCTCAAGCAGAACATCACCACGCTGCACAACCGGATCAACGAGCTGGGCGTGGCCGAACCGGTGATTCAGCAGCAGGGCGCCGACCGGGTCGTGGTCCAGTTGCCCGGCGTGCAGGACGTCGCGCGCGCCAAGCAGATCCTCGGCCGCACGGCCACGCTCGAAATCCGCCTGGTTGACGAGGAGGCAATGGCCTCCGGCAACCTGGCCGGCGCCGTGGTCGTGCCCGAGCGCCAGCGCGACGGCACCGTGGTGCCGGTGGCGCTGCGCCGCCAAGTCGTGGCCACCGGCGACCAACTGGTCGACGCCGGCGCCACCTTCGACCAGAACCAGCAGCCTGCGGTCTCGGTCACGCTCGATGCGCGCGGCGGCGCGGCGATGAAGGTGGCCACGCGCGAGAACCTGAAGAAGCGCATGGCGATCGTTCTCTACGAGCGCGGCCGCGGCGAGGCGATCTCGGTGGCGACGATCCAGGGCGAGTTCTCGAACCGCTTCCAGATCACCGGCCGCTTCACGACCCAGGAAACCAACGATCTGGCGCTGCTGATCCGCTCCGGCGCACTCGCCGCGCCGATGGAGATCATCGAGGAGCGCACGATCGGCCCGAGCCTGGGCAAGGAAAACATCGAACGCGGCTTCAACGCGACCATCGCCGGCTTCATCGTCATCGTCCTGTTCATGGCCGTGTACTACCGTGGCTTCGGCGTGATCTCGGCGGTGGCGCTGACCGCCAACGTGATGCTGCTGATCGCGCTGCTGTCGATGCTGCAGGCCACGCTCACCCTGCCCGGCATCGCCGCGATCGCGCTCACGCTCGGCATGGCGATCGACGCCAACGTGCTGATCAACGAACGGATTCGCGAGGAACTGCGCAACGGACGGCCGCCGCAGCAAGCGATCTCCGAGGGCTACGACAAGGCCTTCGCAACCATCCTCGACTCCAACATCACGACCCTGATCGCCGGCGTGGCGCTTCTCTTGTTCGGCTCCGGGCCGGTGCGCGGCTTCGCCGTCGTGCACTGCCTCGGCATCTTGACTTCGATCTTCACCGCCGTGTTCGTGTCGCGCGCGATCGTCAATCTGGTCTACGGCTCGCGCCGCAAGCTCGGCACGCTGTCGATCGGCGCCGTCTGGAAGCCGGGCACGTCCGGCAGCGTCAAGTAAGCGGCACCGGCCAGGAGTCAGCCAATGGAGTTCTTCCGCATCAGCCGCACGATTCCGTTCATGCGCTATGCGCTAATTCTGAACGCGATCTCGGTGATCACGTTTCTGGCGGCGGTGGTGTTCATCGCCGTGCGCGGCCTGAACCTGTCGGTCGAGTTCACCGGCGGCACGCTGATGGAGGTCAGCTACGAGCAGCCGGCCGACCTGGAGAAGATCCGCGGTGCGGTGGTCGGCAAGGGCTGGGGCGAGTTCATGGTGCAGCACTTCGGCACCACGCGCGATGTGCTGATCCGCCTGCCGGTGCAGGAGGGCTACAGCTCCGGGCAGCAGGCCGAGCTGGTGATGTCGGCACTCAGGGCGCAGGACCCGGACGTCGAGTTGCGCCGGGTCGAGTTCGTCGGCCCGGCGGTCGGCGCCGAACTGGCGCACGACGGCGCGGTGGCGCTGATCCTGGTGGTGATCGGCATCGTCATCTACCTGAGCTTCCGCTTCGAGTGGAAGTTCGCGATCGCCGCGATCGTCGCCAACTTGCACGACGTGATCCTGGTGATCGGCATCTTCGCGCTGTTCGGCTGGGAGTTCTCGCTGCCGGTGCTGGCGGCGATGCTGGCCGTGCTCGGCTATTCGGTCAACGAGTCGGTGATCATCTTCGACCGCGTGCGCGAGCACTTCCGCAAGTACCGCAAGATGGAGACCATCGAGGCAATCAACTCGGGAATCACCGCCACGATCTCGCGCACGATGATCACCCACGGCTCGACCCTGACGATGACGCTGGCGATGCTGATCTTCGGCGGCCCGGCGCTGCACTACTTCGCGCTCGCACTCACGCTCGGCATCACCTTCGGCATCTACTCGTCGGTGTTCGTCGCCACCGCGATCGCGATGCACCTGGGGATCAAGCGCGAAGACCTGGTCAGGCCGGTGAAGAAGGAAGAAGGGCAGCAGGTTCTGCCTTGACCGCGCCCACCGGCGCTTCGCACGCGATGGCCCGAAGCGGCAAGCCGCGCGAAGGCTGCGCTCGCGACTGACGGCGCAGGGTAGCCGAGGCAGCGTGAATCCTGATCGCGCCGTTGCGAGTTCGTCACCGGTAACCCGCGTCTGGGATCTGCCGACGCGGCTGTTCCACTGGGCGCTCGCCGTCCTGGTCGCGGTCGCGATCGCCACCGCCAAGGTCGGCGGCAACTGGATGGACTGGCACATGCGCGCCGGCTACGCGGTGCTGGCGCTGGTGCTGTTCCGCCTGCTCTGGGGCTTTGCCGGCAGCCGCTATGCGCGCTTTGCGACCTTAGTGCGTGGACCGCGCGCCGTGCTCGACTATCTGCGTGGCCGCAAGCAGCACACCGCCGGCCACAACCCTCTCGGCGCCCTCTCCGTCCTGGCCCTGCTCGCGGTCTTCCTCGTGCAGGCCGGCAGCGGTCTGTTCGCAAGCGACGACATCTTCACCGAAGGGCCGCTCGCCAAGCTCGTCTCGACGGCGACGATGGATCTGATGACCACCGTGCACAAGCGCGGCGAGTACGTGATCTACGCGCTGATCGGCCTGCACCTGGCGGCGGTCGCCTTCTACGAGTTCGTCCGGCGCGAGCCGCTGATCATGGCCATGATCAGTGGCGACCGCCGCTGCCAGGCGCCGCCGGCCCGCGACGACGTGCTGCTGCGCCTGCGTGCGCTGCTGTTGTTCGCCGTCGCCTGCGGCCTGGTCTGGTTTCTGGTCACCGTGTAGCCGGCGGCAGCGGCGGCGCTGCACGCGGCGATCAGCCGGCGCTTGCCGACTGCGATGCACCGCCGGATCCGCCTGGTGCGTCGCCGGCGCTGGCGCTGTGACGCCCGTTCGCGGCTTCGAGTACGCGCAGCAACGAACTCGTGTCGTCGCCGCCCCAGCCTTGTCCGACCAGCGCGTTGAGCTGCTGCGCCACCAGCGCCACCGCCGGCAAGGCCAGTCCGGCCTCGTGCGCGGCGGCGACGATCGTGCCGTAGTCCTTGTGATGCAGTCGCGCCTCGATGCCGGCGGCGAAGTCGCGCGCTGCCATCTTCGGGCCCATCAGGTCGAGCATGCGGCTGCCAGCGAAGCCCGCCGCCAGAGCCGCGACCACGCCGTTGCAGTCGACCTCGTGCGCGCGCGCGAACAGCATCGCCTCGGCGATGCCCTCGATGTTGACTACCTGCACGATCTGGTTGCAGGCCTTCGCCACCTGGCCCGCGCCCTGCGCGCCGACGTGGGTGATCGTGCGGCCGACGCGCTCCAGCAGCGGTTGCGCGCGCGCCAGCGCCTGGGCGCTGCCGCCGACCATGATCGACAGGGTCGCGTCCTGCGCGCCGCGCACGCCGCCCGACACCGGGCAGTCGAGCATCTCGATCCCGCGCGCGGCCAGCGCCGCGGCGATCGCGCGCGTGTGCGCGGGCGAGATCGTGCTGTGGTCGATCACCAGGCTGCCGGCGGCCGCGGTCTCGATCGCTCCGTGGGCGCCGAGCAGCACCTGCTCGACGTCAGCGCCGGCGGTGACGTTGGTGACGATGAACTCGGCGCCGCGCGCGGCCTCGGCCGGCGAGGCGCAGGCGAGCGCGCCGCGCGCGGCCAGCGGCTGCATCGTCTCGGCGCGACGCGCGTACAGGCGCAGCCTGTAGCCGGCGTCAAGCAGATGTCCGGCCATCGGCCGGCCCATGTTGCCCAGTCCGATGAAGGCAACCGTGCTCACGGCGCGCACCTTGGCGCGTTGCCCCCGGCGACCGCGGGCCGGCGCCGGCCGCGAGGCAGTCGACACCGGCGCAGCGGATCCACCGCGCAAGCGCCCGCGGCCCGCTCAGCGAAAGGCTTCCTCAAGGCGACCCCGATTCCAGTCGGGCGCGACCATCTCGATGAATGCATAGACGAAGCCGCGCAGGTAGGCGCCCTGCTTGACCGCCAGGCGCGTGGTGTTGGTGCCGAACAGATGGCCGCAGGGCAGCATCGCCAGCGCGTCGCGCGCCGGATCGACGGCGACTCCGGCAACGATGCCCACCCCCATGCCGAGCTGCACGTAGGTCTTGATCACATCGGCGTCGATCGCTTCGAGCACGATCGACGGCTCGATCCCGGCGGCGGCGAACGCAGCGTCGATCTTGCCGCGCCCGGTGAAGTGCGCCTCGTAAGTTACCAGCGGGTGGCGCGCCAGGTCCTTGAGCGCCAGCCGCCCGGGTGTCGCCTGGAACTTCGCCAGCGCATGACCGGGCGGAAACACCGCCACGTGCTGCCAGTCGTAGACCGGGATCGTGCGCAATCCAGGCGCCTGCGCCAGCGACTCGGTGGCGATACCGAGATCGGCCTGGCCGCCGATCACCATCTGCGCAATCTGCGGTGGATCGGCCTGCAGCAGCTTGAAGCGCACCTGCGGATAGCTGCTGGCGAAGCGGCGCACGACCGCCGGCAGCACGTAGCGCGCCTGCGTGTGCGTGGTCGCCACGCGCAAAGTGCCCGAGGGCGCGCCGGCGAAGTCGCGCGCCAGCTTCTTGAGGTTGTCGATCTCCTGCATCACGCGCTCGGCCGCCAGCAGCACCTGCTGGCCGGGCGGCGTCAGTCCCAGGATGCGCTTGCCGGAACGGGCGAAGATCGACACGCCGAGCTCCTGCTCGAGTTCGATGATCGCCTTCGAGATGCCCGGCTGCGAGGTGTGCAGCGTGCGCGCGGCGGCGCTGATGTTGAACTTCTGGCGCGCGGTCTCACGCAGGAAGCGGAACTGCTGCAGATTCATGGGCCGCGGCGCCGGACCAGCGAACAGAAGGGCAGCCAGTATATCGGCGGCCGGTCCTGCAAGTCGCGTGCCGGTGCCCGAGGCGCAACGTCGGCGCCAAGCGGCGCATTGGCCACGACCACAATATCTGGGATTTTTGAGCCAGCTAAGTCAACATCTTGTATGAAATTTGGCGAGTGTAGGCTTCGCGCCCTTCGTCGCCAGCGACCGTGACGCGGTTTTTCTTGCGCGCCGGCGCGCATGCGCCTACAAAGCTCACTCTCGCGCACTGCCTCTTGCATCCTGCCCCCGCATGAAACTGGACTCCGCCCAGATGCTGCTCGACGAGCAGCCGATTTCGATCGACGTCCTGCTGGAGAAGTACGCCAAGGGCGACGAGAGAACCGTCGACGACGTGCGCCGGCGCGTGGCGCGCGCGCTCGCCGCGGTCGAGGCGCCCGAGCGGCGCGCCGAGTGGGAAAGCCGCTTCCATCAGGCGATGGTCGACGGCTTCATCGCCGGCGGCCGCGTCAACTCCGCCGCCGGCACCGAGATCGCCGCCACCCTCATCAACTGCTTCGTGCAGCCGGTCGGCGATGCGATCAGCGGCGCCAGCCACGACGGCGTGCCGTCGATCTATCTGGCCCTCAACCAGGCGGCCGAGACGATGCGCCGCGGCGGCGGCGTCGGCTACGACTTCTCGCACATCCGCCCGCGCGGCGCCTTGGTGCGCGGCACGCATTCGCGCGCCAGCGGACCGATCAGCTACATGCGCGTGTTCGACAAGAGCTGCGAAACCCTCGAGTCGGCAGGTTCGCGCCGCGGCGCGCAGATGGGGATGCTGCGCTGCGACCATCCGGACGTCGAGGACTTCATCCACGCCAAGCGCGACGGCTCGCTGTCGAACTTCAACATGAGCGTGGCCGTGAGCGACGCCTTCATGCGCGCGGTCGAGCGCGACGAGGACATCGAGCTGTGGCACGGCTGCGAGCCCTTCGACCAGGACGGCGCCTACCGGCGCGCCGACGGCACCTGGGTCTACCGCCGCGCGCGCGCGCGCGAGTTGTTTGACCAGATCATGCAGTCGACCTACAACCACGCCGAGCCGGGCGTGATCTTCATCGACCGCGTCAACAGCGACAACAACCTGTCGTACTGCGAGACAATCGCCGCCACCAACCCCTGCGGCGAACAGCCGCTGCCGCCTTACGGCTGCTGCTGCCTCGGCTCGATCAACCTGACGCGCTTCGTGCGCGACCCCTTCGGCGAATCGGCCGCGTTCGACTTCGCCCACTTGCGCCAGGTGACGCAGGTCTCGATCCGCGCCCTCGACAACGTCCTCGACGCCACGCTCTGGCCGCTGCCCGAGCAGCAGCAGGAAGCAGCCAACAAGCGTCGCGTCGGTCTCGGCTTCACCGGGCTCGGCAACGCGCTCACGATGCTCAACCTGCGCTACGACAGTGCCGCGGCGCGCGCGATGGCGAGCCGGATCGCGGCGGCGATGCGCGACGCCGCCTACGAGGCCTCGGTCGATCTGGCGCAGGAAAAGGGCTGCTTTCCGCTGTTCGACGCCGATCGCTACCTGGCCGAGCCGCATTGCGCCTCGCGCCTGCCGGCCGCACTCAAGGAGCGGATCCGCGCCACCGGCATCCGCAACTCGCACCTCATGTCGATCGCGCCCACGGGCACGATCTCGCTCGCCTTCGCCGCCAATGCCTCGGGCGGCATCGAGCCGACGTTTTCCTGGACCTACATCCGCAAGAAGCGCATGCCCGACGGCAGCAAGCAGGAGTACACGGTCGAGGACTACGCCTACCGGCTGTACCGGCGCATGGGCGGCGACGTCCAGCACCTGCCGCCGGCCTTCGTCCATGCGTTGGAGATGAGCGCGCTCGACCACATGCAGATGATCGCCGCGGTCCAGCCTTACATCGACGCCGCGGTCAGCAAGACCGTGAACGTGCCAGAGGACTACCCGTTCGACGAGTTCAAGCAGCTCTACCTCGCCGCCTGGAAGGCGGGACTGAAGGGCATCACCACCTACCGGCCGAACAACGTCATCGGTTCGGTGCTCGAGGTCAAGAAGGAAGCCGCGACTTCGCCGACGCCGCAGGACCTGAAGGACGATCCGGACCGCCGCGTGCGCCTGGATTCGACGCCGCGGCCGGCGCTGGCGAGCCTGAAGTGGCCGGGCCGGCCGGAACTCGCCGAAGGCAACATGGCCTGGACCTACATGGTCGAGATTCCGGAGCGCAAGGAGTCGTTCGCCATTTTCATCGGCCAAGTCGCCAACGGCGGCGGCCGCACGCTGCCGTTCGAGGTCTGGGTCAACGGCGCCGAGCAGCCGCGCGGACTGGGCGCGATCGCCAAGGCGCTTTCCATGGACATGCGCAGCGAAGATCGCGCCTGGCTGAAGATGAAGCTCGACGCCCTGGGGCGGGCGCGCGACGAGCAGGGCTTCGCGCTGGCGATGCCGCCGACCGGCGAGCGCGTCTGGCAGCCGGGTGTGGTGGCGGCGTTCGCCAACATCGTGCGCCTGCGCTGCGAACAGCTCGGCACCTTCGCCGACAGCGAAGTCCAGGGCGAGCTAATGCGACGGCCGACACCGGTGGTCGATGCGCTGTTCAGCCGCAAGGAGCCGAAGGCCGGCCCGCTCGGCACGATGAGCTGGACGGTCGACATCGAGAATCAGAACACCGGCGACGACTTCGTGCTCGGCGTCAAGGAGCTGCAGCTTCCCGACGGCAGCCGCCGCCCCTACTCGATCTGGCTCGCGGGCGAGTACCCGAAGGTGCTCGACGGCCTGTGCAAGCTGATCTCGCTCGACATGCGCGTGGTCGACGCCAACTGGATCGGCCTGAAGCTGAAGAAGCTGCTCAATTTCGGCGAGCAAAATGGCGAGTTCTGGGCGCAGATGCCGGGCGAGGAGCGCGCCTCGCTGTATCCGAGCACGGTCGCCTACATCGCCACGCTGCTGCTGCACCGCTACAAGGTGCTCGGCATCCTCGACGACGAAGGCCGTGCGATCGAGGCCGCCGGCATCCTCGCCCTGCCCGACGCGGTCAAGGTGATCGAGAACGAAACCGCGCCGGTCAAGGGCAAGGTCTGCCCGAGCTGCCACGCCGCGGCGGTGATCCGGCGCGACGGCTGCGAGTTTTGCACCGCCTGCGGCTACACCGGCCAGTGCTCGTAGCGGCGCGCCGGCCGAGGCCCGCTTACTCGCCAGCGCGGTGTCGGAATTCTTTACAAGCAGCCCGTGGCGCCCGCGGCCGCAGACGAGCTTTCGTCGTCGATTTCTTTATTGGTTCAATGACCTAGGCCGCGACCTCGACCTCTCGGCACGGCGATTGCTTTCTGCATTCCCGATACCCCCGTGGAGTGCCCTGTCGAAGGATGCCGCCGTGCGCAAGAACCTGTTCAGTTCCCTGAAAGTTCTGTCGGTCGGCCTCGTGCTCGGTCTTTTCTTTGCCGGAGCGGCCAACTCGGCGCTGTTCCGTGGCGCCTGGGATCCGAGGTACGGCGCGCCTTTCGACACGCCGCCTGAAGTCCTCGGCTGGCGCGGCGAGGTGTCGTTCTGGATCCCCGACGAGTGCATCCCGGCGCTGGGCGGCTGGGTTTCAACCACCGCTTGCGCCAACATGAGGGTCGAGACTGGCGAGGTCGTCTTCTACGACGACCTCACCAGCGCCACGATCGAGACCTTCAGCTATGCGTCGTCGAGCGTCGACTGGTTCGCCGCCGCCTTTGCCGCCGATGGCTCGCTGACTTCGATCGTCAGCGACTACTTCGACCAGCGCAATCCGGTCAGCGACTTCGCCAACATCGATCTCTATGGCTTCCGGCTGCAGTTCGTCAAGACCGGCGTGCGCATGTATCACACGATCGACATCGACCTTGGCAAGGTCGACCTTGGTCCGATCGATCCCAAGCACTGCCTCAAGTTCAAGCTGCCAGGCTTCATATGCGGCTACTCGGGTACGTACTCGGACGGCACCTCGGCACCGGCGGTCTCGGTGACTTTCCAGAGGGTTCCCGAGCCCGGCTCGCTGGCTTTGCTGCTGGCTGCCGGCGCGGTCGGACTGCTCGTCGGCGCACGGGGACGCGGCGCAAGACGATCGAACTGAGCCCAGGCGGGAGCCCACGACGACGCGGTTTTCGTGAGGCAACCAGACATCTGAAGGCACCTGCGCGAGCGCGACAGGCGCGTTGTCTCTTGGAGGCGGGGGTCGGAATCGAACCGGCGTACACGGATTTGCAGTCCGCTGCAAACTCTTACGCTTCAAGTACTTACCGACTTTTGCCACCACTTTCGCCACCGAGCCGGCCATCGGCCCACGCCTTCTCGGCTGCAACGGAAGTGTATCCGTTGCGCGGCCTTGTGCCGACGCTGCCGAGTCGCTGTCCCACTCCCTTATCGGTGGCGATCTTCGTGCCGAGCGCATCGAGTGTCGCGCAATGCTCGATGAAAGCGCTCGTCGCCGCACAGTTTCTTTGACCCCAGCGTTGCCAATCTTCAACGGGCCCCATCCTTTTGGGTCGACCCAGTTCTATTCAGAGGCTTTGCACTGAGATCGTTGCGCCAAGCTTCGACGACTGCGCGAGGTCAACCAGATGCCCGTGATGCGTGAAGAACAGCACCTGCGTTTTCGCGCTCAGCTCGCTGAGCACCTCGAGCGTCGCCACGGCACGATCGTCATCGAACTGAACAAGAAGGTCATCGGCTATCACCGGAAACGGACCACGTCCCTCGATGTGCTGCTCGATGGCCGCGAGTCTCAGCGAGAGAAACAATTGGTCGCGCGTTCCCTGGCTCATGCCCGTGACAGAAACGCGTGTCGCGTTCGACCGGACTCCGAGGAGTACCTGGCGATCATCTTCATAGTCGGCCGTGAGCCCGGAGAAGCTGCCCAGGGTGATGCGAGCGAAGACTTCGCCTGCGCGATGCAAGAGCGGCCCCTGGTGCCGCTCTCGATAGAGCTGTACGACCCGGTTCAGCACCGCGCTCGCCAGCCGGGCCCGGGCATAGGCGCGCGCCTCCTTCGCAACGCGCGCCGCCAGTGACCGCGCCGTCTGCTGCGCATCCGCGGCGGCCGTTCCTCCATCGATCGCGTCAAGGCGTTGCCTGGCGCCGAAGACGGCACCTTGCGCGGCTTCGACCTGTCGCTCCAAGTCTTCAATTTCGGTCTCGCCGTCGGCGATCTGGCGGGTCACGTCCTCCAACGACAAGGCACCTGCCTCCAGTAGTAGCTCGCCAACCGTCCGCGCGTTGTGCTGCACGAGTTGGTCGTCAATCTCACGCAGCCGCTGCTGCAGCGCCTGCTTTCGCGTCGCCTTGCCTTCGACTTCGGGCAGTTCTTCGACTGTATGGCAGCCGGCTGTCCGAACCAGTGCGCCCAGGGTGTTCCTCGCTTCCTCGGCGGAGACGTCCGCCTCCGAGATGGTCCGCGTTTCGCGTTCAATGTCGCTGATCACTTGGCGCCGTTTCGCGTCCGTGCTCCGTGCGTCGGCCAGCGCAGCGTAAAGTCGCTCAGCCACGATGTCCGAGCCCGCGTCGTCCAGCGGTTCCGCGACCAGCCGCGCGATGTCGGAGATCTTTGCCTCAAATTCAGTTACCGCGGCCCGATGCTCGTTGGCACCGGCATCGATCCCGCGAAGTTCGTCCAGTGCGGAGGCGAGCCGGGAGAACTGATCCAACCTCGCCCTGGCTTCGGCGGGAAGCGCCTCGGGACTCAGGCGTAGACCTTCGGCAGTCTCGGCCCAACTGCGCTTCCAGTCGCCGAGCTTTGCCGCAACATGTTCGTGCTGCTTCTTCAAGTCGCGAAGCTCGTCCGTGCCTGCTTGAATTTGGTCGGAGGCCGACTCGCGGTCCGTCCTTGCCTTCCAGGCCACATTGATCGCTTGCTTGGCGCGAGCGAGCATGCTCGTGGCGGGCTCATCGGCAATCGAGGCAGCCAGCCCGCAGGCCAGTAGCGCCGCATCCAGCAGGTTTCGGGCTCGCCTGATGTCGGCGTCGACCAACCCCCGCTCGATTCTCAGGCGCTCCAAATTGCCGTGCCTCTCGACCAGTCGTTGATGGCGCGAAAGCCACTCCCGCAAGGCGGCCGGCGAGAGGTCGGACCGACGAAGCGGTGCGATCAGTGCCTCCCACCGGCCTTGCAGGGCCTGGCGCTTGTGAGCGACCCGGTCTCCGAGTTCCTTGTTCCGTTGCACCTCGGCCTGCATGTCGACGATTCGCTGTCGTGTCGCCTCCAAGTTGGTGGCGCGCTCAGTATCGGCGCGAAGCAGGTCGGCCAAGCGATCCGCTTCGCGAATCGCAGCCTCGAAGCCAGCCGCAAGGTCAAGCCGAAGCGTCCCATCAGCCTGCTTCGACGGTGACTGCGGCAAGCCATCAATGTGGATGCGGCGCAGTTCGGTCCACTTGCCGTCGCGTTCGGCTCGCGCCGCGGCGACCTCCGCCTGCGTGACAACCTCGCCCGTGGCGGCCAATACTTTGAGTTCGCGGCGGCGATCTTCGAGATCGCGAGACAGCGTCTCGTCCTTCTCGGACACCAGCCGCTCATCCTGCGCAAGGCTCGCGAACTCGTCGTCAAACGATCCTGCCATTTCCGCCAGAGGCACCGTTAGCACCACGAGCTCCGACAGCGAACCGGTCCACAGGGCCGCCGCCTCTCGCTGCAGCCTGCCATCCTCGTCAGCGATCTCACGATCAAGCTCTCGCCTTCGGGCGTCCAGATCAGGCAGATTTGCGACACTCGCAGCAGACGCCTCCAACTCGTCGACCCTTGCCGACTCGGGTAGCGACGCGAACCGATCACTCAAGCGATCGATCGCCGCCTGCTTGGTTCGGATATGAGCATCAAGCTGCTCTTCACGGTCGGTAAGGCGCCCATGATCGTCAATGAGACACTGCACTCGTGCGACCAGCGTTTCCGGCGGCAGCAGGTCTCGAGCATCGGAAACGTCGCATGATGAGCCGATCTGCGCCAGCAGCTTCCGAATCCTCTCCGACAAGTCAGCGCGTTCGCGCACCAGTCGCGGAAGGGCGTCGCGCGCTGTGCGATAGCCGCCGATCGCATGAAACACCCCTTCGATGGCCCTTGCCTGCTCCAGGATGCCGTCCCGAACGACCAGGGCCGCTGCGTCAGCCTTGAGCCGTGTCAATCGGTATTCAGCCACGCGCCCGACTTCGACGGCGCTGCGTAAACGCTCCTGGGCTTTCACACGCACCTGCGCCGTCTCAAGCGGCAACGACGGAATGTGCGATAGAGCTTCCGCCTCCTCTAGTTTGGCCGTGCGCTCGGCGAGCAAGGGTAGGTTGGCACGGATGCGCTGCAGACGCTGCTGCCCCGAACGTTTGTCCTTCAGAGCCTCTCGCAGCTGGGCGTGCTTCAGTTCGGCCTGACGGTGCTCGCGCTCCGCCGTCTCCCAGACGTAAGTACGGATCGTCGCGTCCTTGAGTACCCGCCTTTGTTCGTCGAAATCGTTTAACGCGCGATTCAAGCGCCCGGTCGTGCCCCGAGCCTTGAATGTGGCGGCCGCCTCCTCGTCCAGGTCGGCGATGACGGTGCGCAAGCTCGCCAGGCCGGCCGCGGCCTGAAACAAGCTGCGACCCACCTCCCCTTCGCCACGGAGCAGCTCTTCGCTTCCTTCGACGAGGCCCTTCAAGTCCAATCCAAAAAGATTCTGGTAGAGCGGCAAGTCGAGGCCGCCAACCAGATCGACGCCTGCGCTATCCGGCAACGGCCGGTCCGTGATCTCGGCACCTGTAGCTGTTGACGATCATCGAAAACTGACCCACTTCAGCGGGGTGTGATCAGACAAA